>CACHKS010000001.1:0-134597 GCA_902580485.1 uncultured Pelagibacteraceae bacterium
CTTATGAAAAAAAAATCTATTAGGATAATTTTTTTCTAACTCTTTGCTGATGTTAATAATAAATTCATCACGATCCAAAGCTATAACTTTAGTTTTAGAAAACTTAAGTAATTTCTTCGAATAACCTCCTCCACCAAAAGTACAATCTATATAAACGCCACCGTTATCTGGAGAGCAAATTTTAATTACTTGATCCAACATCACCGGAAAATGGGGACATTCCGGTGATGAAGTTGGATTGATCATAATGAAATAATTTTATCATTAAAATTTTTGTTTTCTTAAAAATGCAGGAATTTCAAAATCTTCTTCTTCATTTACATCCTGATCAAAAAGTTTTTCTGTGTGTTCGTCTCTACCAGGCTCATCTAATTCTCTTTCAACTTGAGATTCGTTATCCTGAGAGAAAAGTTGAGGTGTATACTCTTCATCATTACTTTCAATTTCTGAACTTACATTTTCATCTTTATTGAATGAAGGACTATCTTCATTATTGCTTTCTATGTATGAAGCATTTTCGATTGAAACACCTGTTGGAATATTATCTTCTTTTGTCTCTATTTTAGTTTCAGAAATGCTCTGTTCTAAATTATTAACAATAGATTGTTGCTCTTGATCATTGACTTCAAACTTTTCATCTAACTTTAAAGCGGTTGCTCCTTCGATAGAGTTAAAAGTATTGTTGTCTATATTGTTTATATTTTGAGAAAATAAGTCTTCAGAATATCCATTGTTTCTATGTTGTATTCTCGAAGTCATATTTAAAACAGTATTGGTTTGAGGTTTGTGTCCGTCTAAGGCCGTGGCAACAATTGAGACCCTCATCTTGCCAGCCATGCTTTCATCTTTTATGGCACCAAAGATTAATTCAACTTCTGGATCAACTTCAGCTCTAACTTTTTGAACTGTCTGATCAACTTCAAATAAAGTTAGATCTTTTCCGCCAGTAATATTTATTAATAATCCTTTTGCACCTTTTAAAGAATATTCATCAATTAAAGGGTTATTTAAAGCCATCTCCGTTGCAGCCATCGCTCTATTTTCTCCTTCAGCTTCTCCAGTTCCCATCATAGCTTTGCCCATTGAGCTCATTACAGTCTCTACATCGGCAAAATCTAAATTAATCATACCCGGTCTTACCATTAGGTCGGTTACACTTTGAACACCATGTCTTAAAACATTATTTGATAAATGAAATGACTCCTCAAATGTGGTTGTCTCGCTAGCAATTTTAAATAGATTTTGATTAGGAACGACAATTGTAGTATCTAAATGTTTTTTTAATGCCTCTAACCCTTCTACAGCTCTTCTCATTCTTTTTGACCCTTCGTAGTCAAAAGGCAACGTAGTAACTCCAACCGTCAAAATATTTAATTCTTTGGCTGCTTTAGCTATAACGTGAGAAGCTCCAGTTCCTGTTCCTCCTCCCATTCCAGCTGCGATGAAAACCATGTTGCTTCCTTGTATATAATTAACTATTTCGCCTATTGACTCATCTGCTGCTGCTTGACCAATGTTATGTTTAGCGCCAGCGCCTAGACCTTTAGTTAAATTCATACCAATTTGAATTTTTGCATGTGCCTTACTCTTTTTCAAATCTTGAGCATCAGTGTTAATTGCTACGAATTCAACACCTTCCATGCCAGACTCGATCATTTCATTAATTGCATTTCCACCAGCTCCTCCAATCCCTAAAACTAAAATTCTTGGTTTTAATTCTTTAAGCTCTCCTCCTCCAATATTTATACTCATACTATCTCCCCTTTCTGTTTATTTTCCCATTTTAGACTTGATCTGTTTTGATAGGCTTTTTTTCTTGCCAACAATTTAAATTTTTCAAATATTTTTGGCTCCCATATTTGAAAAGTTTTTCCAAGACCTACAAATAAGATGTTATTCTTAATATTAGCGTGTTTAAGTAGTTTTTCTGTTAAAGATACTCTGCCTTCAGTATCAAATTGTAAATTTACACTTTCAGATAATATTGAAGTTGCAAAATAATCTCTCTTTTCTTCAAAAGGATTTAACGAGTCTATAGTATTAGATAATTTTTCTATTCTATCTTGTGAACAAGCCTCTAACGCGGAATGATTGAATGATGGGTAGCTAATAAATCCATTGTAACCCATAGAGCTTAAATGAGATCTAAAAGTAGCAGGCACAGATACCCTTCCTTTCTTGTCTAATTTGTTTTCGTAACTTGATAAAAACATTTTTTTTTAAAACCTTGATTTTTTTTAATATCTTCAAATCACCCTCCATTATGGGATTATTTGGGATGCTATGGGTTTTAATTTAAATAGTCAATATAAATAATAGCTTTTGATTATTAGTACAAAAAGAGAACATTTAGGAAGGAGAAATTGCCAGATAGTCTATAAGCCGGGTTCTGTCATTGAAGATGTCATTTCTCTAGGCTTAAGTTCGCACCTAAGCTCAAGCGGTTAACCCAGAAGACTAACTAAAGACTGTTTTTAGCATTTCTGCAGTGTCTTCTCTATTTAACCTTGCTCCCAGTGGGGTTTGCCATGCGTTTTTTGTTGCCAAAAAACCGGTGAGCTCTTACCTCACCGTTTCACCCTTGCCTTGATTAGGCGGTTTATTTTCTGTGGCACTTTCCCTGAAGTCACCTTCGCCAGTCATTAACTGGCACTGTGTCTTTATGGAGCCCGGACTTTCCTCTATTAGTAAAATTCTAATAGCGACAATCCAATTATCTGGCGAATACTATGTAATGATTTGAAAGCCTAAAATCAAGCTAATTATTAAGCTTATTTGCTAAAAAATGGCTAATTATATAGGTTTTTTGATTTATTATACCTGTAACTTCATTTGGTAAAAACCTTCTTTGAAACGCTTTTATTAAAAAGATATCCTTTCTAGTCCTCTTTTTCAAATTGAAATAACGGTAACCAATTTTAAATAAATTCTTAAAAAATAATTCCTTAATCTTTATGTTTTTGTGTTTTATTTTCTCAGACTTTAATTTTAAGGGCTCGTACCAAATTCCAAGATTGTTTTTTTTCAGTTTTTTCCACGGAAATTTTTCACCGGGATCTTTCTTTCTTGTAGGAGATATATCCGAATGACCGAGAATACATGAGTTTTTAATTTTAAATTTTTTTTTTAAACTTAAGCATAGTTTGATCAATTTATTAATCTGAGAATTAGTAAATTTTTCATAACCAAAATCATGTCCTTTATTCACTAGCTCAATACCAATTGAATTCTTATTTAAATTGTTAAAATTTCTCCATTTTGATTTTCCTGCATGCCATGCAACTTTATTTTCATTTACCATTCTTAAAACTTGGCCTTTTCGATCAATTAAATAATGACAGCTAACTTGATGTTTGGGGTTTAATAATCTTTTGACAGATTCAATCTTAGATTGCATTCCAGTGTAATGTATAATGATAAACTTAATGTCAGAATTTCTTCTTAATTTCCTTGAAAAATTTGGTGAATATTGATTTTTTATGATCATTTATTGGTTAAATTTAATGCCAAATATAGACAAATTTTACCTTAAAATCTCTCAAAATGTCGTATTTTTTATGTAGCATAAGAAGTTAGAATTTTCTATATATAGCTAAATTACAATATGAGATTTAAGAAAATTATAACACTATTTTTCAGCATAATGATTTTGATAACCTCAGAGTCAATTGCGTCTGATGAATGTTTTGAAAAAACAAGTAGAGCAATTTTTAAATTTAATATGGGATTTGATAATGCAATACTTGAACCTATTGCTAAAGGATACAATAAACTCCCGGAACCAATAAAAAATGGAACAAGTAATTTCACCTCTAATATTGCAACACTTCTTTCAATACCAAATCATTTTCTTCAAGGAAATTTAAAAGGAGCAGGAGATGCAACTGCTAGTTTTCTCATCAATTCGACAATAGGCATAATTGGATTAGCCAATCCAGCAGAAAAATTAGGATTGAACGCTCAGAAAGAAGATGTTGGACAAACCTTAGGAACTTATGGAGTTGGACCGGGATGTTATTTTGTTTTACCAATTTTAGGTCCTACAACAGCTAGGGACTCTATAGGAATGATAGCCGATACCTTTATTGACCCTTTTGCACATATAACTTGGAGAGAAAAAGAATTAAAAGGCATATCAGGAAACCAGATTGATTATGTTGCTGTAAAAGGCACTACAGCTGTGGATTTTAGAGCGGATAACGAAACTAATTTTGAGAGTTTAGAAAAAAATTCTATAGATTTATACGCTTCATATAAAAGTTTATATTTACAAAATAGAGAAAATAAAATTAATAATTCCAGTGAAGCTGAAGATGACTGGGGAAATTTAGACAATTAAAGCTGGTCAAAAAATGAAAAAGCTAAGTCTAATATTGATTTCATTGATCTTCTTAAGTAGCTCAATTTTTGCAACCACTTACAGCTCAGATCCGAAAATGTTTGTCTCTGAGTTAGTGGAAGACGCAATAAGTAAATTATCTGACAAAAATTTAACCAAAGAAGAAAAATCTACTTTTATAGAAAATTTAGCCATAGAAAATGTAGATATAAATGCATTAGGTTTATATACTCTTGGAGAATTAAGAAAATCATCAGATAAAAAAATTTTAGAGATCTACCAAGAAGCTTTTAAAAGATACTTTTTAAAGAGTTTAACTTCTAGACTAACAGACTACTCAACAAACAAATTTGAGGTCATTGAAGCAGATAAAAAAAGTCCTAGCTATACTATTGTAAAGTCAAAAATAATTGGAACTGATAATCAACCAGAGATAAAAATTGATTGGAGAGTTTATACAAAAAATCCAGACAAACCTCTCATAAGAGATCTAATTGTTGAAGGATTAAGTTTAGCAAGAACCCAAAAAGAAGAGTTTTCATCTATATTAAATTCAAACAATAATGACATCAAAATTTTAATAGCGAAATTAGAAGAATTTAATAAAAAATAATTGATGGTGGGCCCGCCAGGACTCGAACCTGGGACCAATACATTATGAGTGTACTGCTCTAACCAACTGAGCTACAGGCCCTTTACTAGTATCTTTTACATCAGAAAAAATTATTTTTCTAGGAAACTTTTTAGTTGTTTAGATCTGCTTGGGTGTTTTAATTTTCGAAGCGCTTTAGCTTCTATTTGTCTAATTCTCTCTCTAGTAACAGAAAATTGTAAACCAACTTCTTCTAAGGTGTGATCTGTGTTCATTCCAATTCCAAAACGCATTCTCAAAACTCTTTCTTCTCTTGGAGTTAAAGATGCCAAAATTTTTGTAGTTGACTCACTTAAATTTGATTGAATAGCTGTATCTAAAGGTTGTAATGCATTTTTGTCCTCAATAAAATCTCCTAGACTACTATCTTCTTCATCTCCTACAGGGGTTTCAAGTGATACTGGCTCCTTAGCTATTTTTAATACTTTTCTAACTTTTTCCAAAGGCATTGCTAATTTTTTTGCTAACTCTTCAGGGGTTGGTTCTCTACCAAACTCACTCATTATTTGTCTTTGTGTTCTTACTATCTTATTAATAGTCTCTATCATGTGAACCGGAATTCTGATTGTTCTTGCTTGATCTGCAATTGATCTTGTAATGGCTTGTCTGATCCACCAAGTAGCATAAGTTGAAAATTTATAACCTCTTCGATATTCAAATTTATCTACTGCTTTCATCAAACCAATATTTCCCTCTTGAATAAGATCTAAAAATTGAAGTCCTCTATTAGTATATTTTTTAGCAATAGAAATTACTAATCTAAGATTAGCTTCAACCATTTCTTTTTTAGCTATTCTTGATTCTCTTTCTCCTTTTTGAATTCTGCTTACTAACCTTTTGAATTCACCAACTGACAACCCTATTTTTTTGCTAAAATCGACTAACCTTTCTCTAATTTCAGAAAAATCTTTTTTAAATTTCTTAAAAAAGTTTTTCCATACTTGATTTTCCTTTAAAAAAGACTCAAATTTAGGGTTTATTTCATTGCCTATATAATATTTTAAAAATTCTTCTCTAGAAATTTTATTATCCATAGCTAATCTTAACAACACACCTTCTAAGGAAACTATTTTCTTATTTTCTTTATAATGCGACTGCACTAGTTCTTCAACTACATGTGGGGCTAATTGAAGATTTTTAAAATTATCAACCAATAATGTTTGAATCTTTTTAAAGTTTTTATTTTTAGATATTGAAAGTTCTTTTGAGTCTAATAAGCAATATAATTTTTCTTTTTGATACTTTTGAAGTTTAGAATAATTCTTATTTAATGAGTCTAAAATATTAATTATCCTAGGTTTAATTTCCTCCTCCATTTTTGCCAATGAAACATTGAATTCATCATCTTCAGTACTAGTTTCATGTTCTTTCTTTTCATCGTCTTTTCCTAATTCGTCTTTTTTTTCTTCTTTGTTATCTAACTTTTTTTTAATTTTTAACTCATCACCTTCTTCTAAGGATTCGAAGTCCTCATATGTAGAGTCTATATCAATTATGTCTCTAACTAAAAGTTGTTGATTTTCTATCTGTTCTTTCCATTCAAATATTTTTTTTCCAATTAATGGACTCTGTGTTAAGGCATTTATCATAACATCTTTTCCTGCTTCAATTCTTTTTGCAATTGCGATTTCACCTTCTCTAGATAAAAGTTCAACTCCACCCATTTCTCGAAGATACATTCGAATTGGATCGTCACTTTTATCTGAAGATTTATCTTCAGATGTGTTTGCTGTTTCTTTCTTTTTATTTGATTGAAATTGAGATTTTTTTTCTACTAATGTTATTTTTTCATCTACGATAATAATAAAAGCTTTTTCAATATTCTCTATTGTTCCGCTTCTTTTGCCTAAAGACTTTCCAAGCTCTTCGTAGGTAATAAATCCTCTATGCTTTCCTTTGTCTAAAAGTCTTTCAAATGATTTTGTAATTATTTTTTCAGCCATTAAAATTTCTATTAGAGTAGTGGAATATATATAGTCACTAGATTATAAAAATCTACTTCTTTTTAATCCCGATTTAATTGGTTTTTAAGCTTTACTAGCTCAGAGTATGAGGTTTCATCTAAGTTCTTGATCAGCTCTTTTTCGAGAGATTCTATTTTTTTTAGATTATTCAATTCCTTTAGTTCAGCTATTAACTCATTAAGCAGTTCTAATACTGCATCATTTTTTTTAGTCTTTAAAATTATCTGAATACTAGAATTTTCCTGTATCTCTTCAATTAATTTTTTGTAATCAACACTAATTTTTGATTTAATAGTTTTCTCGTCGTCGCCATTTAATAATGAAGTAATAATTAACTTTTTCAAACTTTCATTTTTTTCTGATAAAAAATTTATTTCAGATATTTCTTCAATCTTTTCTGATGCTAAATCAAAATAATTTAACATTATAAATAATACAGAAAATTCTTTTATTTGAATTTTTGAAAAACCACTTTTTTTTTTATGTAAAGTTTTTGTTTCATTTAATGGTCGATATTCATCTTTGTTGTTATATTTTTTGAATCGACTATATGGTTGCCTAGCATTTTGAATTGGAGTTAACCTTTTAATTTTATCTAAAAAATCTTCTAACACATATTTTCTAAGTGTTTCGTCTTTAATCAAATAACATAGTTTTTTAATTTCCTTTTCAAATTTAGATATTTCAAAAGGGTTATTTCGATCTATCTTATTTAAATAGTGGTCCCATACATATGTTTGAATTATTTTTTTTTCTTTTAAAAGAGCTAAAAAATTTTCTTTACCATTTTGTTTTATATAATCATCTGGGTCATTCCCTTCAGGGATAATTGAAAAAAAGATTTTGTTTTCTTCATTAATTAATGGAAAAAGTTTTTCAGCTATTCTTAAAGCTGCATTTTGACCACTTTGATCTCCATCCAAACAAATAGTGGGATTGGGGAAAAATTTCCAAATTAGATTTATTTGTCGATCTGTTAATGCAGTTCCAGAATTTGCTATAACATTTTTAATTCCTGTAGAATAAACACTTACTACATCCATATATCCTTCAACTATAATCACCTCTTTAGTTTCAGCTCGACATAATTTTGCTTTGTCTAAATTAAAAATCATATTGCCTTTTTTATAAAATTCAGTTTCTGGTGAATTAATATATTTAGCTAATTTATTTTCTTTGATTATTCTTCCTCCGAAAGCAATTGGAACTCCGGTTATATTATTTACAGGAAAAATTATTCTCGAATTAAACCTGTCAATATATTTTCCACTTTTATCATGCTTGTAATATAAACCTGTTAAATTTATATCTTCTTCTGAATATTTTTGTAATAGTCTCTCATAAAAATTATTTTTCCATGGAACATAACCTAATTTAAATTCTTCAATAATATTTTTTTCTACACCTCTTTTGTTCAAATACTCTAATGCCTCTTTGTTATTTGAATTAAATAATTCTTCATAAAAATAATCTGAATATTCTTTATAAATTTTTTTGTAAGTTTGAAATCTTATATCTTTTTTTTTATCAAAATTTGAAAATCTATAAGGTTGCATACCTGCCTCTGCAGCAAGAATTTTAACTGCCTCTCCAAATCCAATCGACTTTGTCTTCATTAAAAAATCAAAAATATTTCCATGTTCTCCGCTGCTAAAACAATGATAAAACTCTTTTTGATCATTTACGGTAAAAGATGGACTTTTTTCATTTTTAAAAGGTGAAAGTCCTATAAATTCTTTTCCTCTTTTTTTAAGTTGCACAGATTTACCTACAACTTGAGATACTTTTAATCTTAACTTTATTTCTTCAAGATATTCCTTTGGATATTTCATTTATTTTAAAAGTCCCTTAATTATTCCGCTTACTTTTGAAAAATCTAAAGTGTTAGCATGTTTAGATTTTAGCTCTCCCATAACTTTACCCATATCTTTCATAGATGAGGCTCCAACCGACTTAATCACTTCCTCACAAATTTTTTTTGTTTCTTCTTCGCTCAGCTGTTTAGGTAAAAAGGTACTTATTACATTTATTTCCTTTATTTCATTATCAAAAAGTTCGGTCCTTTGAGCTTTTTTATAAACTTCACAGGATTCGTTTCTTTGTTTTATCATTTTTTTTAAAATACCAGTTATATCAGAGTCTTTAATCTCCTTTTGACCTTTAGAGCGACCTGCTATTTCAGCGTCTTTTATTGCTGAGACTATAAGTCTTAATGTAGGATAGGTATTTTTATCTTTGGCCTTTAAGGCTTCGTTTAGCTTGTCTTCTATTTGTTTTTTAAGAGACATAAATTTTAAAAATTTATTTTAATCACAATTCTTATCTAAAATAAAAAGAACTTTCTTGACGATTATATTTCTATTTCATATGTTTCGCAAAATCATGTTTATAAGTTTTTTACTTTAACTTATGAGTTGTATTTGAAGCAATTTGGTCAAAATATAAACTCTAACAAAAATCTTAAAAAGATCGATTCCAACGCTATTTTAATTCTTCAAAACGGTAAGTTCTTTCAGGGCATAGGTTTAGGTTACCAAGGAACAGCTACTGGAGAAGTTTGTTTCAATACATCTATTACAGGATATCAAGAAATTATTTCTGACCCCTCATATGCTGAACAAATTATTAATTTCACTTTTCCTCATGTTGGAAATGTCGGGTCTAACAAAGAAGATCACGAATCTGATAAAATTTGGACTAAAGGAGTTATAATTAACACTGAAATTACTGACCCATCTAATTATAGATCTCTAAAACATTTAGATCAGTGGCTAAAACATAATAAAATAGTAGGCATCACAGGTATTGATACAAGAAATTTGACAAATTTTATAAGAGATAAAGGAGCGCCTAAAGGAACTATATCTTTTATAAGAAATGCTAAATTTAATATCAAAAAACTTCTTAAAACTACTCAAAAGTGGAGTGGTTTGAAAAATTTAGATTTAGCAAAACAAGTTACAACCAAAAAAAATTATATTTGGAAAGATTTTAAAACTTGGAAAAAGGGAGAAGGTTTTGTTAAAAATAAAAAAAAATCTTTACATGTCGTTGCTGTAGACTATGGAATTAAAAAAAATATTTTAAGATACTTTTCTGACTTTAACTGTAAAGTTACAATAGTTTCCTGTAAAACAAATGCTAAAGATATTTTGAAATTAAAACCTAATGGAATCTTTTTATCTAACGGACCAGGAGATCCAGCTGCAACTGGAAAATATGCTATTCCAATAATTAAAGAATTTATAAGAAATAATCTTCCGGTATTTGGAATTTGTTTAGGTCACCAATTGCTTGGTTTAGCGTTAGGGGCAAAAACAAAAAAAATGAATTTGGGTCACAGAGGTGCAAACCATCCTGTTAAAAATTTGTTAAAAGGGAATGTAGAAATAACAAGTCAAAATCATGGATTTGAGATAGTTAAGAAAGGTTTACCAAAAAATATTCAAATTACTCATCTATCCCTTTTTGATAATAGTGTGGAAGGAATCAAGCTTAAATCTAAACCAGTTTTTTCCGTTCAATATCATCCTGAATCTAATCCTGGGCCTCAAGATAGCGTTTATTTGTTCAAAGAGTTTGTAAAAAGTATGAAAAAAAATGCCAAAAAGAAAAGATATTAAAACAATTTTAGTTGTCGGTGCCGGTCCAATTATTATTGGCCAGGCCTGTGAATTTGATTATTCAGGTACACAAGCTTGTAAGGCGTTAAAAGATGAAGGTTATAAAGTAATTTTAATTAATTCAAATCCTGCAACTATTATGACAGATCCAGATGTTGCTCATAAAACTTATATAGAACCAATTACTTTAGAAATTTTAGAAAAAATTTTAATCAAAGAAAAACCAGACGCAATCCTTCCTACTATGGGGGGCCAAACTGCTTTAAATCTAGCTATGGAGGCTAAGAAAAAGGGTATTCTTAAAAAATACAAAATTGAACTTATAGGGGCAAATTCTACAGCTATTTCTAATGCTGAAGATAGAAAAAAATTTAGAAAAAATATGCTCGATATAGGATTAGACCTACCAAAATCAAAAGTGGTAAATAATTTTAATCAAGCTTCCAAAGTTTTAAAGAGAATTGGCCTCCCAGCTATAATAAGACCTGCTTTTACACTTGGGGGTCTTGGAGGAGGAATAGCAAAAACTAAGAAAGAATTTTTTAAAATTATTAAAAATGGTCTTCAAGAATCTCCTGTTAACCAAGTATTAGTCGAGGAGTGTTTGGAAGGATGGAAAGAATTTGAGATGGAAGTTGTAAGAGATAAAAAAGATAATTGTATAATTATATGTTCTATTGAAAATATTGATCCTATGGGAGTTCACACTGGTGACTCGGTTACTATCGCGCCAGCATTAACACTTACAGATAAAGAATACCAAGTAATGAGAAACGCGTCTATCGCATGCTTAAGAAAGATAGGAGTAGAAACTGGGGGGTCAAATGTACAATTCGCAATAAATCCTAAAGATGGAAGAATGGTTATTATAGAAATGAATCCGAGAGTTTCTAGATCCTCAGCATTAGCTTCAAAGGCCACTGGATTTCCAATAGCTAAAGTCGCAGCAAAACTTGCTATAGGTTATACTTTAGACGAATTAAAAAATGAAATAACAAAAGTAACTCCTGCTTCATTTGAGCCAACTATTGACTATGTGGTAACTAAAATTCCAAGGTTTACTTTTGAAAAATTTTCAAGATCAGCAGCTGTTTTAGGAACATCTATGAAATCTGTAGGAGAGGCAATGGCAATAGGTAGAAATTTCAAAGAATCTCTACAAAAAGCTTTGGTTTCTCTCGAAACTGGTTTTTCAGGTGTTGACCAAATTTTTAATTTAAAAGTTAAACAAATTGAGAAGAAACTTAGGGAAAATATACCAAATAAGATTTTGCTTATAGGTGAAGCTTTAAGGAAAAAAATTAATATAAAAAAAATACATCAACTCTCAAAAATTGATCCTTGGTTCTTAAAACAAATAAAAGACATTATAGATAATGAAAATAAAATTAAAAAAAATGGTTTACCTAAAACATATAACGAATTTAATTATATAAAGTCTATTGGCTTTTCAGATAAAAAATTATCAGAATTAACAAATATTTCTGAAAATATTGTAAGAAAAAAAAGAATAGCATTAAAAATTTTACCTGTTTATAAAAAAGTTGACACATGTGCATCAGAATTTAAGTCATTTACCCCTTATATGTATTCTACTTATCAAAGAAACTTTTCTTCGAATACTGAGTGTGAGGCAGAACCATCCAGCAGAAAAAAGATTATAATTCTTGGAGGCGGCCCCAATAGAATTGGCCAAGGTATTGAGTTTGACTACTGTTGTTGCCAAGCTAGTTTTGCTTTGAAAAAAGCCAGATTTGAAACAATTATGGTAAATTGTAACCCAGAAACAGTTTCAACAGACTATGATACTAGTGATAGATTATATTTTGAACCTTTAATAGAAGAATTTGTTTTTAACATTATTAAAAAAGAAAAATCTAAAGGAAATTTGGTTGGTGTTATAACTCAATTTGGAGGACAAACTCCAATTAAATTAGCAAAATTTTTACATAAAAATAAGCTTCCAATACTAGGAACACAATACAGCTCTATAGATTTAGCCGAAGATAGAGACAGATTTAGAAAACTTATAAATAAATTGAAATTAAAACAAGCTGAAAGTGGAATTGCAAAAAGCTTCTCGCAGGCACTAAAAATATCTGAAAAAATTGGTCTTCCACTAATGGTTAGACCATCGTATGTTTTAGGTGGTAGAGCTATGGAAATTGTTCATGAAAAAAAACAACTTAGAAATTTTGTTCAAGAAGCTTTTAAAGCTGCAGAAAAAAATCCAATTTTAATTGACAAATTTATAGATAATGCAATGGAGGTTGATGTAGATGCCTTATCAGATGGTAAACAAGTTTTTGTTGCAGGGATAATGCAGCACATTGAAGAAGCGGGTATCCATTCAGGTGACTCAGCTTGTAGTTTACCCCCTGTATCAATAAAACCATTTTTAATTAAAGAAATTGAAAATCAAACAAAAAAGTTGGCTTTAGCTTTAAAAGTAAAAGGTTTTATGAATGTTCAATTTGCAATTAAAAAAGATGAAATTTATGTTATTGAAGTAAATCCAAGGGCAAGTAGAACCGTTCCATTTGTCTCAAAAGCAAAAAATTTACCTTTAGCAAAAATAGCATCGAGAGTTATGGCTGGAGAAAAATTATCTAATTTCAATTTGAGAAGTAAAAGTAAAAAAATGTTTGCAGTGAAAGAAGCAGTATTCCCATTTAATAAATTTCCAAACAGCGACCTTTTGCTTGGACCAGAAATGAAATCTACTGGTGAAGTAATGGGATTTGATAAAAACTTTGGGATGGCATTTGCCAAAAGCCAGATTGCTGCTTCTAATTCTCTTCCAAAAAAAGGATTAGCATTTATTTCTTTAAAGAATAGTCATAAAGAAGAAGGTGTTGAGTTAGCAAAACAATTAAAAAAATTAAACTTCTCCCTTTGTGGAACAAAAGGAACTGCAAAATATATAAGTACACATGGAATAAAGTGTAAAACGATTAATAAAGTAAATCAGGGATCTCCACATATAGTTGACGTGTTAAATGCTAAAAAAATAGCACTAGTTATAAATACTGGCGGAGGGAATAGTGAAACTCAACTAAGCGATGCTGTAGCCTTAAGAAGAGCCACGCTAGCTAATAAAGTGCCTTATTGTACAAATATGTCTACTGCTAAGGTATGTGTAGAAGGTATTAAATCTCTAAATTCAAAAGATATTACTGTGACTTCCTTACAAGATATTTAGCTAGTAGACTTTCCAATCAGTTTTAAAAGTCACATAATTTATCTGAATACATCGTCTCTCTTTTTTAATCTCTTTTTTTTCCATGCCGTGCCAAGAGTCTGGTCCACTAGTGAAGAAATATCCATAATTATGTTTATAAGGAACTGTTTTCACTTTTGTAAGTTTTTTATCATAAAAGTCAGTGCCTAAATTTTCAGATTCATTATGAAGGTTTATAAAAATTATAGATGACATAAGCTTCTCTTTAATATCACAATGAGGCTTCAGCCAAAAACCTTTTCTATCACAAATAACTTCTAATCTTACGTAAGCATCGCTAAGATCTTTTCCAATTAAACTTCCTATCTTTTTATAAACTTCAGTAGATCTAAGCTCTTCAATAAATTTTGTAAGATGTGGAAATTTAATTGCATTTTCTTTTGTGACATAACATCTTAATTTTTTGGCTTTTCCTCCATCTTTTATGCCTGAACGAAAAGCACCATCTCCTCCATCTAGCGCTCTTGTGCCATCATAACTTAAATTTTCTTTTTTGGGATCAGCTATATTTGCATTACTAATTTCTTCAATAGCTTGGCTAGTTAAAGGTTGGTTTATCTCAAAATGTTTAAATGGATCATTAAAAGATTTTGTTCTGTTTTCTAGTGATTTAAATAATTCCATTTTTTTTCATT
Organism: uncultured Pelagibacteraceae bacterium; assembly: GCA_902580485.1. Lineage (GTDB taxonomy): Bacteria > Pseudomonadota > Alphaproteobacteria > Pelagibacterales > Pelagibacteraceae > Pelagilacustribacter. The sequence goes on from CACHKS010000001.1 coordinate 14,455, forward strand.
TTTTCTTTTATAATTGGAACAACTCGATTAATCTCATCTAACTTATCATAGCTCCAATTGTCAACTCTTTCACCCAATTTTTTTGTTATACCCAATTCATTAAACTGGGAATAAAAATTTCTAAATCTTTTGCTAAATCTTTTAGCTTTCATCATTGCAACATAAATTGGCTTTCCTGTAAGTGCTGCTTCAGAAATCATTGAAGTAGAGTCACAAGTAACAATTATATGGTCAGCAATTGCTAGAGAACTTAAATATGCTTTCTTATTCACTTCTTTTACTACATGATGATTAAAACTAAATGTATTGAAAGCTTTTTTGATTACTAGATCAGGAGTTCTGTAAGAAGGAATCACAACAATTTTATATTTGTCTGGGGTAAACAATGCTTTTATTTTATTAAAAACAAAATGAACGTCTTCCTCTGAAAAATTATAATGTTTATTTGGTCCTCCAATAATAAAAGCTACGATCTTTTTTTTTTCTTTATTAATTCGTAAATATTTTGAATTTTCAGCAATTTCTTTTTTTGTGAGATAATGTATTGATCCCTTAGTTTTTAAAACATTTTCACCATTTAAATTGTCATGTTCAGGACAAATGATTAAATCAAAATTTTTCAATGACACTGTGGGATCTTGAATGTGAATATTAAAAATTTCATTTCCAAATCTTCTTTTTAAGGCAATAGAAGGGATCACGCTTTTTCTTCCACAAGAGATAATGATTTTTGAGTCGCAAACAAATTTTTCTGTTAATAAATTCTCAGAAATAGGAGTAAATTTTGGAGGAATTAAATTCCAAAAAGGTTTTAATTTTACAGTTTGATGTTTAAATCCAAGCTTTAAACCTTTGGCCAGTCCTTCAACTTGGCTTACCATCCCGTGCATACCTTGTGATAAAAGAAGAGCTTTTAATTTTAACATCAGTTACTATATAAACATATCATTATGAATAATAAATCAACTAAACATACAAAAGTGTTAATACTTGGATCTGGACCTGCGGGTTATACAGCAGCAATATATGCTGCTAGAGCAATGTTAAAGCCAATTTTAGTTCATGGTTCCCAACCAGGCGGTCAATTAACAACAACAACGGATGTAGAAAATTACCCTGGTTATTCAAAGGTCATTCAAGGTCCTTGGTTAATGGATGAAATGAAAGGTCAGGCTAAAGCAGTGGGAACTGAAATGATACAAGATCACATTAATAAAGTAGATTTATCAAAAAAACCATTTACTGTTACAGGTGATAGCGGTCAAATATATACTTCAGATAGTATTATTATTTCTACTGGGGCCAAAGCAAGATGGTTAAATCTTAAATCAGAAGAAAATTTTCGAGGTTTTGGTGTTTCAGCATGCGCAACTTGTGACGGATTTTTCTTTAAAGATAAAGAAGTGGCAGTTGTTGGTGGTGGCAATGCTGCAGTTGAAGAAGCAATGTTTTTAACTAAGTTTGCTTCTAAAGTTAAACTTATTCATAGAAGAAATGAACTAAGAGCAGAAAAAATGCTTCAAGAAAAATTGAAATCTAATAAAAAAATCGAAATTATCTGGGATAGTGTCGTTGACGAAGTTCTTGGAACAAATGAACCAAAAAGCGTAAAAGGAATCAAAATTAAAAGCACAAAAGACAATTCAATAAAAGAATTAAAAGTTGATGGATTATTTATCGCTATAGGTCATGATCCCGCAACCTCTTTATTTAAAGATCAGTTAAAGATGGATAAAGAAGGATATCTAATTACAAAGCCGGACTCCACAGAGACAAATATTCCTGGAGTGTTCGCGGCTGGAGACGTTAAAGATAAAATTTTTAGGCAAGCAGTAACTGCAGCTGGAATGGGATGCATGTCAGCTTTAGAAGCTGAGAAATATCTTTCGAATTCTAAGTAAGACTATCACAAAAAGATTTTATTCTTTGCATAGCCTTTTTTAAATTTTCCATTGAAGTTGCATAAGATATTCTAAAATATCCATCTAAACCAAAAGCGGAGCCTTGTACGACAGCAACTTCTGATTTTATTAATAATTTTTCAACAAAATCTTTATCAGTTTTTAACTTTGTTCTCTTTCCTAATAATTTTTTACAATTCGGAAAAACATAAAATGCACCTTCTGGTCTTAAACAATTAATTCCTTTGATTTCATTTAAACTATCTACTACAAAATCTCTTCTCTCTCTAAAAGAATTAGCTCGCTTTTGAATAAAATCTTGAGTTCCATTAAGAGCCTCTACTGCAGCCGCTTGACTAATTGAAGTTGGGTTGCTTGTAGATTGTGATTGAATTTTTGCTATCGCTTTAATTATTTCTTTTGGACCCGCAGCATATCCTATTCTCCAACCAGTCATAGAATAAGATTTACTTACTCCATTCATAGTCAATGTTCTATCTTTTAAGGCTTTAATTTGTGCAATTGTATAGAATTCAAAATTATCATAAGTAATATGTTCGTAGATATCATCACTTAAAATATAAATTTTTTTATATTTTATTAAAACTTTTGATAAATCCTCTATTTCTTTTTTTGTGTAAGCTGAACCAGTAGGATTTGACGGAGAGTTTAAAATTATCCATTTGGTTTTTTTAGATATAGCTTTCTCTAATTTTTTAGGTGTTAATTTAAAATTATCTTTTTCGTCACATTTAACTATTTTTGGTTTACCGCCAGCTAATAAAATAATGTCAGGATAAGACACCCAGTAAGGGGCAGGTATAATAACTTCATCTCCTTTATTAACTGTTGCCATGAAAGTATTATATAAAACTTGCTTACCACCAGTTCCTACTGTTATCTGATCCAGCTCATAAGATAAGCCATTCTCTCTTGAGAACTTATTTTGTACGGCTTTTTTTAAAGCTGGCGTTCCGTCAACAGCTGTATACTTAGTATCACCAATTCTAATTGCCTCTATAGCTGCTTCTTTAATATTGTCTGGTGTATCAAAATCAGGTTCTCCTGCCCCAAGCCCTATAATATCTTTACCAGCTGCACGCATTTCCCTGGCTTTTGAGGTTACAGCCATTGTAGGCGACGGTTTTATACGTTTTAAACTATTGGAAACTATGCTCATTGAATTTTATAATGTTTTTTAATTATTATTAACACAAAATGCAAAATACTTATCAAGAAAAAATACTAGATATTGAGACTACTAACAACTCAATAAAGAAGAAGTTAGAAGGTGGTATCAAGTTCAAAATTAAAAGTGATTTTCAACCAGCTGGTGATCAGCCTCAAGCAATAAAGTCATTAACTCAAAATTTAAAAAATAAAAAAAATGAACAGGTTCTTTTAGGCGTAACTGGCTCAGGAAAAACTTTCACGATGGCAAAAGTAATTGAGGCCACAAATAGACCTGCTTTGGTCCTAGCTCCAAACAAAACTTTGGCTGCTCAATTGTATGGGGAATTTAAAAGTTTTTTTCCAGATAATGCTGTTGAATATTTTGTTTCTTATTATGACTATTATACTCCAGAAGCGTATGTTCCAAGATCAGATACTTATATTGAAAAAGAAGCATCAATAAATGAACAAATAGACAGAATGAGGCACTCAGCTACAAGATCATTATTAGAGAGAGATGACGTAATAATTGTAGCTAGTGTCTCGTGTATTTACGGACTTGGTTCAGTGGAGGCTTATAGCAAAATGACAATAACTCTTAAAAAAAACAATGAATACGACAGAGATCAATTAATAAGAACATTTATAACTCTACAATATAAAAGAAATGATCAAAATTTTTTTAGAGGAACTTTTAGAGTGCGAGGTGAAAATTTAGAGATTTTCCCATCTCATTTAGAAGATAGAGCGTGGAGAATAAGTTTTAACTTTAATAAATTAGAAAAGATTGAAGAGTTTGATCCTTTAACAGGAGATAAAACTAATGATTATTCAATTATAAAAATTTATGCAAATAGTCATTACATAACTCCAAAACCAACAATGGATCAAGCAATTAGACAAATAAAATCTGAATTAGCCGAAACATTAAAAAAACATCGTGCGAATAACAAGTTGTTGGAAGAACAAAGATTGAGAGAAAGAACTAAGTTTGATCTTGAAATGATAGAAGCAACAGGAACTTGTGCTGGTATCGAGAATTATTCAAGATTTTTATCTGGAAGAAAAGCTGGAGAGCCGCCTCCAACTTTATTTGAATATTTTCCAGACAATACAATTATATTTGTTGACGAAAGCCATGTAACAGTCCCACAATTAAATGGAATGTATAAAGGAGATAGAACTAGAAAAAGTACATTAGCTGAATATGGTTTTAGGCTACCATCATGTATGGATAACCGACCTCTTAAGTTTGAAGAGTGGGATATGATGAGAACTCAAACTGTGTTTGTCTCAGCTACCCCAGGCCCTTGGGAATTAAAACAAACTGATAATAAATATATTGATCAAATAATAAGACCGACTGGTTTGATCGATCCGCCTGTTGAAATTAAGCCAGCAAAAACTCAGGTAGATGATTTGATGCATGAAGCCGCAAAAGTTATTGAAAAAGGTTATCGCATTTTAGCAACTACACTAACCAAAAAAATGGCTGAAGATTTAACTGAGTATCTTCATGAAAATGGTCTCAAGGTTAGATATATGCATTCTGACATTGATACTTTAGAGAGAATTGAAATTATAAGAGATTTAAGACTTGGCGTATTTGATATTTTAGTTGGAATAAATCTTTTGAGAGAAGGACTAGATATTCCAGAATGTGGTTTAGTAGGAATTCTTGATGCAGATAAAGAGGGGTTTTTAAGATCTGAAACATCTTTGATTCAAACAATAGGTAGAGCTGCTAGAAACATTGATGGTAAAGTAATTCTATACGCTGATAAAGTTACTAAGAGTATTGATAAAGCTATCCAAGAAACAGATCGTAGAAGAAATAAACAGTTAGAATATAATAAAAAAAATAATATTACAGCAGAATCGATTAAGAAAGAAATAGGAGATATTTTAGAGTCGGTTTATGAAAAAGATTACGTAAATATCAAAGAATCAAATATAGGTGGTAATCTAAAAAAACATCTAAAAGGATTAAATAAAAAGATGAAAGAATCAGCTTCTAATTTAGAATTTGAAGAAGCAGCTAAAATTAGAGATGAAATAAGAAAATTAGAAGCAAGTGAATTAGAAATAACATTGAACCCTAAAATAAGTCAGTATAACCTTAAGAACAAAGTTTATCCTAAAGGTAGATCAACACTTGGAATGCCTGGAACAAAAACAAAGAAACAACAAAAAAAATGGAAGCCAAAAAAATAATAGTTACCGGAGGAGCAAATCGAATAGGTAGATCTATAGCGTTAGAACTAGCAAGTTATGATACTCAAATTGTTATTCATTACTCAAAATCTTTTGTTGCAGCAAAAAAACTTAAAATAGAATTAGAAAATTTAGGTTCAGTTGTTCATCTTTTAAAAGCTGACTTAAACAATCTTAGACAAACTCAAAGATTAATTTCTTATGCTAAAAAAAAAATGAAAGGTTTAGATTGTTTGGTTAATAATGCATCTGTTTTTGAAAATGATAACTTAATTAATTTCTCAGAAAAAAGTTTTTTAAAGCATATGAATATTAATCTGAAAGCCCCAGCTATTTTAATTCAAAACTTCGCTAAAATATACAAAGGTAACAAAGGAAACATTATCAATATTATCGACCAAAGAGTTGAAAAGTTAACTCCTTTCTTTTTTTCTTATACTCTAAGTAAGTCTAGTCTAGCCACATTGACCAAGACTTCTGCCATGAAATTAGCACCAAGTATTAGAGTTAATGCTGTTTCTCCTGGGCCAACGTTAAAAAATAAACGACAATCAGAAAAACATTTTAAAAAACAGTGGGAATCTACGATACTTAAAAAGAAAGTAGATACAAAAAATGTTAGTTCAGCTGTAAAGTTTTTAATTAATAATAGTAATATAACAGGCCAAATAATAAATGTAGATAGTGGTCAACGTTTAGCCTGGAAAACACCAGATATAATTAATGTAAAAGAATGAAAATTTTAAAATTTAAAAATAAACAAAAATTTAAATATAATAAAAAAGTTATTATTAAAGATTTAATTTTATTGTTATCAGTTGGTATCCATAAATTTGAAAAATTAAAAAAACAAAATGTAAAATTTAATATAGAAATTACTACTGATCCAAACTTGAAACCAGATATAAAGACAATTGTTAATTATGAAGGTATCATAAATAATATTAAAAAATTGACTGAAAAAACACACTTTGAGCTACTTGAAAGTTTGTCAGAGTCAATATTTGATGAAATGTTTAAAAATAAGAAAATAAAAAAAGTTAAGTTGAAAATTGAAAAATTGGATATTATTAAAGAAACAAAATCAGTTGGTATAGAAGTTGTAAAAACAAAAATATAATGAATAGTCTAGAACAGGGAAAAAAATTAATAAAAGATAAAATACCTTTGATATCTAAAAATCCTGGGATTTATAAAATGTTAAGTTCTACAGGAGAAATACTTTATATTGGTAAAGCAAAAAATATACCTAATAGGCTTAAAAGTTACGTAACCGAAACTAATTTGCCTATAAGAACAGAAAGAATGTTATCTCTAACTCATAGTCTTGAAACAACAACTACTAATAATGAAAGTGAAGCTCTGCTTTTAGAAGCAAACTTAATAAAGAAGCATAAACCAAGATACAATATTCTTTTAAGAGATGATAAATCTTTTCCTTACATTTATGTTGGTAATAAAGATAAGTGGCCCCAATTAACAAAGCTTAGAGGAAAAAAAACTAAATCTGGATATTATTTTGGACCTTTCGCTTCTATAGGTTCGGCTAATTGGACTATCAAAATATTACAAAAAATTTTTCAGCTAAGAGTTTGTGATGACTCAGTTTTTAAAAATAGAGAAAGACCTTGCATACTTTATCAAATAAAAAGATGTTCCGCCCCTTGCGTTGAGCATATTACAAAAAAAGAATATTTATCAACTGTAAATGATGCTATTGATTTTATTTCTGGTAAATCCAGGAGAATTCAAGAAAATTTGTCTAAGGAAATGGAAAAAGCAAGCAGAGAACTTGATTATGAAAAAGCAGCAATAGCAAGAGATAGAATAAAGGCATTAACTCAAATACAAACATCCCAAAAAATAAATCAAACTAATTTAAACGAGGCTGATGTTATAAGTGTTTATAAAGAAACTGGCAAAACTTGCATTCAAGTCTTCTTTTTTAGATCAAAACAAAACTGGGGTAATCAGGCCTTCTATCCTAAACACGATCCAGATGATAGAATTAAAGACATTCTTTCTTCTTTTATATCTCAATTTTATGAAAATAAAACAATACCAGTTCTAATTATAACAAATCATGAGGTTAGTGAAAAAAGACTATTAGAAAAAACTTTTTCAAATAAAGAAAGTAAACAAGTTGTAATCAAACAAGCAAAATCTAAAAATGAAATAAATATTTCTAAACTTGCAGAAAAAAATGCAAAACAAGCCTTAACTCAAAAACTAATTCAATCAAATACGAATAACAATTTAATTGAAAATTTGGCAAAAAAATTCAAACTAAATAATAATATCGATTTAATAGAAGTTTATGACAATAGTCATATTCAAGGGTCGGACTCTATTGGAGCTTTAATTTGTTTTGGAAACGAAGGTTTTATTAAAAAAAGATATAGAAAATTTAATATCAAAAACAATAAGATTAAAGGTGATGATTATGGAATGATGAAAGAAGTGTTGTTTAGAAGATTTTCAAAAGCTATTAAAGAAAAACCTGGGTCACTTTCTTTACCAGATTTAGTCATGATCGACGGTGGAAAAGGACAATACTCTGTTTCTAGAGAAGTTTTAAACGAGCTAGGTTTACATGATTTACCTATTGTAGCTATAGCAAAAGGCAAGAAAAGAAACGCTGGAGAAGAAAAAATTTATTATGCAAATAAAGAGTTCATTTTAAATAGAAATGATCCCTTGCTATTTTTCATTCAAAGATTAAGAGACGAAGCACATAGATTTGCCATAAGTGCTCATAGAGCTAAAAGAAAGAAAAACTTGAGTAAATCTTTGCTAGATCAAATTCAAGGAATTGGTCGTCAAAGAAAAAGAGCTCTATTAAATCATTTTGGTTCAGCTAGAGCTGTGGAATCAGCTAGTTTTGATGATTTGAAATCTGTAGAAGGAATAGAAGACAGCATAGCAAAGAAAATATATAATTATTTCCACGAATAAAAATGAAAATACCTAATATCTTAACCATTGGAAGAATTATAATTGTTCCAATATTTGTTTTAACTTTTTTCATCCCAGGTTTTTTTGGAGATTTAATTCCTTTTTTTCTATTCGTTTTAGCTAGCTTTACCGATTATTTGGATGGACTATTAGCACGCATATTTAAAGAAGAATCTAAATTAGGTGAGCTATTAGACCCTATAGCTGACAAAATACTTGTAGCAACGGCTTTAATATTATTAGTGATGAATGGTACAATTAAAAATTATGAAGTAATTGCTGCTGTTATAATTTTAACAAGAGAAATTCTTATCTCCGGACTAAGAGAATTTTTGGCCAAAACTAGCGTATCAATACAAGTAACAAGTTTAACTAAATTAAAAACATTGCTACAAATGTTATCAATTGCAATATTATTAACTGGTGAAAGCGGAAATAAATTAATAAACTTTCAAGATTATAATGCTCAAACTATTGGCATAATACTTCTTTGGTTATCAGCATTTTTAACGCTGTATACTGGATATGACTATGTAAGAAAAGGCATTGATCATGCTATAAATGAAGATAACAGTAAAGATACCTAGTGAACTTAACTGAAATAAATATTAGAGAAAAAAACTTCCATAACAAACTTCAATCCAAAAAAAAAGGAAGGTTTGAAAACATATTCTATAGAGCAATTCATAATAGTGGTGAAGATTTTTTTGCTTATTTACAAGATAATGCAAGAAACTCAGAAATATTAGACTACGGCTGTGGTATAGGCTCAAGTATTGAAAAAACAATTAAATATTTACCAAAAAAAATTATTGGCATTGATATTTCTGAAATCTCGATCAACAAAGCGAAGAAAAAAGCTCAAGAGCTTAAAATAAATGTAGATTATAGAGTAGATAATTGTGAGAAAACCAATTTTGAGAATAATACCTTTGATATTGTTTATGGTACAGGAATTTTACACCATCTACAAACTGATAAATGTTTGAATGAAATACATAGAATTTTAAAATCTAATGGAGCTCTACTCTTTATCGAGCCTCTTGGAACAAATCCAATTATAAACCTCTACAGAAAACTAACTCCTAATTCAAGATCTAAGGATGAACATCCTCTGGTAAATAAAGATTTTGAATACATTAATAAGAAATTCAGAAAAACAAAAATAAAATATTATGGATTTTTAACTTTAATATTTTTCCCTTTCTATAGATCCCCAGATCGTTCAAAATTATTCAAATTATTGGCTAATGTAGATCAATATTTATTTAAATTGAAATTTTTTCAATTATTTGCTTGGTCAGTATTAATAGTAGCAAAAAAAAATTAAGCAGCGGTTTTTTTTCTTACTAAAGCTTGATAGCTTTCATTAAGACTAGTGATTGTGTCACAGATTTTAAAATTATAATTATCAATTTGAGAAACTGGGGTAACTTCTGCTGCTGTGCCAGTTAAAAAACAACCTACAAAATTTGACATTTCCTCTGGTTTAATTTTTCTTTCTATTAACTTTATTCCCTTGGCTTTAGCAATCTTAATTACCTCTCTTCTAGTAATTCCATCTAAAAAAGAGTCTGGAGTAGGAGTATGCAATTCACCTAATTCATTTTTAAAAAATATATTTGCTCCTGTTGCCTCTGCAATATTTCCTTCATGGTCTAACATTAAAGAATCTGTAAAACCTTTGCTTTCTGCTTCATGTTTAGAAAGAGTACATATCATGTATAAACCTGCCGCCTTTGTATCCCAAGGAACAGAGTTTGGATTTGGTCTTCTCCATGATGAAATATTTAATTTTATTCCTTTTGATTTTAATTTAGGATCAAAATAAGAACCCCATTCCCAAGTTGCAATTGCAACATGAATTTTATTTTTTTGAGCCGAAATAGCCATCATCTCGCTACCTCTCCATATTACTGGTCTAACATAACCATTTTGAACTTTTTGAATGTTAACAATATTTATACAAGCATCATTAATTTCTTTTTGACTATAAGGAACTTTTATTCCCATTCTCTTAGCAGAGTAAAATAATCTTTCTGTATGTTCTTCTAATTTAAAAATTTCTCCATCATAAACTCGTTCGCCTTCAAAAACACAGCTAGCATAATGAAGTCCATGATTTAATACATGAATGTTTGCATTTGCCCAATCAACGGTTTTGCCGTTAAACCAAATTTTTCCAGATCTTTTATCGTATGGTATGCTTTCCATTAAGAATTAAATATATAGATTTTTTTTTTACAAAAAAGTATATTTCTTAATAGGATAAGTCAATATAACTTACCATTATGAAAGATTTACTATATCTTAAAGATGAGCAAATTAAAGATTGCATTCAGCTTTTATTTTATGCTTATCGAGAAACATTTGCAGATCCAAAAGAAGTACTATCAAAAAAATTTTTTGGTCCAGCGCACCTAAGATCTTTAAATCTAATTGAAAGGTATCCTGGAATAAGTCTTAGTGAATTAATATTTAAATTAAAAGTAACAAAACAAAGTTTAAACAGGGTGCTTAGAGACCTGATCAAATCAAAAATGATAAAACAAGTTAGGGATGAAAGTGATACCAGAAAGAAAAATTTATTTCTTGATAAAGAGGGAAAAATTTTTTTCGAAGCTGTTTATAATTCACAAAGGAAAAGAATATTTAATGCTTTAAAAAGCTCAAGTTCTGACTCAGTAATAAAATTTAAAGAAGTGTTGAAAAAAATTATAGATGGAAAATAACAAAATGCATATTTTAGTAGTTGATGACGATAATCGAATTAGAGATCTATTAAAAGAATATTTAACAGAAAAAGATTACGTTGTTTCAACTTCAGATAATGCAGAAAATGCAAAAATAAAAATTAATCAATTTAAATTTGATCTTATTGTTTTAGATGTAATGATGCCTGGTCAAGATGGTTATGACCTAACCAAAGAAATAAAAAAAAATATCCAAGTACCTATAATTTTACTAACAGCTAAAGGAGAGGTAGAAAATAGAATTAAAGGTTTAGAGCTGGGTGCAGATGATTATATAGGAAAGCCTTTTGAACCAAAAGAATTGTTGTTAAGAATAAAAAATTTAATTAACAAGAATAAAAAAATTGATTTAAATATAAAACATTTTGTCGGGAATGCTCAAATAGATTTAAATAAAATGAATATAGTTTTGAAAGAAAAGAATAAAAAAATAAATATGTCAGAGAAAAAAGTTTTAGTTGAAATGCTTGCAAATCCTGGAAAAGCTTATTCACGGGAGGAAATTGGTAAAATATCTGGTATTAGCCAAGAAAGATCAATAGATGTTATGATAACAAGGTTAAGACAAAAAATAGAGATTAATCCTAAAAATCCAAAATATTTACAAACTATAAGAGGGTCAGGTTATGTTCTCTGGATTGAATAAAATTTTAAAAATCATTCTACCAAAAAGATTATTTTATAGAGCGCTAATAATAGTTGCAGCCCCAACAATTATATTGCAATTAATCATCACTATAGTTTTCTATGACAGTATATGGATAAAAGCTAACAAAAATATAACTCGATCTTTAGTTTCCCAATTGAAAACTATTCAGAATGTTTATTTAAACAATAAAGATAATTTAGATTTTTTTACAGATAGCTATAAAAATAATTTTAATTTTGAAATTGATATTAATGATAATCCATTTCCGTCTTCAAGTGGTGAAAGAAAATTTAGTCCAATGGATAGATCCTTAAGACGTGAATTAAAATCTGCTTTTGGAAATAATAATTATTGGTTTAATACATCAAAATTTAAAAATGCTGTAGAAATTAGAATAAAAGTAGAAAAAGAAGTAATAGAATTTTTAGTTCCCAAAGAAATGATCTCTCCTTCTTCAGTAAGATTATTTGTTTTATGGACTACTCTTCCATCTATAGTCTTAATTTTAATCGCTCTAGTTTTTCTTAAAAATCAAACTAGACCACTTGTTCGACTTGCCAAGGCAGCAGAAAGATTTGGTAAAGGAGAGTACGTAAATAACTTCAGACCTTCAGGAGCAGCAGAAATTAGAAAAGCAGCTTATGAATTTGATAGAATGGCAAAAAGAATTAATCGTCATCTAAATCAACGATCTGAAATGTTATCTGGAATAAGCCATGACCTAAGAACTCCTCTCACAAGACTAAAATTACAATTAGCGATGATAAAACAAAAAGATATTTCAGAAAATCTGTCCAAAGATATTGATGAAATGGAAGGTATGCTTAACGATTATTTGCAATTTGCCAAAACCCAAGTCAAAGAGAATTCTTCCAAATTTAATTTACCAAATTTGTTAAGTGAAATTAAAAAAGATTTAAAAAATGAAAATCTTAACTTTATGAATTCGGAAGAAACTATTTTAACTGGAAGAGTATCTTCTTTAAAAAGATGTTTTGAAAACGTTATTAATAATGGGTTAACTTACGGAAAAAAAGTATATGTTAGCTTTCAAAAAGGTTTAAATAGAGTAACTATAAATATTGAGGATGATGGTCCCGGTATACCTGAAGATCAGTATAGAAATGTTTTTAAACCTTTTTTTAGACTAGATAAAAGTAGAAGCCTTAATAAATCTGGAGTTGGTTTAGGTCTTGCTATAGTTGAAGATATAATTAATTCTCATGGTGGGACAGTTCAACTCGGAAAAAGTAAGTACAAAGGTTTACAGGTTAAGATCTCTTTACCTTTTTAGCTTTTTTTTTGGACAATTTTTTGATTGCTATTTCCTGTTTCTGAACAATCTTTTTTAAAATATTAAATTCTTCTCTAGAAACAAGCTGCAATTTATTCATCAGTTTATCTCTTTGAAATTTGAAATCAGTCGATATTTCTTTTTGAATATCTTTTGAAGTTAAAATTCCATTTTCAATTAAATTTGATAAAGTCTTTAATAATTTTTCAGAATTGCTCATAATTAATCTTATTTGATAGAAATATTAATTTCAAATATGTTATAAGAAATCATGTATACCCATAATTTAGACCCTGTTTTATTTGATTTAGGGTTTTTAGTTATTAGATGGTATTCGCTAGCTTATATTTTTGGAATTTTAATTGGTTGGTGGTTAGGCAAAAGAATCATCCTAAAAAGGTTTCAAAATCTTGATTTTGATATAAAAGAATTTGATAACTTAATTACCTATATAATAATATCTATTTTACTTGGAGGCAGGATTGGTTATGTTTTATTTTATAATTTTGGATACTACTTATCAAATCCGTTTGATATTTTTAAAATTTGGGAAGGCGGAATGTCTTTTCATGGAGCGCTAATAGGGATAATTCTTGGAACTTATTGGTTTTCAATAAAAAAAAATATACAGACCTTTTTCTTATTAGATATAATTGCCTATGTTGCTCCAATAGGAATATTTTTTGGACGCGTTGCTAATTTTATTAATGGAGAGCTTATCGGTAAAACAACAAATGTTTTCTGGGGAATTATTTTTCCTAATATCGACGATAAAATAAGACATCCTTCACAATTATATGAGGCCTTCCTAGAAGGTATAATTTTATTTATTATTATGAATTTAATTTTATTTAGAAAAAATTATAAAATTGGAACTTGTTCTTATGTTTTTTTAATTTTTTATGGTATTTTTAGAATATTTTCTGAGTTCTTTAGAGAACCAGATGCACATATAGGATTTTTATTTAATCTAATAAGCATGGGAACAATATTAAGTTTTTTTATGATATTAGCTGGGACAATTATTTTTTTAAAAAAAGATGATATCAAATAAAGATTTTTTTAATAATTCTAAAATTCTTCCAGTTGATAAATTTGTTGAAAATGTTCTTTATAATAAAAAAGTTGGTTATTACTCGTCGAAGATCCCTTTTGGAAAGACTGGAGATTTTTTAACTGCGCCAGGAATATCAAATTTATTTTCTGAGATAATTGGAATTTGGCTTGTAACAACCTGGAACAGCTTAGGTAGACCTAAAAAATTTAATATAGTTGAACTTGGCCCTGGAGATGGAAGTCTTACTAAAATTCTACTTAAAACTTTTAAACAATTTCCTTTGTTCTACAAGGCAACTAATATTTTTTTATATGAGAAAAGTAATTTATTAAAAAACTTACAGAAAAAAAATATAGATAGTTTAAAAGTAAAATGGATAAAAAATTTTTCTAATATTAAAAAAGGACCAATTATATTTTTTGGTAATGAGTTTTTTGACGCTATACCTGTTAAACAATTTTCTCGTAGAAGAAATCTTTTATTTGAAAAATATTATTCTTTAAATAAAAATAATAAAATTGATCAGATTTATAAAAAAGCATCCAGAAAAGATGTTTTGTATATTAAGAGGTTTAAAATTTTAAAAAATTTAAAATTTGTTGAATTTCCAAAACTAGGGCTTAATGAATTATCTAAAATAATTAAAAAGATATCAAAGCTTGAGGGAGGTCTTTTGCTAATTGATTACGGTTATTTAAAGCCTAAAAATATAAATACTTTACAATCGCTTATAAAACATAAACGAAATAAATTATTAGATAATTTGGGTAAGGCAGACATTACATCTTTGGTAAATTTTAAGCTTTTAAATGAGTATTTTATGAAAAATAATTTAAAAGTAAAAAAAATTGTCACTCAAAAGTTTTTTTTAGAAAAAATGGGGATTATAGAACGAGCTAATAACTTAAGTCAAAAAATGAATTTCACAGAAAAATCTAATTTATATTTAAGATTAAAAAGATTGTTGGATACAAAATTGATGGGTAGTTTATTTAAGGTAATTTTTGCTTATAAATCTAAAAAAGATAATTTTCTAGGATTTGAATAATGTTTTACTCAAAAAAATTTAAAAAATTTAATAATATTAAGCATTGTTTCTTCTCCAGAAAGGGAGGATTTTCAAAAGGAATTTACCAAAGCCTCAACTGTGGCAAAGGATCAAAAGACAATAAACAAAATGTTATAAGAAACTTATCTTTGGTTTCAAAAAAAATGAAAATACATCCGAAAAAACTATATCTGATGTATCAGACTCATAGTAATAAAGTAATTGTCATTAATAAAAGAAATCAAAATTCTAAAAGATTTAACTCTGACGCACTAATAACAAAGCTGAGAGGAGTTGCTCTAGGAGTTGTAACAGCAGATTGTGTTCCAATTATTCTTTATGATACTCAAAATCAAATAATTGCTTGTATTCATGCTGGTTGGAAAGGAGCCTCATCTGGAATAATAGAAAATACAGTAAAAAAATTTAAAAAATTTAATTCAAAAAATAAAATTTTTGCAAGTGTAGGGCCATGTATAGGTTTAAAAAACTACGAAGTTGATTTAAATTTTTATAAAAGGTTTGTAACTAAATCAAAAAATAACACTACTTATTTTTTAAAAAAAAATAAATTTAAAAAATTATTTAATTTAAGAAAATACGTTAATGATAAACTTGTCAGACTTAAGGTTAAAGTTGATCATGTGAACTATGACACGTTTAAAGAAAAAAGAAGATTTTTTAGCTATAGAAGATCTCAAAAATTAGGTGATAATGATTATGGAAGAAGTATTTCTGTGATTAGTTTGACAAATTTTAGCCAAAATTAATAACTATATTAATAATTGTTAAAGCTCTTTAACGAAAAACTTAACAACAAAAATATGGATCAATTAGAACTGGATTTATATCCTTATAGATCAAAAACTATTAGTGAGGGAGAAAATCAAATATTTTCTTGGCATGACAACATTAGTGAGGATAAAGATAAAATTTGTTACCATGAAAGCGTATATGTCAAAAATCAAGGAATGGATCTTGAGGATTGGTTGCATATTAAAAGACAAAACTTAGGCAAACTCACTCTTGACTACTTTTATTCTTTGCTAAAAAATAGCAAAAAAGCAAGATTAAGTTTTCTAAAAAAATTTTTAACTCGAAATAAAATAGTTTATGAAACAGGATCTTGGGAAAGTATTGATTATAATTAATAAGATAATTGATTGGATTTGGTTTGAAAACATTTGAAAATAACTGTATAAATAATTACATTTCATGAAAATTTTATCTGGAACTAGCAATCTTAAATTAAGCAAGGATATTTCAAAAAAATTAAAATTAAAGCTAGTCAATACTAATATTAGAAGATTTGCTGATGGTGAAATTTATATTGAGATAAATGAAAATATTAGAGGCAATAGTGTTTTTGTAATTCAATCTACTTCTAATCCTGCAAATGATAATTTAATGGAACTTCTACTAGTTATAGATGCATTAAAAAGATCTTCGGCAAAAAATGTTACGGCTGTGATACCTTATTTTGGTTACGCTAGACAAGACAGAAAAGTAGCTCCAAGAACTTCTATCTCTGCAAAAGTTGTTGCTAACCTTATTACGAATGCTGGAGCAAGTAGAGTCGTTACGGTAGATTTGCACGCTGGGCAAATTCAAGGGTTTTTTGATATGCCAGTAGATAACTTGTTTACTACTCCTCTTTTTGCAAAATTTATTAAAAGAAAATTAAATAACAAAAAATTAATTTGTGTTTCACCTGACGTTGGTGGAGTTCAAAGAACAAGAGGATTAGCTACGAGAATAAAAGCAGATCTTGCAATTATCGATAAAAGAAGGCCTGCACCAGGTAAATCTCAGGTTATGAACATTATAGGAGATGTAAAAAACAAAACATGTATTATCGTAGATGATATAATTGATAGTGGTGGAACAATTGTAAATGCAGTTGATGCGCTTAAAAAAAGTGGAGCTAATGAAGTTTATGTTTTTATTACACATGCAGTTTTAAGTGGAGATGCTGTTAAAAAAATTAAAAATTCAAAAATTAAGAAACTAATAATTACAGATACTATTGATAACTCCCAAAAAATTAAAAATAACAATAAAATAGAGGTCTTATCTATCTCCTCCTTGATGTCTGAGGCAATTAAAAGAATAGCTAATTCAAACTCAGTATCAGATTTATTTAATTAATACTTGTTTTATTAAATAAGTTGAGTTATATAGCTTTTCCAATAAAATTAAATGAGTAACTTAAAAGCAACAAAAAGAGACAACACTTCATCTAGCTCAAATAGTAAGTTGAGAGCAACCGGGTTTATTCCAGCAATTTTGTATGGAGGAAAAGATCCTAATCAAAAAATTTCTATAGAGAAAAAAGCCGTAAGAGACATAATTAAATCTGATAATTTTTTATCTAAAGTTTTGGAACTTGATGTTGAGGGAAAAAAAGAAAAAGTTTTACCTCGAGATGTTGCTTACCATGTAGTTTCGGAAGAGCCTATTCATATTGATTTCATGAGAGTTGTATCGGGCAAAAAAATTGTTTTAGAAATACCAGTTAAATTCATTAATCATCCAGACTCTCCGGGATTAAAAAGAGGTGGGGTTTTAAATATAGTTAGAAGGGCAGTAGAATTAAAATGCCCAGCTGAAAGTATTCCTGATGATATAACTATTGATTTAACAGGTACAGATATTGGAACTAGCTTAAAAATTTCTTCTGTGAAATTAGGAGAAAACATTGTCCCTACAATAACTGACAGAGATTTTGTAATTGCAACAGTTGCGGCTCCAACCATAATTAAAGAACCTGAAAAACCTGCAGAAGGAGAAGCGGTTGAAGGTGCGGAAGGAGAGGCTCCAGCTGAAGGCGAAGAACAAGTAGCTAAAGATGCTGATCCAACAAAAAAAGATGAAAAAGGTAAAGAGGCTGCTGGAGACAAGAAACCAGATGGAGATAAAAAGTCTGCTGGAGATAAAAAGCCTTCTGAAAAAAAACCTGCTGAAAAGAAATAATTAATATGCTTTTACTTGTCGGATTAGGAAATCCTGGTTCTAATAGTGTTAATAACAGACACAATATAGGTTTTAAAATTATAGATGCAATCAATGCACATTTTAAACTTTCTAAACAAAAACCTAAGTTTAAAGGATTGCTGACAACGGGAAGTATAGAGTCTAAAAAAATTTATGCTATTAAACCTCTAACTTTTATGAATAACTCTGGAACAGCTATTAAAGAATTAATTGACTACTTTAAAATTGATGCAAAAGATGTTTTTGTTTTTCATGATGATATGGATATTGATTTTGGAAAGATAAAAGCAAAATTTGGTGGAAGTAGCGCAGGTCATAACGGCATAGACTCTATAGATAAATTTATTGGAAAAGAATATTCTAGAGTTCGAATAGGCATAGGTCATCCTAAACAGAAAAAGAAAGTTAACAATCATGTTTTAGAAGATTTTAAAGAAGATGAGGAAGAAAAAATTAAAGAGATTACTGAAAATATTGTTAAGTTAATACCTACCCTGATTGAGAAAAAAATGGATTTGTTCTCAAGCAAAGTTAATCAAAATCTTAATGGGATTTAAATGTGGGATTGTTGGGCTTCCAAACGTTGGTAAGTCAACCCTATTTAATGCTCTAACTGCTTCAAAAAATGCTGAAGCAGCCAACTTTCCTTTTTGTACAATTGATCCAAATATAGGAATAGTAGATGTGGTGGATGAAAGATTAGATCGATTATCAAAATTATCTAAATCTAAAAAAAAAATTTACACTAATATTACCTTTGTTGATATTGCTGGATTAGTCAAAGGTGCTTCTAAAGGTGAAGGTTTAGGCAATAAATTTCTTTCTCATATTAGAGAAGTAGATGCCATTATACACTTAGTAAGATGTTTTGACTCGAATAAGGTTACTCACGTAAATTCAGAAATAAATCCTTCTAATGACTTGGAGACTATCAAAACAGAGATAATACTCTCAGATATAGATGTAATACAAAAAAAATTAGAAAAAGGTAAAAAAAAGCTTCTTAAAGAAAAAGAAATAGAGATATTAGAGAAAAAATTAGAACAATTAAATCAAAATATAGATGCAACCATTGAAAATGAAGATGAAAGCAAATTTTTATCTACTGCAGGTTTATTAAGTATCAAGCCTAAAATAATTGTTTGTAATGTTGATGAAGTAAGTTTAACTAAGGGAAATAAGTATACGGAAAGCATCAAATCAAACTACCCTAATGAAAAAATTATAAACATTTGCGCAGATATAGAAGATCAAATTATGGGATTAGATAAAATTGAAAAAGAAACATTCATGAAAGAAATAGGTCTTAATAAAACTGGTCTTAATCAATTAATAAAACAAGGTTATGATCTTTTGAAATTAGATACCTTTTTTACATCAGGCCCAGAAGAAAGCAGAGCTTGGACAGTTAAAAAAAATACATTAGCACCTAAAGCAGCAAGTGTAATTCATACTGATTTTGAAAAAAATTTTATACGAGCAGAAGCTGTATCCTGCGAAGATTTTATAAAATTTGGTAGTGCAGAAAAGTGTAAAGAAAATGGAAAATTAAGAATAGAGGGTAAAGAATATATTGTTAAAGACGGAGATGTATTATATTTCAGAGTCAATCCTTGACCAAATCCTCTTCATGCTTAAATAAACTAAAATAGTTAAAAGTATCAAGTATATTATAACTTTAAATCCAACTCTGTGTCTCTCTTCTAATTCTGGTTCAGCTGCCCACGCTAAGAAGGTAGTTACATCTTTCGCCATTTGATCCATGGTAGCTTCTGTGCCATCAGAATACTCTACAATGCCATCAGAAAGTGGTGATGCCATTTTTATTTTTTGACCGATCATGTATTTATTATAATAAACACCATCATCTAACTTCATGCCTGCTGGTGGCTCTTCATATCCCATTAAAACTGAATACATATAGTCTGCTCCACCTGGACGTGCTTTAACAAGTACTGACATGTCAGGGGGGTAAGCTCCACCATTTGCAACTGTTGAGGCCTGAACATTTGGATATGGGCTCTTAAATTTATCTGATGGTTTACCTGGCCTTGTAAACATCTCTCCTTGACTATCTGGACCATCCTCAATTTCAACACTAGCGGCAATAGCTTTTACTTCTTCCTGAGTAAATTCTGGACCTCCAGGCTCACCTAAATTTCTATAACTCAAATATTGCATCGAATGGCAAGATGCACACACTTCTTTGTAAACTTGAAAACCTCTTTGTAATGAGGCTCTGTCAAATTTACCAGTTAATTCTTTAAAGCTCCAATTAACTTTTATTGGGTCAATAGTTTCTGCGCTGAATAAAGGCTTGATAAAGATTAGTGTTGATAAAGTTACAATAATTAATCTTTTAAAGTTAAATCTTATCATAATCCTTCTTAGCTAAAGCTGGGTCTCCGCCGCTTGATAAAACGGGTGCAGATATACTCATAGGCACTGGATCAGTTTTTTCTAATAAGCCTACAACTGGTAAAACCACTATAAAATGTAAAAAATAATAAATAGTTCCAATTCTTGCTAAAGCTAAATAAATACCCTCTGCTGGCATTGCCCCCATATATCCTAGCAATAAAACATCAACTACAAATATCCAATAAAAATATCTATACATAGGTCTAAACACTGCAGACCTAACTTTCGATGTGTCTAACCAAGGAAGAACAAAAAGAATAAATATTGATCCGAACATTAAGATTACTCCTCCTAATTTATCTGGAACAGATCTTAATATTGCATAAAATGGTAGCAGATACCATTCAGGAACAATGTGAGCTGGAGTAACTAACGGATTAGCTGGAATATAGTTGTCTGAGTGACCTAATACATTAGGTGAAAAAAATACAAACCCTGAAAAAATAATCATGAATAATAATAAAGCAAAAGCATCTTTAATAGTGATGTATGGATGAAAAGGCACTGTATCTTTAGAAGGTTTTTTGAGATCTATTCCTATTGGATTGTTATTGCCTGGAACATGTAATGCCCAAATATGTAAAACTACTAATCCTAAAATTAAAAAAGGAAATAAGTAATGTAAGCTAAAAAATCTATTTAAAGTTGGATTATCAACTGAATAGGCTCCCCATAACCAAGTCGTTATACTTTCTCCAATTAAAGGTATCGCGCTAAATAAACTTGTTATTACAGTAGCTCCCCAAAAACTCATTTGGCCCCAAGGTAGTACATAGCCCATAAAAGCTGTTGCCATCATTAATAAATAAATTAATAAACCTATAATCCAAATCACTTCTCTTGGTGATTTGTAAGAACCATAGAATAAAGATCTAAAAATATGAATGTAAACTGCTAGAAAAAACATTGATGCACCATTACTATGTATATATCTAATTAACCATCCATAGTTTACATTTCTCATGATATGTTCTACGCTTGCAAAAGCTAGATCCGCATGTGCAACATAATGCATAGCTAAAACTATTCCTGTAATAATTTGAGTTAGCAAACAAAAAGTTAATATTCCACCAAAAGTCCACCAATAGTTTAAATTTTTCGGAGTTGGATAATCAGTCAGATGGGAACCTAAGGTTAGTAAAGGTAAACGGTCGTTAAACCATTTTCCTGCTTTTGATTTCGGTGTATACTCTTGATCACTCATAAAAACTTTTATCCAATTTTAATTGTATTGTTATCAACAAATTCAAATTTAGGTATCTCCATATTAGTTGGAGCTGGTCCTTTTCTAATTCTTCCAGATAAATCATAGTGGGAGCCGTGACATGGACAAAACCAACCTTTAAAATCACCTTTATCTTTTAAAGGCACACACCCAAGGTGTGTACAAACGCCCAACATTACTAGCCACTCCTCTTTACCTTGTTTAACTCTATCTTCATCTTTTTGAGGATCTGGCAAATCTTTTAAGCTAACAGATCTTGCTTCAGTTATTTCTTCTTGTGTTCTTCTTTTAAGAAAAACCGGTTTTCCTCTCCATAAAACTGTAATTGATTTTCCTGGTTCAATTTGACTAATGTCTACTTCAGTTGTTGCGAGAGCTTGTTGCGCTTTATCTGGATTCATTTGATGAACTAAAGGCCACACCACTGCTCCTAGACCAACTGCTCCAACTGTATAGCTAGCTGTAAATAAAAAATCTCTTCGATTTACTTTCTTTTCTTCTTTGCTCATTTATTATGTATGTGTTTATAATGTAAGTATTAAATAAATCTAAATTTTAATATTTACTAGGGTCAGAATGACACATAAATTAAGGAAAAATAAGCAAAAGTAATGCACATAGCTCTATATAAGCCTGACATACCTCAAAACACTGCAGCAATAGTAAGATTAAGCTCATGTTTAGGCCTTAAGCTGCATATTGTAGAACCGTGCGGTTTTAGCTTAGAAGACGCAAGGTTTAAAAGAGTTGTAATGGACTATATTGGGTTAAACAAAATTTTTCGATATGAAGACTATGATATATTTTTAAAAAAAAACTCAAAATCTAGAATTATTTTAATGACAACTAAAGCTAAAAAATCATATCTTAAATTTAAATTCAAGAATAGCGATATACTTTTGTTTGGAAGAGAAAGTAAGGGTGTTCCAGAAAATTTACATAAAACAATAAAAAATAAATTAAAAATTCCCATTAGTAAAAAAACCCGTTCTCTTAACGTTGCTATGACAGTTGCTATAGTAGCTTCAGAAGCTTTAAGACAAAATAATTTTTTAAAATAATGATTAATTCTGATTTTAGAAAAAAAATGGCTGATAGTTGGTTTTCTTTTTTGCAAAGCCAAATTTGTAAAGAATTTGAAATTTTTGAAAAAGGAAAAAAAAAATTTATAAGAAGAGACTGGTATAAAAAAAATAAAAATGAGGGAGGTGGAACATCTTTTTTACTTTCAAAAGGAAATATTTTTGAAAAAGTAGGAGTTAACAAATCAACTGTTTCTGGAACATTTTCAAAAGAATTTAGAGGAAAAATATTGGGAGCAAAAAAAGATGGAAAATATTGGGCATCTGGTATTTCAGTTGTTGCTCATATGAAAAATCCAAAAATACCTGCCATACACTTTAATACACGATTTATAGTAACAGCTAAAGAATGGTTTGGAGGAGGAATGGACGTAACTCCAAGTTATAAGGACGCTAAAGAAAAGAATTTAGTTCATAATATTTTGAAAAAAGTATGCTTTAAAAATAAAAAGAATTATAAAAAATATAAAAAATGGTGTGATAATTATTTTTATTTGCCTCATAGAAATGAAATTAGAGGAATAGGTGGAATATTTTTTGATTATGAAAGTGGTAATTGGATCAAAAATTTTAAGTTTGTTAGAGAACTTGGATTGTCTTTTATAGACATATCTAAAAAAATTATTAAAAGAAAAAATAAATTAAAATGGAAACAGAAAGATAAAGAAAAACAATTAATTAAAAGAGGGAGATATGTTGAGTTTAATCTATTATATGATAGAGGTACAAAATTTGGCTTAAACTCAGGTGGAAATATAGAATCAATATTAATGTCATTACCGCCAGAAGCCAAGTGGAAATAAATTATGGATAAAGAACCTATTACAGTTATTGGTCTAAAAAATTTAAAATCTGAATTAGAAGATTTAAAAAATGTTCAAAGGCCCAAAGTAGTAGAGGCAATTGCTGAAGCAAGATCTCATGGTGATTTGAAAGAAAATGCTGAGTACCATGCTGCAAAAGAACAACAAGCTTTAATTGAAAGCAGAGTAATTGCAATTAATGATTTGATTGCTAGAGCCAATGTCATTGATGTAACGAAAATTGATAATAATGGGAAAGTTATCTTTGGATCTACAGTAAAAGTTGAAGATTTAGACTCAAACAAAGTAATAACCTATAAGTTGGTTGGTCAAGACGAAGCTGATATTTCAAAAAATTTAATATTTTATAAAAGCCCTATAGGAAAAGCTTTAATTAGCAAAAATAAAAATGATTTAGTAAGTGTAAGCACTCCATCAGGTGAAAGAAATTTTGAGATAAAAGATGTTAAATATATTTAACGATTTTTTTCTTTAATAATATTTAACACTCTTTTATTTGAGACTTTAAAATCATTATCTAGCCATTCATTCTCGATCTGTTTTAATGTTTTTCCGATTAAAGCTCCCTCTTTCATTCCATTTTCTTTTAAATAGTTTCCATCAAATAAAAATTTTGGAATATTTATCTTTTTTATATTATCTAGCACATTAAGATAGTTTTTTAATTTAACTTTTTGGTTACTTGCAAAATAAAGTGCATTGAGAGTCATTAAGTGGCTTTTGCCAAAAAAATAAATATTTTTTTTTATGTCTCTTTGAAAAAATTCTTTATTCTTTTTAAGAGTTGTAAAGTTTTTAGCAATGAAATTGAGGCTTTCTTTCAATGTATTTGAAACATTATATTTATGTGAGAAATATTCATGATTGTTTGTTTCATCTATTAGCATGATAGCTAAGAACATCTTTTTATCAAAATTTGACTGAATGTTTATATTCACTAATTTATTCAATCTATTTAAATATTTAAATTCAGGAAAGATTAATGAAAAAATTTCTTTTAACGGTTTGTTATCGTTCAGTTTGACAAAATTTTTTGTATGTAAGATCTTAAATAATTCACTTAAAATTCTTTCTTTGGAAATCTTTTTAACTCCGTCTAAATTTAATTTAATTGCTTCAATTGATGTTGGCTCTATTTTGCTTTCATATTCTATAGAAAATCTAATAAAACGTATAATTCTTAAATAATCTTCTTCAATTCTTTTTTGTGGATCTCCAATAAATTTAATATTATGATTCTTCAAATCTTGAACACCTAATTGTGGATCAAAGATTTTTCCATTTATATCTAAATAAATAGCATTAATAGTAAAGTCCCTTCTTTCAGAGTCTTTTTCCCAGTCGTCAGTATATTCTATTTCAGCATGTCTGCCGTCAGTTTTGATATCTTTTCTTAGAGTAGTTAGCTCCAGTTTTAATTTTTTGGATACAAGAGTTACTGTTCCATGTTTTATACCGCTATCAATAATATTAAACTTTGTATTTTTAAATTTTTTTTTAATTTCATCTGTGGTTAAAGAGGTTGCGATATCGATATCATCTATTTCTTCATTAAGTAAATATTTTCTAACACATCCACCAACAAACATAGCTGTTTTTGATTTATTTGGAGCATCCTGATGTAATTTTTTAAAAATAAATTTTAAATCACTATTTTTATAAAAAGGAAAAAAAATTTTGTTAATTTTTTTTATAAAATTAAATTTAAACATGTTTTTTGGCTGGGGCACTAGGATTCGAACCTAGGATGGCGGTATCAAAAACCGCTGCCTTACCGCTTGGCTATGCCCCAATATTAAGTTTTTGATATATCATAAATTTCTTAATTTAAATAGTTTTTGCAAGCGATAACCAATATTTAGGATGCTTTGTCTTAATTCCGTTTAAAGCAGCTTTGGCCATTTTTTCACTTTTAAACACGCCGTAACAAACTGACCCAGAACCAGTCATTCTAGAAAAGCAGCACCCTTTTTTTTGTTGAATCTCTAAAATCAGTTTTTTGATAATTGGATATTTATTTTCTACAATTGATTGTAGATCATTATTTTCATTTTCTATAAAATCTGTAAATTCATTTTTATTTTTAATTTTATTGATATTGTATTTAGATTTTGAGGAATATTTCCTAACTTTGGAATAAATATGCTTTGTAGAGCACCTTACATTTGGATAGACCAATACAAAATATAACCTATATTTTCTTCTAAAAACCTTGATTGTTTTGAGATTTTTTAAAAAACCTTGTTTATAAAAAAATAATTTCAAATCAGAACCTATCTCTTTAATTAAAATAGCTAATAGATTCTTGTTTAATTTGTTTTTAGTAAAGTATTTAATTAAACTTGCTGCATTGCTGGTGCCTCCACCCATTCCTGAAAACACCGGTATTTTCTTATTTACCAAAATCGAATAATAACCAGAAATTATATTTCTTTCTCTTAATATTGCTAAAGTGTCTTTAATTGTATTGTGTTTTTTCTCCACATAGTTAGAAAATTTCCCCTTAAACTCAACTTTATCTTTTTTGTTTTTTATTTTTTTTATTTTTATTTCATCAAATAAATTTATTAAACAAAAATAAGACTGTATTTCATGCAACCTGTCTTTTTTTAATTTTCTAATAATATTTAGTGATAAATTAATTTTAGAGAAAGATTTTAAAATCATCTTGATTTATAAGCCTAAGATTAATTTATTTTTTATATTATCTTTCAAATCTTCTTCGGTATCTTCAAGGTTTAATACATAATTCCAATAATACCTTGCTTGTACTTTCTTTCCAACTTTCCAAAGAACATCTCCGTAGTGATCGTTTACTATTGGATCGCCAGGTAACAGCTTAACTGCTGTCTGAAGATGATCCTTGGCTTTTTCATATCTTTTTAATTTAAATAAAGCCCAGCCCAAAGAATCAATAATGTAAGGATCGTTAGATTTTAAATTATTTGCCTTTTCAAGCATTTTTAAGGATTGTTCAATTTTTACACCTTGTTCAATCCACGAATAAGCAAGATAGTTAATAACATAAGCTTGATCAGGATCAGCATCCAGTGAGGATAATAAATCTTTTTCTGCTAGACTCCATTCCCCTATTCTCTCATAGCAAACTCCCCTTCCATCTTTAGCTTTAGCATATAAGGGATGATCTTTTTTTATTTTTTCAATTATTTGAGTATAAAATTTTATGGATTTTTTGAATTGATCATTATTTTTTAAAAATTTTGCGTAATCAAATGTTACATAAACACTCTTTTGTGATAATTTTTCATAAGTATTAGTTATGAGTTTTAATGCTTTCTCATTTTTTTCTTCTTTAATAAAAATTTTTGCATTTTGTTTAGCGCTGTACCAAAGAAATGCCTCACCTTCTTTGCTCATGTCTTTGTAAATTTTTTTAGCCTGTATTAAATTATCTGATTTATAAAAATTCTCAGCTAATAATGCATTAAATGAGTAAAAATCATTATTTAAATATTTTGATAAATTTAAATAAAAATTAGAAAGATTATAAATTTCCTGAGATGATAAAGCATTAGCTGTTATGTAGAAAATTTCAGCGATAACATTTGACAAATTTTGACAATTAAAATTATTTTGATATTTTTCATTGTCTAGATCAAGTTTGTATTGATTTAACAATAAATTTCTTGGATATAATTTAAGTGAAGAAGCTACAACTTCTTTTGCTTGATCGACTTTACCGTTGTTCGATAAATATGTTGCATAAAAATAATTATATCTAGAAAAATCTATATTTTGATTTATCGCAAGTTCTTCAAAAAAAAAGTTTGTTTTTTGACTTTTATAATAACAATGTAAAAAAACTTTTTGAATGCTCTTTAAATGTTCGAATCTAGAGTCTATTGCATTAATTTTTTTTTGAGCTTTATTAAAATTTAAATTTTTAAAACTCACCCAATTTATAAGAGAGCTTGATACAAAGCTATTCAAAATAGAAGTAGATTTTCTACTTTTGAGTTTTAAAAAATATTTTTGGGCTAAATCATATTTTTTGTTTTTAAGAAAATAAATTCCTATAATTAAATCACTTTCAAAATTATCTAACTTTTTTTTTTCCAATTTTTTTGAATAATTATAAGCTTCATTAAATTTTCCTAAATTGACTAAAGAATAAAGGAATTTTGATGAATAAGTTAAATGACTTAGCTCAAGGCCATTTAATCGCCTTAGATAGCTATAAGATTCGTTATACTGATTATCTTTTAAGAGCAATATTCCTGAAAAATAGTCAGAAATATTATTTCCTTCATTAAATTTGTCTAAGTTTTTAGCCTGAAGTGTGGAAAAAAAAATGATGACAAACAAAAATTGTAATATAAGCTTATTTTTAAAATTAAATATTTTCATAAGTCCTCATGATAAAGAAAATTAACGCTAAAACAATCAAGTTAATCAAGTTTTATAACTTTATTAATTATAATTTTATTTACAACAATAATGCAATCAATAGATATAAAAAGGATAATTTTGAAATAACAGAGGATAAAGCTAAAAACTTAGATTTACTAAAAAAATCTATCATAAGTCTAAAAAATTGTGATTTAAAAAGACTTGCTAAAAATATCGTATTCAGTGACGGTAATCCAAAGTCTAAAATTATGCTAGTAGGTGAAGCGCCAGGTGCTAATGAAGATCAAGAAGGCTTGCCATTTGTAGGAAGAGCTGGGCAACTATTAGACAAAATGTTGTCTGCGATCGATTTAGATAGAAAAAAAGTCTACATTTCAAATATTATTAATTACCGCCCACCTGAAAATAGAAGGCCTACTGAAGATGAAATCAAAAGATATCTCCCATTTATTTTAAGACACATTGAAATTATTAAGCCAAAAATATTAGTCTTGCTTGGAAGCACAGCTATGAATGCTCTTATAGGTAAAGAGATTGTGATTTCAAAAATGAGGGGAAAATGGATAGAAAAACAATTTGGAACTTGCAAAACTTCTGTAATTATTACTTTCCATCCATCATTCTTAATGAGGCAACCAGCCCAGAAAAAAATGGCTTGGATTGATTTAAAAATGATTAGAGACAAAAAAACTAAACTTAAAATTTAATTGAGAGAATTAATCACAGCAGGAGTTGATGAAGTTGGTAGAGGATGTCTTGCTGGTCCCGTAGTTTCTGCAGCCGTAATACTAAAAAAAGGTATAAATTTAAACATTATAAAGGATTCAAAGAAAATAACATTTAACAAGAGAGAGGAAATTTCAGAACATATTAAAAATAACTCTTATTATGCTATTGGAATTGCTTCAGTAGAGGAAATTTTAAATTTAAACATTTTGCAAGCTTCATTGCTCTCTATGAAAAGAGCAATTGAAAAACTTGCTGTAAGACCAGGTATGACCTTAATAGATGGAAACTTTGCTCCAAAGGGTTTAAAAAATTATAAAACAATAGTTAACGGGGATGAGAAAATTAAAGTCATAAGCGCCGCTTCTATAGTTGCAAAAGTTTATAGAGATAGATTTATGATAAAATTATCAAAGAAATTTTCTAACTATGCTTGGGAAAGAAATTTTGGATACGGCACTAAAGCTCACTTAAGTGGTTTAAAAAAGTTTGGTATTACTGCTCATCACAGGAAAGCCTTTAAACCAGTACACAAGATATTGTCAAGATAGGAATCTCTAACACTAGAGAACTCATTTTTTTTCTAAAATAGTTTGACCCTAGATTCAATTTCGGGTTGAATCTAGAAAATGTCAAAATTCTTTAACAAAATTTTAAATGGTGATTGTCTGAATGAATTAAAAAAAATTCCAGATAAAACTTTTGATTTAGTTTTTGCCGACCCTCCTTACAACTTGCAGATTGGTGAAAAGTTAACTCGTCCAGACTCAAGTAAAGTTAATGGAGTAATAGATAAGTGGGATCAATTTAATAGTTTTAAACATTACGATAATTTCTGCAATGTTTGGTTAACCGAATGCAAAAGAATTTTAAAAGATAATGGAAGTATATGGGTTATAGGTTCCTACCATAATATTTTTCGATTGGGTTATCATTTGCAAAATTTAGATTATTGGTTGCTTAATGATGTAATTTGGAGAAAGAATAATCCAATGCCTAATTTCAGAGGCACAAGATTCACTAATGCTCATGAGACTTTAATTTGGGCTTCAAAAAGTAAAAAATCAAAATACACTTTTAATTATCAATCTCTTAAATGTTTAAATGATGATTTACAAATGAGATCTGACTGGACTTTGCCAATTTGCAATGGGAAAGAGAGATTAAAGAAAAATGGAAAAAAAATTCATTCTACACAAAAACCTGAAGCGCTACTTCATAGAATTATCTTAGCTACTACTAATAAAGGTGATACAGTTTTTGATCCTTTTTTAGGTACCGGAACTACTGCGGTCGTTTCTAAGAAGTTGGGTAGAAACTATTATGGAATTGAAAAAGATAAAAAATACTTTATCGCAGCAAAAGATAGAATAAATAAAGCCACTAAAATTGAAGACGATTACCTTGATACAATCGAAAATAATAAGTCAAAACCCAGAATACCGTTTGGCTCTCTGGTTGAATTAGGAATAATTAAACCTGGGACATCTTTATTTGATCCAAAAAAAAAAATTAATGCAAAAATAATGGCTGATGGAAGTATAAAATATAAAGAGATAGAGGGATCAATTCACAAAATTGCTGCAAAAATAATGGGTGCCGAGAGTTATAATGGTTGGACTTACTGGCATTATAATATAAATGGGGCGAACGTTTTAATTGATAGTCTTAGGCAGAAGTTTATTGCAGAAAAGCAAAACTAGTTTTTATATACTGAGCCTAGATAAGAACTAATAAAACTTTTTCGTTTAACTAGAAACTTCATGAAAAAGTTCCTTATAATTTGCATAAAGGGACTCGAGAAATGAAAGGCAATAAAATTAAGGTTTGATCTTTTTCTGACTATTTTTACTCTTTTCAATCTTTCTTTAAAGTAAACGTTTTGAATGTCTGTTTTGTCCTCATTCAATAGATTGAATAATTCATAAGCACTTTCTATTGATTGTCCTGCTCCTTGAGCTAATGTAGGTAAAAAACCGTTAAATGCATCACCGATATAAAATACTTTACTGTTTGTAGAGGGAAGTATTTTAGGAGTAAAATATAATGGCCAAGATTTTAAATCTCCGTCAAAAGCTTTTACTAAACTCGAGTTTTGACTAACTACTTTATCAACCAAAGATTTAATATCATCTGGATCGTATTTCTTGTCTCTGATAACAGAAACAAGATTAAGCTCTTTAATTTTATTTATGGGATAGATGACTAAATGACAATTTTTTCCCATCAAAAGAGTGATTTTCTCTTCATCAATGTTTAATTGAGATTTTGATTTAAGTATTGTTCTTACGGCTATAGCTTTTTTAAATTTTGGCTTATTTTTTTTCTTTTCAAAAAAAGATCTTGTATTAGAAAAGATTCCATCTGCACCGACAACTATGTCTACAAGATCATTAGTATTATCATGAAATTTGATAAGTATTTTTCCTTTTAATTCAGAAACTTCTTTTATTTTTTTTCCAAATCGTAAATGTTGTGTATAGATGTCATCTTTTAAAAACTCAATTAAAGTTGATCTTTGTAAAGTAGTATATTTATTTTCCTTAGTGTTAAACTGAGTCAAATCTAAATCACAAATTTTTTTATTTTGCATACTATAAAAATCAACTCCTTTTGGATTAAATATTTTTTTACTATCAATTTTATCAAATCCAATCATATTCAAAATTTTTGTACTATTTGTTGACAGTTGGATACCATAACCTTCATCCAAAGATAAGCTCTCTTGTTTTTCATACAACATAAATTCGAGCTCAGAATTTTTTTTAATAAAATTTGCAAGAGTTAAACCTGCTATACCAGCGCCAATAATTGCTATTTTTTTTTTCATTAAAATAAAATTGATACCTGTCTAAATATTTTTTTTGTAAAAGTTGGGATAAACTCTTTGTCTTGATTTTTATCCATTGAATACCAAATGTAAGATTCTGGAATTTTATTTGAAAATTTGTAATATAAATTTATATTTAATTTCTTATTTGAAATAGAATTTTTGTATCTTTTTAAAAACTTCCAATTTCCAGTTGTAACATTTCTTTTTGACTCACGAATTCCAGGAAGGTTAAATTGGCTTAAAAAACCAAGATTATTTTTCTTTGTAAGAGCTATTTGTTTTTTTTTATTTACATAACAAAAAACATCGTAATTTTTATTTTCAATCATTTTATGTTTATTAGTTTTTATCTTTTTTGAAGAGTTAAAATATTTACAGTTTTTTTTCAAATTACAAATATTGCATTTTGGGTCTTTGGGTTTACAAACTAACGCCCCAAACTCCATTAAAGCCTCAACAAAATCAGAATTTCTATTTGAATTGAAAAGTTTATTTTTATTTTTCTCTATTAATTTATCAAAATTAATTTTGCTTTCTTTTTTGTTTATAATTCTAGAAAATACTCTCTTTACATTTCCATCTACTGCAATTGTTGGTAAATCATGAACTAATCCAATTAATGCATTTGCTGTATAATCTCCAATGCCAGGAAGATCTTTAATTTCTTTAATAGTTCCAGGTAGTTTAGAATTATATTTATTAACCAATATTTTTGAAGTTGCTAGAAGATTTCTGGCTCTTCTATAGTACCCTAGACCTTCCCATAATTTTAAAATTTTCTGTTCACTGCTTTTTGAAAGCATCTTTAAAGTTTTAAAATTTTTAGTAAATTTTTTAAAATAAGGAATAACTGTTTTAACTTGAGTTTGCTGCAACATAAATTCGCTTAGAAGTCTATAATAGAGCTTTTTAGAGGAATTTTTGCCAACACGCCAAGGTAAGGTGCGTTTATTATTATCGTACCAACCAAGAATTTTTTTTGGTAAATTAAAGTTTATATGCATAATAAAAATAAATCACAAAATTTCATACAAGGATTAAAGCCTTTTTCAAGCTCTATACCAAAGACTTTAAAAAAATATTTAAAAAAAAGTGGTTATAACTATTCAAACATTGTTGATAATTGGACAAAAATGGTAAGTAAAAAAATATCTGATGCTTGCTATCCAATAACAGTAAAAATGGGAAAAGAGATGAGAGACGGCACTTTAGTACTGAACGTGCTTCATGGAAAAGAATTGGAAATTGAATACTCAAAAAAAGAGATTATAGATAAGATAAATAGTTTTTTCGGATATAGTTGCATAAATAAGATTATTCTTAAAATTGTCTCTGAGAAAGTTAAAAACAGAAAAAATGAATCTCCAAGGATAAAAAATCTTTCAAAAATTAATCAAAAGATAGAAGAAGTAAATAACGATGAATTAAAAAGTTCATTAAATAATCTTTTAAAAGCATATAATGAAAAAAATTAGTAAAATTTTTTTTAAACTATCATTATTGATTTTACTAATACTTCCAACAAGTTGCGATAGTAATCAAGTAATTCAGAATAATGATAGTAATAAAACTGAAAACAAGGTCTTAAAAATAGGTAGCACTAACTCAAAAATTACTATTAAAGTATTTTCATCTCTTACATGTCCGCATTGCGCAAATTTTCATATAAATATTTTTGAAGAATTAAGAGAAGAATACATCGATAAAGGTATTGTAAAATTTGAGCATCACAGTTTTCCTCTAGATTTAGCTGCTCTAAACGCAGAAATTATTGTTAGATGTCACTTGGATATTATTAAAAGTTTTCAATTATTAGGTGAGATATATAAAAAACAAAGTCAATGGGCGATTGGATCTGATATAAATATAATTAACGAATCTATCAAAAAAATTGGTTTAGATTCAGGGTTAAAAAACAGTAAAATGAACGAATGTTTAAAAAATGAAAATTTGCAAGAAGAAATTTTAAATGAGAGAATTGAAGCTCAGAAAAAATATAAAATTGAGTCTACGCCAACTATTTATATCAACGAAAAACAATACAAAGATAAACACGAATACAAACAGTTTAAAAAAGCTATAGAAAAACTTTTATAGATGAGATTTAAAAATTTAGAAATCAATGGTTTTAAATCATTTTCTGATAAGACAACTTTTTTAATAGAAGATGGCTTAACTGGAATTGTTGGCCCAAACGGTTGCGGAAAATCAAATATTGTTGAGGCTTTAAGATGGTGTATGGGAGAAAATTCAGCTAAAAGCATGAGAGGTTCTGGAATGGAGGATGTTATTTTTTCTGGAACTTCAAATAGGCCATCAAAAAATATTTCTGAGGTAGTTCTTTATTTAGATAATAAAACTAAAGAGGGTGCTTCTCAATATAATGATTTTGACGAAATTACAATTAAAAGAAAAATAGAGAAAGACAAAGGATCAAAATATTTTATTAATAATAAAGAAGTAAGAGCTAGAGATGTTCAAACTTTTTTTGCTGACTTATCAACTGGTGCTCATTCACCTTCGCTAATAAGCCAAGGAACAATAGGTCAACTTGTAACTTCTAAACCGATTGAGAGAAGGTCAATACTCGAAGAGGCGGCCGGTATTTCTGGCATTCATGCTAGAAGACAAGAGGCAGAAACAAGACTTAATGCTGCTGAAAATAATTTAAAAAGAGCTGACGAACTTAAAAGACAACAGCAAAAACAACTAGATAATTTAAAAAAACAAGCCGAAGAAGCTTCGAGATATAAAGAAATATCTAAAGAAATAAAAAAAATTGAAGCAGGATTATATCATTTAAAAATTCAAGAAATAGAAAAAGATAAAAAGCAAATAATTGAAAGATTAAGTGAACTAGATGATGAAATAAGTGCAATAAATATAGACTTCAATCATAATAATACTTTGTTGGAAGAAGAAAATAAAAAACTTGCTCCGTTAAGAGATAAAAAAATGGAAAGTGCAGCTAAAATTCAAAAACTTAATTTAGACATGACTAGTCTTGATGAGGAAGAGTCTAGAGTCAAATCATTACAAATAAAACTTGAAAAGTCTGTTAAAACAATTGAGTCAGATTTGGAGCGTGAACGAAGCATCTCTTTAGACGCTGACTTAAATGAAAAAAGAATTTTGCAGGAAAAGGAAGCTTTATTGAAAACTGAAAATGAGCTTATCGAAGTAGAATCAGAGTCTTCTAAAGAGCTTGGTAAATCAAAAATAAAATTAAATAATTTGCAGGATCAACTAGATGAATTATTGAATAAAATAGAAAGTTATATAGACCAAGATAAAAAATTAACAAAAAATATTTTTCAAGAACTCAAACAATTAGTAAAAGAAATAACATTGTCTCAAGAGGAATATGCAGAAAAATATGGTAAAAATAAATCAATACAAAGTGACTCTATTAAAAGAAAAGAGAGAATTAAAAATATTGATATAGAGCTTGAAAATTGGAGAAATTTAAAATCAAATTCAGAAAAAATGGTTTTAGAACTAAATGAAAGAAAAAATAAAATTAGCATAGAGCAAGATGAGAATCAAAAAAATCCTGAACGAATAGCAACTTCAAAGGGACAGAACCTGCAAAATCTAGAAAATACTAAAAAAAGAAATGAAGAGATTGAAACTGAATTACTTGAGGCTGAAAAAAAATTTTCTTTAATCAATCAAAATTTAAAAGAAATACAATTAAGATTATCAAACTTAAAAGAGAGTAAAGCTAGAAATGAGGCTACAACTGAAGGGATTGAAAACAGAAAAAAAGACTTATTATATTCTGTAAAAAATGAACTTAATATTGAAAATGAAAGTTCTCTATTGGCTCTGTCAGACTTAAGTAACTTATCTATTCAAGATTTTCCTAGCATTGATGACCAGGTACAAAAAGTTGAGAAAATAAAAAAACAAAGAGAGTCTTTAGGTTCTGTTAATCTTCGAGCTGATGAAGAAACAAAAAAATACGAGTCAGAAATTAAAAAAATGGAAGATGATAGAGCTGATCTCTACTCTGCAATAGTAAAATTGAAAGCTAGTATTGAGGAACTAAATCAAAAAGGGAGGGAAAGGCTTCTTGAAGCTTTTACAAAAGTTAATAGAAAATTCAACGAAGTGTATACAAAATTATTTAGCGGAGGGACTGCAAAAATTGAATTGGTCGACTCCGATGATCCTCTGGAAGCGGGTTTAGAAATGTTTGTTTCTCCTCCAGGAAAAAGACTTCAATCAATTACGTTATTATCTGGAGGAGAACAAGCTTTAACAGCATTATCTTTGGTATTTGCTGTTTTTTTAGTTAATCCATCTCCTATTTGTGTCTTGGATGAAGTTGACGCTCCTTTAGATGATGCTAACGTAACAAGGTTTTGTGGTTTATTAGATGAGCTTACAAAGATAACTAAAACTAAATTTATAATTATAACTCACCATGCGCTAACTATGTCTAGAATGCACAGACTTTATGGTGTTACAATGGCTGAACAAGGTATCAGTCAATTAGTTTCGGTAGACTTACAAAAGGCAGAAGACCTGGTGGCCTAGACAATAAAAAATGACAACTCCTGAAGATTTTAAAACTCGCCTTAAAATTGCAAAATCGAAAATTAAAAAACAAATTATTTCAGAGAATGAAAAAAAAGGCTCTTTTATGGGCAATGCATTCAAATTAGGCACAGAATTAGTTGCAGCTGTTGGGGTTGGGACAATAATTGGGTTTATTTTAGATACTTGGTTTGGTACTAAACCTTGGTTAATAATAATTTTCTTTTTTTTGGGAGCTGCCGCTGGAATGTTAAACGTCTTCAGAACTGCTAACCGGATGCAAAAAGAGGATTAATTTTAAGGATTTGTATGGCAAGTAACCCAATGGAGCAATTCAGTGTTCATAAAATAGGACCTGAAATAAAAATTGCTGGAATAGATTTGTCTTTTACTAATGCTAGTTTGTTTATGCTTATTAGCTTGGCTTCTATTTTGCTTTTTTTATTCTTAGGAACAAAAGAAAAAAAAATAATTCCTGGCAAGATTCAATTAATCTCGGAGATGCTCTATAATTTTGTTGCTAAAATGATCAATGATACAGCAGGCTCTAAAGCTAAACCTTATTTTCCTTTTATATTCAGTTTATTTATGTTTGTTCTCTTATGCAACATGGTGGGTATGCTGCCTTACTCGTTTACAGTAACAAGTCACATCATTGTAACCTTAATAATGGCATTGTTTATTTTTATTGCTGTAACCATAATAGGTTTTTTAAAACATGGTTTTAAATATTTAAGTATATTCGTTCCCAGCGGAGTACCAGCCGTTCTTCTGCCTCTTATTACTGTAATAGAAATTATTTCATATTTAAGTAGACCTGTAAGCCTATCAGTTCGATTATTTGCAAATATGATGGCAGGTCACACAATGTTAAAAGTTTTTGGAGGATTCGTAATTAGTTTAGGAATATTAGGTGGTTGGTTACCACTTAGTTTTTCAGTAGCATTAACAGGTTTAGAAATTTTAGTAGCATTTCTTCAAGCCTATGTTTTTGCAATATTAACCTGCATCTATTTAAATGATGCATTAAATTTACATCATTAATTAAAAAAGGAGGAAAAATGGAGTTAGAAGCGGCAAAAATGATTGGAGCAGGTCTTGCTGCAATCGCATTAGCTGGAGCTGGCGTAGGTATCGGAATTATTTTTGGTAACTACCTATCTGGAGCTATGAGAAATCCATCTGCAGCTCAAAAGCAATTCCCTAATTTACTTTTAGGATTTGCTTTAGCTGAAGCAACAGGATTATTTGGGCTTGTAGTAGCGTTGATTATTTTATTTGCATTTTAATTAAATAAATTATGAAACACTATCTAGTTTTAATATTAGTCTTAACGACTTTAAAAACTAATTTGTTTGCAGCTGAGGCTGGTATGCCTCAGCTTGACCCAAAATATTGGGCTTCGCAAGCATTTTGGTTAATTTTAATATTCTCAATTCTATATATATCAATTGCTAATTTTTTTTTACCGAAAATAAAAAAAAATCTCGATGATAGAGAAAATAAAATAAAAGAAGATTTGGATGAAGCTAATAAATTGAAAAATTTATCAGAAAAAAAACTTAAAGAATATGAAGTCATTTTAGATAATTCAAAAAAAGAAGTTACAAAAATTTTATTAGAATCTAAAAATAATTTAAATAAAGATATTCAGAATAAAAAAGACTCTATGGAAAAAGAAATTGAAAAAGAAATTTTAAAATCACAAAAAGAAATTTTACAAATCAAAAAAAGCTCTATTGAGTCTATCAGTACAATATCTCAAGAAATTGCATCAGATATTATTGAAAAGATGTCAGGAGATAAACTTAATGAGAGCAGTATTAAAGCTGTAGTAGAGGATATCTCTAAAAAAAATATAGGTAAATATTTATGACAATTGATGCTACATTTTGGGTTGCTATCTCTTTTTTTATTTTTCTTGGTATCTTAGTCTACTTTAAAATACCTCAAAAAGTAAAAAGCGCTTTAGATGAAAATATAACTAATATTAAAAATCAAATAAATGAAGCTGAAAAACTCAAGGAAGAAGCAAAAAATATCTTGGGTGAACATGAAAAAAAAATCAGTAATTCTAAAGCAGAAGTTAAATCAATGATTGATAAAGCTAATGAAGACTCTGAAAAAAATATTATTAAAACAAATGAAGAATTTCACAGATTAATGGATAATAGAAAAAAGAATGCTGAAGATAGAATAAAACAAATGAAAAACCAGGCGCTTAAAGATATTAAAAACGCCTCAGTAAAAATAGCTATAGAATCCGTTGAAAAACTTCTTAAAAATTCCATAGACAAAAGTAAATTAGACAAAATCTATTTATCAAGTATTGAAGAAACAAAATTAGCACTTAAGAAAAAATCCAGTTAGAATAGGCCATAATAAATATGGCAAAAAAAATAATAGTTATCGGCTCAGGTTTTGGTGGTTTGGCAGCATCATTAAGATTAAAAGCTAAAGGTTATGATGTGACTTTAGTTGAAAAGCATCCTGATCTAGGAGGCAGAGCAAGAGTTTTTAAAAAGGGAGATTTTACTTATGATGGAGGTCCTACTGTAATTACTGCTCCATATCTTTTTGAAGAATTATTTAATCTATTTGACAAAAAAATTTCGGATTATGTTGAAATAGTCCCTCTAGATTTGTGGTACCGTTTTGTATTTAGTAATGGAGAAACTTTTGATTACTCCGGTAATGAAAATTCAATGGAAAAAGAAATCAAAAAATTTTCAGATAAAGATTTTAAAGGGTATAACAATTTAGTTAATTTTACTGAAAAAATTTTTAATAAAGGTTTTACAGATTTATCAGATAAACCTTTTAATAATCTTATTTTTATGTTCAAGCAAGTACCCTCACTGTTAAGTTTAAAAAGTTATAAGTCGGTTTATAAATTAGTTTCAAATTATATTGTTAATGAAAAATTAAGAAGAGTTTTTAGTATGCACCCTCTTTTAGTAGGTGGAAATCCCTTTACTACTACTTCTATTTACACACTAATTTTATTTTTAGAAAAAAAGTGGGGGATTCATTACTCTATGGGAGGAACTGGCAATGTCGTTAAAGCATTAGAAAAATTAATGAAAGAGGAAAATATTAAAATTATTAAAGGAGCGGAAGTCACAGAAATTATTTTAAAGGATGACAAAGTTGAAGGAATAAAGATTAATAATTCTAAAATGATTAATTGTGACTACTTAATTTGTAACTCTGATCCACCTAATGTTTATCAAAATTTAATTAAATCAAAACATAATTACAATTTTTTATTTAAACAAAAAATGAAAAGAATGGATTATTCTATGGGTCTATTTGTTTATTATTTTGGGTCGAAAAAACAATATAAAGAAGTAGCTCATCACACTATTTACTTTGGAAATTCTTATGAAAAACATTTAGATAAAATTTTTGAAAAAAAAATATTATCAGAAGACATTAGTTATTATTTACATAGGCCTTCTGCAACAGATCCTAATATGGCTCCGCGTGGACAAGATGCATTTTATGTTTTGGTCCCAGTCCCAAACAATTTATCCAATATTAATTGGTCAAATGAAGGTGATAAATTTAGAAGTTTAATTTTAGACAAAATGGATAAATCTGTGTTGCCTGGAATAAAAGAAAATGTTGTCAGTGATTTTTATTTGACTCCAGATTACTTTGAAAAAGACCTAGCAACATTACATGGTTCTGGATTTTCTATACAACCTAAATTCTCTCAGTCAGCTTATTTTAGATTTCATAACAAATCAGAAATATTTAAAAATTTATATTTTGTAGGAGCTGGAACACATCCTGGAGCAGGGATGCCTGGAGTTCTCTCTTCTGCCAAAGTATTAGATAAACTATTTTAATGAACAGTAATTTATTAGAAAAACATGCAAAATCTTTTTACTGGGCTAGTTTTTTCCTATCTAAAGAAACATTTAATAAATGTTCATCTTTATATAATTTCTGTAGAACTCTTGATGATATTGTTGATGATGATAATAAACTAGAAGTTAAAAAAGATAATTTCTTAAAATTTAAAAATAATTTTAAAAAAAAAAATCTAAACAATCTAATTATTAAAGAAATGTGGTCGATTATCAATAGCGAAAACATTTCAGAGCAAGTTGTAAATGATTTATTTGATGGGGTTGAAACAGACTTAGAAGAAAGAGTGGAAATTAATTCAAAAACAGAATTATTGGTATACTCCTATAGAGTTGCTGGAACAGTTGGGCTAATGATGTCAAAGATTCTAAAAGTAAAAAATAAAGAAGCTCTTAAGGGCGCCATAGATCTTGGAATTGCTATGCAACTTACAAACATTGCTCGAGACGTTTGTGAAGATAGAGATCGTAATCGTCAATATATTAAACCTGAGTTTTCTGTAATTAAAGAAACAATAAATGAATCACTTATATTTTATGAAAAATCTTTTAATTCAATAAGTAGTATACCATTGAGATCCAGATTTTCAGTAATAGTAGCAAGGCGTGTTTATAAAAAAATCGGTGATTATATTCTTAAACAAAAAAATACAGAAAATTATAATAAGGCAGGAAAAATTTATGTTCCAGTTTTTGAAAAAATAATTCAGACCTTTTTATCTATTATTGATTTTGTTAAGTTATTATTTGTTAAGAAATTAAATTACGATAATCATATAAGCCATAATTTTTTAGAGAAAGAAATAAATTTAAATGAAAGAATTTAACTTTGTAATAATTGGTGGTGGATGTGCAGGCTTATCATTAGCTTATGAACTTGAGATTAATGGAAAATTAAAGGATAAAACTTTAGCTATTATTGAGCCTCGTAAAGAATATAAAAGAGATAAAACTTGGTCTTTCTGGAGAGTATTTGATCATAATTTTGAAGATTGTGTAATAAAAAGTTGGAATAATTTTACAATAAACTCCTCAGAAAGTTCTATCGAATTAAGAAATAAAGATTATCCCTACCAGAGTGTTGATAGTGGAAAATTTTATGAAAAGATCAATTCAAAACTTGCGTTTAATCAAAATATAAAATTTTTCAAAAATCTGAGTCAAATTAATTCAGAAAACTCAATTATCTTTAATAGTGTGTTCGAAGGTAAAATCAACAAATCAGAGTTATGGCAGCACTTTCAAGGAGTTGAGATTGAAACAACAAAGGATATTTTTGATGATGAGATTTTAAACCTAATGGATTTTAATTGTGATCAAAGAAATGATGTGCATTTTTTTTATACATTACCCTTTAAAAAAAATAGAGCCTTGATTGAAACAACTT
Source organism: uncultured Pelagibacteraceae bacterium (assembly GCA_902580485.1). Classification (GTDB taxonomy): domain Bacteria; phylum Pseudomonadota; class Alphaproteobacteria; order Pelagibacterales; family Pelagibacteraceae; genus Pelagilacustribacter. The sequence goes on from CACHKS010000001.1 coordinate 55,779, forward strand.
GGTTGTCGGATTTAGAGGATCAAACTCTTATGGATTATGATTTACAACTGGAAAATTATATCAAAAATAATTTAGGGATAAAAAATTATAAAATAAATTTCACAGAAAAAGGAGCTATACCATTATTTTACCCTTCATTTAAAAATAATGATAAAAATATTAATATTGGCTCTGCCGGTGGAATGACTAGATTGAGCACTGGATATACTTTTTTGAATATTCAGGAGCATAGTAAATATATTGTAAGGAATATAGAGAAAATTGAAAAAATAAAAACATTTAATCTTGGAAAAAAATATGAGTTTTTAGATAAAGTATTTCTTCGAGTTTTAGAAAAACATCCAGAGAAAATGCCAAAAATATTTTCTGATATGTTCAAATCTTCTTCAAATTCAATTATTAGATTTTTATCAAACAAAAGTAATATTTTTGAAGATATAAGTATTATAAGTAAAATGCCTAAATTAATTTTTATAAAAGCATTATTTAACTAATGGAAAGAATAAATTTTTATCACTCAGTTATTTTTTTTAATTTATGTATTATGATAAGCCCGTTTTATCTAATACTAAATTTTGAACCAATAATACTCTGTTTATTCTTAATATTAATTTTAGGAATTTCTCATGGAGCATTAGATAACATTAAAGGTAAAAAACTTTTTAAATTATTTGGCTATAAATCTACTATTTCTTTTTATTGTGTTTATATATTAATATCTTTTTTAATAATTATTTTCTGGTTGATATTGCCTAATTTTGTTTTATTTTTATTCCTAATTGTTGCAGCTTATCATTTCGGTAAAGAAGATACAGTGTTTTCTTTTAAAGAAAAGTTTTTGATACCGGAATGCTTATTCTTTTTAAAAGGATCATCTGTAATCGTGGCTCCATTATTGTTACAAAGAAGTGCAACAAATGAAATATTTAAAATTTTGAATTTTAATGTTTTTGAGTCTACAATTTTCAGTGATCAATTTTTAACAATACTATTATGTTTAAGTTTTTTATCATCTTTATACATTTCAAATGAAAAAAACTCCAACTTAAAAGGAATTATGATCATGGATTTTTCATCACTTATTATATTAAACTTTTTCTTAACACCTATTTTAGCTTTCACGCTTTATTTTTGTTTTCTGCATTCGATAAGGCATTCTATAACGTTAATTTTTGAGTTAGATAAATCTTTCAAATCAGGGATAAAAAAATTTATAAAAAGAGCAATTCCTTTAACTTGTGTCACTGGAGTAATATTTCTATTCGCAATATATTTTTTAAATAATTTTTATAAGCTCGATGAGGCCATTTATAAGGTAATTTTTATTGGTTTGGCGTCCCTTACTTTTCCGCATATATTGTTAGAATACCTTTTAGAAAAAAATGAAAAAAGAACTTAAAATTTATTTAGCATCTCCTAGAGGTTTTTGTGCAGGAGTCAAAAGAGCTATAGAAATAGTAGATAAATCAATAAATAAATATGGTTCACCCGTATATGTGAGGCATGAAATAGTCCACAACAAACAAGTCGTTGAAGATCTAAAAAAAAAAGGAGCTATATTTGTGAATGAACTTTCAGATATTAAAGATAACACTAGACCCGTAGTTTTTTCTGCACATGGAGTACCGAAAACAGTGCCCGAAGAGGCAAAAATTAAAAAACTTTCTTATGTAGATGCAACTTGTCCTTTAGTATCAAAGGTTCATAGAGAGTCAGAGCAGCTATATAAAAATGGCTATGACATTATCCTAATAGGTCACAAAAATCATCCTGAAGTAATTGGAACTATGGGACAGTTGCCAAAAGGAGCGATAACATTAGTTGAGACAATTAATGATGCAAAATCCCTGAACGAAAAAAGTTTTAGTAATCCAATTGCCTACATAACTCAAACAACTTTATCAATAGACGACACTGCTGAAATTATAGATTTATTAAAAAAAAAATTCTCCAATATTAAAGGACCAATAAAAGAAGACATATGTTATGCAACTACTAATCGACAGATAGCTGTAAAAAAAATAGCTTCTAAATGTGACATGTTTTTTATAATTGGTAGCAGAAATTCCTCAAATTCTTCTAGACTAGTGGAGGTTGCTAAAAAAGCAGGATGTAAAAATTCATTATTAATGCATTCCGAAAAAAAAATACCTTTTAATGATATTGCGAATTCAAAAATAATCGGTATATCATCAGGAGCTTCTGCCCCAGAACATTTGGTGCAAAACTTAATTAAAGAAATAGAAAAAGATTATATTGTATCTATCGAAGAAGTAACAGTAGCTGAAGAAAAAGTAGTTTTCAAATTACCTAAAGAATTAAATTAAATGGCAGTATATACAAAATTCGAAAAAAAAGATATTGAAGAGATTCTATCTAACTATGCTATTGGTAAATTAAATTCCTTTAAAGGAATTCAGGAAGGTATAGAGAATACTAATTATTTCTTAATAGTAGATAACAAAAAATACATTTTAACAGTTTATGAAAAGAGGATAAAATCTGAAGACCTTCCTTTTTTTTCTGAAATTATGACAAGTTTAAACAAAGCCAGAGTTAAGTGTCCAGTTCCAATTATTAATAAAAAAAAAGAATCAATCACAGATTATAATGGGAAAAAACTAATGATTGTTACGTACCTAGAAGGTAAAGCAAAAAAAATACTTAATCCTCAAAATTGCAAATCTGTTGGCATAGAAGTTGCCAAAATGCACGAAATTACAAAGAACTTCAAAATTAAAAGACTAAATGATTTGTCAGTCAATTCATGGCGAAAATTATTTAATTCTGTAAAATCAGAATGTTCTAAAATTCACACAGATCTTCCAAAGTTAATTGAAACCAATCTTAATGATGTTGAAAAAAATTGGCCTAATGATTTACCTAAAGGAATAATACATGCAGATTTATTCAATGATAATATTTTCTTTGTTAATAATGAATTTAGTGGACTAATAGATTTTTATTTTTCATGTGAAGATTTTTATGCATTTGAAATTGCAATCTGTTTTAACGCGTTATGTTTTGATGGTGAGTCAAAAAATCTAAGTTTTAATGTAACTAAAGCTAAAAATTTTATAGAAGGGTACAATTCAATTAGAAAACTAACAGATAATGAAAAAGCAAACATAAAAGTATTGTCTCAAGGTGCAGCTTTGAGATTTTTGTTAACAAGAGTTTTTGATGCATTAAATACTGTGGATGGTGCAATAGTAAAGGTAAAAGACCCCTTGGAATATTTGACAAGATTAGAATTTCATAAAAATTCAAAAAACTTTGAGGACTATTTCTTTTAATGAAGTTAAAGATTTATACAGATGGTGCTTGTTCAGGAAACCCAGGTAAAGGGGGATGGGCTGCAATTATTTTAGATAGTAATGCTAATCAATCTAGGATTTCTGGTAACGAAAAAAATACGACTAATAATAGGATGGAGTTAATGGCTCCAATAATGGCTCTAAAACAAATTAGAGGACTGTCTGAAATAACAATCTATACAGACTCTAAATATGTCAAAGATGGAATAACCGATTGGATTAAAAAATGGAAATTAAATAATTGGAAAAACTCAAATAAGAAGCCTGTAAAAAATAAAGATCTTTGGATTAAATTAGACAATTCTTGCAAAAAACATAAAGTTAAATGGAAATGGGTTAAAGCTCATGCGGGAAATAAACTTAATAATCAAGTAGACGAACTAGCTGTTTCAGAAACTAAATAGATTTTAAAAAATTTTCTGCAGCAGATAATTCGCAAGAAGCAGTGTCTTTTTCTTCCTCTACTTTTTTGACTAATTCATTTTCTACTAGCATTGTGTATCGATTTGATCTTATGCCTAATCCTTTAACTGATTTGTCTACCTCGGCTCCAATAGCTTTGGTAAATTTAAGATAAGGATCCCCTGCCATTAAAATTTTATTACCAACATTTTGACTTTCTCCCCAAGCTTTCATTACATTTGGATCATTAACTGCAATACAGAGTATTTTTTGAACTCCTTTTTCTGAAGCTAAATCGTAGTTTTTTATATATCCGGGTAAATGTATTGCTGAGCAAGTTTTGGTGAAGGCGCCTGGCATGCCTAATATTATAGTCTTATTATTTTTACATAAACTAAGAATATCAATTTTTTTAACCTCATTGTTTTGGTCAAGGTAAAATAGTTCTGAACTTGGTAATTTATCTCCTGCTTTTATTTTCATTTAATTTTACTTAAGATATAGTCTTTTATTTGTGAATTAGAATTTTCAATAATATCAAATTTTTCTTTTTTATCTAGGTCTATCTTTAAATGCGATGGTGTCTCTAAATTTTTTCCAGTCGCCTTTTTGACTGTGTCACTAAATTTGAAAGGATGAGCAGTACCAAGAACAACTATATTTTCTAAACCCTTAGTTTTTTTTATAGCTCCAAATCCTGTTGCAGTATGTGGATCAACGATAAATTTAAATTGATCATTTATGTTCTTAATAATTAATTGTGTAGACTCATCATTAATTTTGACAGCTTCAAAATCTTTTTTGATTTCTTCGATTTCGTTTTGATCTAATTTAAAAAAACCTTTTTTAGATAAATGATCCATCAATAAACTGACTTTTTGATCATCCTGACCTACAATGTAAAAAAGTAATCTTTCGAAATTACTTGCAACTTGAATGTCCATACTTGGAGAAATCGATGGTTTTACTTTATCAGGTTTGTATTCGCCAGTATTTATTACCCTCTGCAATATATCGTTATCATTAGTAGCGACAATTAATTTATTAATTGGTAAGCCCATTTTTTTTGCAATATACCCTGCAAAAATGTCACCAAAGTTTCCCGTTGGTACTGAGAAACTGATGTTTTTTTTTTTTAATCTAAAATATGAATAAAAATAATAAACAATCTGGCAAACTATTCTTGCCCAATTTATGGAATTTACCCCAGACATATTAATTTTTGATCTGAAATTTTCATCATTAAAAAATTCTTTTACAATTTTTTGACAATCATCAAAAGATCCTTTTACTGCAATGTTATAGATATTTGGTCCGCCTGTAGCTGTCATTATTTTACGTTGAACAGAAGAAATTTTATTATGGGGGTGTAAAACAAATAAATTTATATTTTGTCTATCCTTTAAGGCAGCAATTGCAGCGGAACCCGTGTCTCCTGAGGTAGCAACAACTATATTCACAGTTTTTTCTTTTGCTATTTTAAAGTGCTCATACAAATTTCCAATAATTTGCATAGCAATGTCTTTGAATGCAAGCGTAGGTCCGTTGTAAAGCTCTAGAAGATACGTGTCACCTATCTTTCTTAGATTTACAACGTCTTTATCCTTAAAACTACTGTAAGATTTTTCTATTAAAGATTTTAGCTCATTTTTACTGATTTCATCGTTACAAAAGTTGAATATAATTTCTAAGGCTAATTCTTTATAATCTAACTTACTCAAATAATTTAACTCTTCATGACTCAACTTTTTTATTTCGGCGGGTAAAAATAAACCCCCTCCAGGAGCAAGACCTCTTAAAAAAATGTCTTTAAAACTAAATTTTAAAGATTTATCTCTAGTGCTAAAATAATTCATTTTTTTCTTCTAAAGTATAGAAAATAAACAAAAATTGATATTAATTAATTTGTTTTAGAAAAAGCTCATTATTTCATTCAATTTAAACAAATTATCAAACAGAATTAATAAAAAAAGAAAAAATAAATAAAATATAGAATATACAAATACTTTTCTTGCTATCAAATTTGACTTTATAACAGATTTTGATTTAAAAAGCAGATAGCATAAATGAATATAATAGAAAGTCATAGATAGAGATAAAATAATATAAATAATACTTCCAAATCCAAAAAAAATTGGCAAGATAACCACCGGCAACATAAAAAAAGCATACAAAAGAATATTAAATTTTGTACTTTCTATACCAGCAGTAATAGGCAGCATAGGAATTTTTGCTTTTTTATAATCATCAGATTTGTATAAACTTAAGGCCCAAAAATGAGACGGAGTCCAAAAAAATATTATTAAAAACATTATTATAGGTTCAATAGAAATGGATCCGGTTGCTATGGTCCATCCTATTACGGGAGGAAGAGCACCAGATGCACCTCCGATGACTATATTTTGTGCGGTCTTTCTTTTTAACCATATAGTATAAATAAAAAAGTAAAAACTTATTGTTGATGCTAACAAAATTGCAGAAATTAAATTCGATGATAAATAAAGCATAACAGTTGAAGCTATAGAAAGAAAAATACCAAACCACAAAGCATTTTCTCTTTTAATTTTCCCTGTTGGTATAGGTCTTAAACATGTTCTGCTCATAACTGCATCTACGTCCGACTCGTACCACATGTTCAATGCTCCAGCAGCACCTGAACCTATGGCTACAGCTAGTAAAGATAAACAACCAGTAAGAAAGGATACTTTTACAGGGGCAACTAATAAACCAACCACAGCAGTAAATAAAACAAGAGACATAACTCTTGGCTTCATAAGTGCTAAAAAAGATTTTAGATAAAGACTAAGCTCTATTGGAGAAGTTTTATTTTTTGCTATATTTTGTGGCAAGATTATCCCACATTTAGAGAAATGAATATAGCTATAAGTATCATTCCTATAATAAGAATATGATTACCTAAATCAAAAATTCCTACTTTTTTATTCTTTTTATCAATTAATTTTCTTTGTAAAGATATTTGGTCGTAAGGATTGATTCTTATGTCGTCTTTCTTTTCTTTGTCATTCTCAATTTTTAATGAAGTTCCAAACCAAACGAAATAAACGAAAAGAAAAAAGAATATTAAAAATCCAGCGACTATATTGTAACCACCCATGAATTATGCTCCCCCTACAAAAAAATAAAACAGTCTTGAAAATACAGTATATTTTCCTTCTGCTACCATTAAACCAACAAAGCAAGCTATAGCAGTCATAGGCCATAAAAGTACATTTACTAAAGCATATCTTTCCCAAAACAAGTGCATAAAGAAAGCCATTATTAAGCCAGCTTTAAGGAACATGAAAAATAAAATTAATGACCATCTTAACAACCCTTGAAAGTTATACCAGTCGACCATATAAGAAAAAAAACTTAAAACAAATAATAACCCCCATATCCAAAGATATATTCCTATTTTGTGTGTTGATGTTTGTTCTTTTTTCGCTTCAGCCATAATTTAGTTTACCATAAATAAAAGAAAGCAAATATAAATACCCAAACCAGATCTACAAAATGCCAGTAAAGACCTAATATTTCTATCGCTACATAGTCTGATTTCATTGTGGTAAAGTACCCTCTTCTACCAGTATCAAAATCTCCTCTAAAAACCTTTCTAGCAAAGATAAATAAAAAAATCACACCTATTGAAACATGGGTACCATGAAACCCTGTAATCATAAAAAAGAAAGCCCCAAACTGCTCAGCACCAAAAGGATTTCCCCAAGGTCTTACTCCATCATGGAATATCAATTTTGACCATTCAAATGCTTGCATTCCAACAAAAGTAAGTCCTCCTATCGCAGTCAACAAAACAAACCATCCGCACATTTTTCTATTTTTTTCATAGCCATATTTAACTGCTAATGCCATGGTTCCGCTGCTAGTAATAAGTACGAAGGTCATTATTGCTATTAATAAAAGTGGAACTGGAACTCCCATCATTTCTAAAGCAAATACTTCACTAGGATAAGGCCATGGTTCAACTACTGAAGCTCTCACTTTCATATAAGCAACCAAAAAACAGCTAAATACAAAAGTATCACTCAGTAAAAAAATCCACATCATAGCCTTGCCCCAGTTTACTCCTTTAAAGGTAGTTTGATCTGAGCCTATATCTTCAGACATGCCTTTGAAACCGCCTGGCAATTTATCTAGATTAAGATCTGACATGTTCCTTATATTAAGTTTTTTCTACTTCTGCATCTTTAACTTCACTTGGTGCAGTTGTTTGAGGAATATAGTCTTCTTTTGCTCCGGGAACACCATAATCATATGCCCATCTGTGAACTACTGGAAGTTTTTCGCCCCAGTTACCATGTGTAGGAGGAACGTCAGGTGTAAGCCATTCTAAAGAATTAGCTTTCCATGGGTTCTTACCTGCTGGCTTACCTAGTCTTAAGCTTTTTACAAGGTTATAAAAGAAGATAAATTGAGCAGCTCCTACTATGAATGCTGCAAGACTTATAAATTCATTCATTCCTACAGCTGATGTCATGTATGGACTGTCATACATTTCAAAATATCTTCTTGGTACACCAATGAAACCTAAATAGTGCATTGGAAAATAAATAGAGTAAGCGCCTAAAAAAGTTATCCAAAAATGCAATTTACCTAATTTTTCATCTAGAAATCTTCCAGTCACTAAAGGGAACCAGTGATAAATGGCTCCAAAAATTACCATTAGTGGTGCTATTCCCATCACCATATGAAAGTGAGCAATTACGAAATAAGTATCAGACAATGGAACGTCCACAGCAACATTTCCTAAGAAAATACCTGTTATACCACCATTTACAAAAGTGACAATAAAACCTAAGCAGAAAAGCATCACAGTATTTATTCTTATATTTCCTCTCCAAAGTGTAAGTATCCAATTATAAACCTTCAGCGCAGTAGGTACCGCGATAATAAGTGTTGTTGTTGCAAAAAAGAAACCAAACCAAGGACTCATACCGCTTACATACATGTGGTGAGCCCAAACAAAAAAGCTTAGAGCGCCAATTCCGACTATCGCCCAAACCATCATTCTATATCCAAAAATATTTTTTCTAGAGTGTACTGAAATTAGGTCTGAGACAATTCCAAAAGCAGGTAATGCAACAATGTAAACTTCTGGATGGCCAAAAAACCAAAACAAATGTTGGAAAAGTATGGGGCTACCACCGTCATAGGATAGTGCTTCCCCTGCTTTTATAATAGTTGGCATAAAAAAGCTAGTTTCTAAAACTTTATCTAAAGTCATCATAATTGAACTAACGAGCAAAGCTGGGAAAGCTAATAAAGCTAAAACAGTTGCAGTAAAAATTCCCCAAATAGTTAAAGGCATTCTCATCAAGCTCATTCCTCTAGTTCTTGCTTGTAAAATAGTAATTACATAGTTTAAACCTCCCATTGTAAAACCAATTACAAATAAAGATAAAGATATTAACATTAATAGAATTCCATAACCTGAGCCTGGGGTACCCTCTAAAATTGCTTGAGGAGGATATAAAGTCCAACCTGATCCTGTTGGGCCTCCGGGTACAAAAAAGCTAGCCATCAAAACCACAACAGCTACAAAAAACATCCAAAAACTTATCATGTTTACATAAGGAAACACCATGTCCCTTGCTCCAACCATTAAAGGTATTAAGTAATTTCCAAACCCTCCAAGAAACAAAGCAGTTAATAAATACACTACCATTATCATGCCGTGCATTGTTACCATTTGATAATATGTTTCAGCTGTCAAAAAAGGAAATAGATCTGGATAACCAAGTTGCATACGCATCATCCAAGATAAAATTAAGCCGACTACTCCTGTAAACACTGCGGTAAGAGTGTACTGAACTCCTATAACTTTAGCATCCTGACAAAAAATCCATTTAGTTATGAAACTATGGCCGTGATAAAGGTCTTGTTCTGGTAATTCTGCAGGCCTTACGTAATCAATATCTGTTTCTCCTCTACCTGAAGCAGTAGAAGATTTTGTTTTAATTTTGTATTTTGTCTTTTTATTTATATTTAGTTCATCTGACATCTTGTTCCTTTAATATACTATTTTTATCGCTTGATAAATTGTTAATCTTAGCAAATTTTTTCTTATTTAATTTATTATTTCTATTTTTAGCTGTAAAGCTGGAAAAAGTTTCTTGCTCAGACAACCACTTGTTATAACTTACTTCGTCTTCCACCACAACTTTGCCTCTCATAGCATAATGAGCGACGCCACAGTACTCCGCACATAAAACCTCGTACTCTCCGTTTTTATTAGGCTCAAACCAATAATAAGTGATAGTTCCAGGAACTGCATCCATTTTTGATCTAAACTGCGGAACATAGAAATTATGTAATACATCAATCGATCTTAATAAAATTTTAACAGGTCTATCTTTTAATAAATGCAATTCATTGCTTTCAACAAAAACATCATCTTTTCCATTTGGATCATCAATATTTAATCCGTAAGGATTATCATCACTAATTATTCTGTTGTTAGAAGCTCCAAGTTTTCCATCTTGTCCTGGTAATCTATATTTCCAACCCCACTGCCATGCCATCACTTCTACTTGAATAGCATTATCAGGCACTCTTATGTAATTATTCCATACAACAAGTCCAGGAGCTAGAAGAGCTACAACACCAATAGTTGTCAACCAAGTTAATCCTTTTTCTAATTTTTTATCTTCAGGTTTATATTCTGATCTACGTCCTTCTTTATATTGGTATCTAAAAATGCAGTAGACCATGAAAAGGCAAACTAAAATGAACACTCCACCGCCAATCCAAAAACTTAAAATTATAGTATTATCCATTGCACTCCAATTTGAGGCAATGTCCGTCCACCACCATGGAGTCCAAACGTGAAAAACGATCGAACCAATTATAACTGCTAAAAATATGAGACCTGTAAACATACAGACAAACTTATAAAAGAAAAGGTCGCTTTAACCTAGGGACAAAATGTCTTAAAAGGGTTATACAACTACAAAAAATGATTGGAAAACTGGGAATTTTAATAACTATACTTTTTTTAGTCTTCCTATTTTTTATTGTTATATCATTAGGAGCTGGGGCCTTCTCAAAAAAAGAAAAAAAACCTGAAATCAAAAAATACCTAAGGTCTATTTATTTTTTATTAATAATAATTGCTCTCTTAGGATCAATACTCGTACTATTTCTCTAAATTCAGTCTTAAGAAATTAATTCCTTGCACCAAGCAATAACTGCATCATTAAAGACATAAACAACTAAAAAAAATACTAACCAAATAATTAATAAAAACATCCAATAAAGAGATAAAGCTTCTACTTTATTCTTTTCATCTAAGATTTTTTTTTCATCTAATTTAAAAATTTGAGAACAAACTTTTCCCCAAAAGAATAAACCTCCTAGAAGATGAAGTCCATGAAGAGCGGTAAAAAAATAAAAAGAAGTGAAATATGAATTGGTAGAAACAAATTTTCCATCTTCCATTAATTGAAACCATAATAATATTTGACCAATCAAAAATAGATAACTTAAAGCACCAACTTGAATTAGATTTCTTTTTATTTTTAATGTTCTTTTGCTTTCTAAATCTTTTGTAATTTTCCTAAAAATATAAGCCACTAAAATTAAAACGGAACTATTAAACCAAAACAAATTTGGTTTAAAAAGAAACATTGTATCTTGCCCGCCAGGAATAGAATAAAGATAGGCAGTAACTATAAGACTAAAGAGTACGGTGCTAACTCCAAAAATTACAATGACAGCTGATACATACGAGGAAACCCCTTTAAATGTACTGCCCACATGTTGATTGTCTATATTTACTTGATTTTCATCCCAAGGTTTTTCGACCAGTGCGCCAAATAATTTCTTTATAATTTTAGACATAATGATTAATTATACCACTAATGAAAATAAAAACATCCATATCAATTCTCATAGGGTGCTTTGTTATCTTTTTGTTTATCATGTTACCAATTATTTTATCTGTTCAAGATAAAAAAGATGAATATGTCGCATCAATCACAGGGTCCTCATTTTCACTTAAAGATGTAAATAATAATATTATCACAGAAAAATCTTTTCAAAATCAAGCTACAGCCCTTTTTTTTGGATTTACAAATTGTCCTGATGTATGTCCAATGACTTTAAATAAATTGACTTATATCCTAAATGAGCTGGAAAAAGAGAAAAAAACTTTAAAGATATTTTTTATTAGCATTGATCCAGAAAGAGATACTCCAGAAAAAATGAAAAATTATTTAAGCTCTTTTGAAAATAAAATTATTGGCATAACTGGGGAGTCAGAAAAAATTTTTCTTCTCTCAAAATCTTGGGGTATTAAAAGTGAAAAAATTTTTTCAGAAGATGGAAACTATACTGTAGATCACAGCTCACCAATTATTTTATTAAAAAATGGAAAATATTTCAATCGTATTACTCACCATAATAATATTGAAGAGTCTTTAAAAATAATTAAAAAAATTTTATAATTCGAAAAAATAGTTTATTAGGGAAAGAGCGGAAATTGTAGCTGTTTCCGTTCTTAAAATATTTTTTGAGAGAGAAAAAGAAATAGTTTTGTTGTTTTCTAAAATCATTTTTCTTTCATTAGGTGTAAAATCACCTTCCGGGCCAATAAGTAATGTCTTTAAATTTTCACCTTTTATATCATCTTTTTTTAATCTCTCTTTACAATTGATATCTGCAAATAAAAGTTTATTTGAGCCATAAAGATTATTTATAAAATCTTTAAGTTTGATTATTTTTGATATTTCTGGTGGACAGAATTGATTTGATTGTTCGGTTGCTTCAATAACAATCTTTTTAGCCCTTTCAAAATTTAACTCTTTAATTTCTGTTCGTTCAGATATAATTGGAGTAATTCTACTTACTCCTAGTTCAGTGGCTTTTTGTAAAACTATCTCCATAGGATTTTTTTTAACCAAACAAATTGCTAGCTCTATGTTTAAGGGTTTTAAAGACTCTTTTAATCTATTTAAAAACTTTACTTCAACTCTATCTTTCTCTAAAAAAATTACCTCACTAACCCATTCTCCATCTTCGTTAAAAAAATTTATATTAGAACCCCTTTTTAGTCTCATCACATTAGCTACATAATGCGTGTGATCTTTTGACAATAGAGAAGTAGTATTTTCAATTATACTATTAGGATAATATAATCTTATGTTGCTCATGTATTGTGTATACAATAAAAACAGTTTTAAATTAATTATAAAAGAAAGGAATAATGATGCAAAAAGGAGAGAGAGCTGGAGATACTCCAATTGGAGTAAACGTCATAGAGGGGAAATCTTATTATTGGTGTAGTTGTGGAAAAAGTTCTAAACAACCTTTTTGCGACGGATCACATGATGGATCAAAATTTGGTCCAAAGACTTATAAGGCTGAACAATCAAAGAAAGTTTTTTTTTGCACTTGTAAACAAACTGATGATCCTCCTTTGTGTGACGGCTCTCACAATAAAAAATGAAAACTAAATCTGTAGTTTTTGATGCTTACGGTACATTATTTGATGTAAATTCTGCTGCTGAAAAATGCAAAGATAAAATCGGAGATAAATGGGAAGGCTTTGCAAATTTCTGGAGAACAACTCAATTAGAGTATACTTGGCTAAGAAGTTTAATGAAAAGACACAAAGATTTTTGGCAAATTACAGAGGATAGTTTAGATAAATCAATGAAAGTTTTTGGAATCGAAATGAGTATGAAAAATGATCTACTAAATCTTTATAAAGTTTTATCTCCATATCCTGAAGTTAAGAATGTTCTAGAAAATTTAAAAAAGAAAAACTTTAAACTTGCTGTACTTTCAAATGGAACCCCCGCTCTTCTAGATCGATTAGTTCAAAGCAATAATTTGAAAGATTTGTTTGATGACATTTTTTCAATTGAATCCGTGAAAGTTTATAAGCCTGATGCAAAAGTTTATAATTTGCCCTTAAAAAAATATAAGATTAAACCTCAGGAAGTAACTTTTTTAAGTGCTAATACATGGGATGTTTCCGGATCTGGAAACTATGGTTATAACTCTGTTTGGGTTAATAGGAATAATGCAGTTTTTGATAATTTAGATTTTAAACCTAAAAATGAAATAAACAATTTAACGCAGTTACTAGATTTAATTTAAGCGTTATTATTTATTATGACTCAAATTGAAGTTAAAAAGATAGTTAAAGCCCTAAACGCATCAGATGGTGCTGGTGTTAAATTAAAAAGAAGCATTGGCACACCAGAAGCAGATTATATTGATCCATTTTTAATGCTTGATGAATTTGGATCTGAAAATAAGGACGATTATTTAGCTGGATTTCCTCCTCATCCTCATAGGGGTATAGAAACTGTAACTTATATGTTGCACGGCCAATTCGAACATGAAGATAGCACAGGCTCAAAAGGAAAGATGGTTCCTGGAGATGTCCAGTGGATGAAAACCGGAAGAGGAATAATTCATTCCGAAATGCCTGCTATGTCAGAAGGTAAACTATTAGGTTTCCAACTCTGGATTAATATGCCAGCAAATTTAAAAAAGAATAAACCAGAGTACATTTATATAAAAGGTAATCAGCTTGGTATTCACGAAGATAGTGAAAAGAAAATAAAAGTTATAGCAGGAAAATATGAAAATGCTGAGGGTCCTCAAAAAAATCATAACATAAAACCAATTTATTTTCATATTGTTCTAAATGAAAAAAAGGAATTTAAATGTGAAGTTCCTCAGGAACATAATTCTTTTATTTATTTGCTAAAAGGTGAATTAAAAATTGGGGAAAAAGAACATGATAAAACTAAAGACTCCAATTTAATTATACTTGGGAGAGGAAATAAACTTAAAGTAAAAGCCAATAAAAAAACTGAATTTCTTTTTATTGCAGGTAAGCCAATTGGTGAGCCAATCGCTAGAGGTGGTCCATTTGTTATGAATACTAAAGCAGAAATACTTGAAGCCATTCAAGACTATAACAATGGAACATTTGCTAAATATTAAAAGTTCAAGTACGTTTCTTCAATAATGGCTAAATCAATTGTTATAAAAAAAAATGGTGGACCCGAAGTCTTGGAAATTCAAGACATCGATATAAAATCACCAGGACCAGATGAAATAAAAGTTACCAATCATGCGATTGGGTTAAACTATATTGATACCTATCATAGGTCAGGTTTGTATCCTTTGCCTTTACCAAGCGGTATAGGATTAGAAGCATCAGGAAAAGTTGATGAAATTGGTTCAAATATCAAAGAGTTTAACAAAGGAGATAACATTGCTTATGCATCCATGCCTATAGGAGCTTACTCTCAACAAAGAATAATACCAGCGAAAATTGCAGTAAAAATTCCTGAATGGATTTCACATAAATTAGCAGCAACATTAATGACAAAAGGTTTAACAACTAACTATTTATTAACTAAGACTTACAAGCTAAAACCTAATGAAACTATTTTGTTTCATGCTGCAGCTGGTGGTGTTGGTCAAATATTCGCTCAATGGGCTAAAAGCATTGGAGCAAAAGTTATTGGCACTGTAGGTTCAGACGAAAAAATTGAAATTGCTAAAGCAAATGGATACGAGAATGTTATTAACTATTCAAAAAATGATTTTGCTCAAGAAGTTATGAAATTGACAGATAATAATGGAGTTTCTGCAGTTTTTGACGGAGTTGGAAGAAATACATTTAAAGGATCAATAGCATGCTTAAAGCCACGAGGTATGATGATAAGTTTTGGAAATGCTTCGGGACCTTTAGATCCTGTGAATGTTACTAGAGATATACAATCTAAAAGTCTTTTTTTGACAAGACCAACTATTGGACATTATTTCACCAGCAGAAATGAAATCCAAAAAGGAGCCGATGAAATATTTGAAAAAATAAAATTTGGCATGATAAAAATAAAAATTTTTAAAGAATATAAGTTAGAAGAAGCAAAAAAAGCTCATCAAGATTTAGAGTCTAGAAAACTGACTGGTCCAGCCATACTAGTTCCCTAATGGAAAAAGAAGTTATATCACCTTGTATAAGTATTTGTAAAACTGATCCAGTAACTGGTTATTGTTATGGATGCGCAAGAACTAATGACGAGAAAAAAATATGGAAAAATGAAAATACAAAAAAAGAGTGGAAAATTAAAAATTTAAAAGAAATTACTTCTAGAATGAAAGGCTGGCAATTAAAAACTTTTAAAGAGTCTTATAAATATAAGATAAATAACGGTATATCATTATTTAAAAAAAAACTTCAGGAAACTAATTGAATTATAAGTCTTTCTTCATAGAATCCATGTCGCTTAAATGAAATTTTAAAGCCTGATTGGAAAGTCTTATTTCTTGCAAAAATAAAAAAATAGAAATTATCATACACACACAACAGGCTGCAAAATTTAAACGAGCTACTTGCAGGGTATTAACATAGAGCATTAAAACTGTCGTCATATTAAAAAGAAATCCAAAGGCTCCGAAACCCATTACATATTTTAGTAAATTTGCTCTTTTGTTTAAAACATGTAATTGATTTTCCCATTCTGGAGGAACTTTTTTTTCAAATGTATACTGATCATGTATCTGTCTAATTAGAGCACTTAGTGTGTGAAACCTATTACTATACATAGTCATCATTAGAGGTATAGCCGGAAACATTAAGGCGGCAACTGTGTAATCTATATCCATAGCGAATCAAATTGATTATGTAGATAGTGTTTGATATTTACAAGTCATATTTCATGGAACATTTAAAAATATTTATAGAATTAACAAGATTAAATAAACCTATAGGCTTTATGCTTTTATTTTGGCCATGTTCTTGGGGTTTAGCTTACGGATATGGATTAGATAAAGACTTAAATATTTTCTTATACTATATTTTATTATTTTTTTTAGGCTCAGTACTTATGAGGAGCGCGGGGTGTATATTTAATGATATTGTAGATAAAGATTTTGATAAAAAAGTTCAAAGGACTAAGCTAAGACCTATTGCTTGTGGCAAAGTTTCAATTAAACAATCTATTATTTATGTTTTGATACTTTGTTTAATAGCTTTTTTAATCTTAATTCAATTTAATCTTAATACAATTTATTTAGGTCTCGGATCAATGCTGTTAGCTTTTTCATACCCTTTTATGAAAAGAATAACATATTGGCCTCAATTGTTTCTTGGTCTAACTTTTAACTGGGGCATGATAATGGGTTATACGGCCATATTAGATCAAATATCTTTTCAAATTGTCCTACTTTATTTATCAGCCATATTTTGGACATTGGGTTATGACACCATTTATGGAGTACAGGATATAGCAGATGATGAAATTATTGGAATAAAATCTACTGCTATAAAATTTAAAAAAAAATATAAAACTTTTTGTTGGAGCATGTTACCTAATTACTTTTTTATTAATAGTTTATGTTTTCAAATCAAATATTGGAATTAATTTATCAACTTGTCTTATTTTAATGTTTTCGATTAGCTTAATTTATCAGATAAAAATTTTTAATGAAAATAATCCTATGAATTGCCTTAAGGCTTTTAAAGTAAATAATTACTCTGGTATTTTCATGTTCTTAACAATTCTCTTTTCTTAAATTATGAAATTTCAAGAATTAAAGCTTATTTTAACAAGACTTTATAAAGAACATGTACGACTCCACTTAAAGAGAATATTGTTATGTTTAATCTTATCAGTAGTTATTGCAGGAACTACTTCAGCAATAGCTTGGTTGCTTGATCCGGCGGTTAAAAAAATATTTATAGATAAGAACGAAACACTTGCCTGGGTTATACCTATTGCAATAATTGTTACATTTGGAGCAAAGGGTCTATCCCTATATTTTGCTAGAACAAATATTAATATTGTTGGAGAGAGAATTGCAGGAGAATTGCAAAAAAGAATTGCAAAATCAATTTTGTTTTCAGATATTCAGACTTTAGATTCTAGGCATTCGGGAAGATATATTTCTAATATACAGTACGACTCTGGTCAAGTTTCACACTTGGTTAGTACTGGCGTCTTAAACTTAATGAAAGACTCTTTTTCAGTTATTTTATTGGTTGGACTAATGTTTTATCAAAATTGGAAATTAGCCTCTTTTGCAATTTTTATGATTCCTCTTGCTGGAGGACTAGCAAAAAACCTTGGAAAGCAAGTTGGTAAAGCTACTATTCAAGCCAGTAAATTATCCGGAAATTTAGTTTCATTTTTATCAGATATCTTAAGAGGATCTAGAATGATTAGAATTTTTCAAAAAGAAAATCAGGAAAGTGACAATGCTAATAATGTAATCACAGATTTAGTAAATAAAAATATTAAAATTCAAGCTATTATGCTCAGAGCTACTCCAATTATGGAGGGTTTAACTGGAATTATGATAGCAGGATTTATCTTCTTTTCAGGAAAACTAATTAATGCAGGAGAGCTTGGGATTAATAATTTTTTTTCTTTCTTGGCAGCTATGATGTTAGCCTATCAGCCGATTAGATCTCTAGCTACTATAAACATGGTTGCTTACCAAGGAGCTGCGGCAGCAAAAAGAATCTTTTCTATAACAGATAAACCTATAAATATAAAAAATGAGGATCATCTACCAGAACTGAAAATTAAAGAATGTAATATAGTATTTGAAAATGTTAGTTTTAAATATGAAACTACAGCTGAAAAAGCTATAAATAATATTGATCTACAAATAGAAGGAAACAAAGTTACAGCATTAGTTGGCAAGAGTGGTGCTGGAAAAAGCACTATAATTAATCTTTTACCAAGATTTTATGACCCTCAAGATGGTATAATTAAAATAGACAATCAAAACATAAAAAATATCAATCTGAAATCCTTAAGAAACCAAATATCATTAGTAAGCCAAGATGTTATTTTGTTCGACAGCTCAATTAAGAATAATATTGCTTACGCGGACTCCACAGCAACACAAACAGATATTGAAGAAGCATGTAAGTATGCTGCCGCAGATGAGTTCATTAATAAACTACCAAATAAATATGATACTTTAGTTGGTGAAAATGGGGTAAGGCTTTCAGGGGGTCAAAAGCAAAGAATTTCTATAGCTAGAGCCATACTTAAAAAATCTCCTATAATTCTATTAGATGAAGCTACTTCTTCTCTGGATACAGAGTCTGAAAGAATAGTTCAAAATGCTATAAATAATCTAATAAAAGGAAGAACTACGATAGTTATTGCACATAGGATGTCTACTATTCACAATTCTGATAAAATATTTTTGTTAGAAAATGGAAAAATAATTAATTCAGGTAATCATGAACACTTAATAAATAATAGTGAAGAATATAAGGCTTTATATAAAAATCAATTAAAGTAAATGATTCTTATTTATCGTTATCTCATTAATATCTTTTTTCCAATAATAATATTAATAACTTTTTTAAGAACGTATTTTAAAAAAGAAGATAAAAATAGATTTAAAGAAAAACTATTTAGCTCATCATTTAATGTAAACAAAAATTATAACAAAAAACTAATTTGGTTTCATGTCGCTAGTATAGGAGAGCTAAAAAGCATTATACCTTTAATTAAAAGATTGAATAGAAAAAATAATTTTGAATTTCTAATTACAACCATTACATTAAGTTCTTCACATTTAATTTCAGAAGAATTATCTGGTGAACAAAATATAACTCATAGGTTTCTGCCAATTGATAAACTTAATTTAGTAAAAAAATTTTTAGATAATTGGTCTCCTAACTTAACAATATTTGTGGACTCAGAAATATGGCCAAATTTTATTCTAGAAATTAAAAAAAGAAAAATACCATTGGTACTTCTAAATGGGAGAATAACCAGAAAAACATTTTTAAGATGGAGTCTTTTACCAAAAGTAGCAGAAAAAATTTTTCAATCTTTTGAATTATGTTTACCAGCAAGTAAAGAGTCAAAGCAATACCTTGAAAAATTTAAAGTTAAAAACATTAAATATTTAGGAAATTTAAAGTTAACTTTTGAAAATAAAACTAATATTTTAAATGATAAAAATAAAGAGATCTTAAATTTTAGCAAATTTTGGTGTGCAGTAAGTACTCATAAAGAAGAAGATATTTTTTGTCTAAAAACTCATTTAAAAATAAAAGCAATCCATCAAGATATAATAACAATTATTATTCCACGACATATTGATAGAGTTCAAAATATTAAAACATCTTGCAAAAAATTTGGCTTAACTTGTCAAATTTTATCAAAAGATGAATTAATTAAGAATGATAAGGAAATTATTATAATAAATTCATACGGGATGACATCAAATTACTTAGAACTTTGTAAAAGTGTTTTTATTGGCAAGTCTATGATAGAGAAACTTAAACGTGTAGGAGGACA
This sequence comes from uncultured Pelagibacteraceae bacterium, assembly GCA_902580485.1. Taxonomy (GTDB): domain Bacteria; phylum Pseudomonadota; class Alphaproteobacteria; order Pelagibacterales; family Pelagibacteraceae; genus Pelagilacustribacter. The sequence continues at coordinate 75,814 of CACHKS010000001.1, forward strand.
AAATCCTATAGAGGCAGCAAAGTTTAAATGTAAAATTTATCATGGACCATATGTATATAATTTTAAAGAAATATATGATCTTTTTAATAAATATAAAATATCCGAGGAAATTCATAATGAGATCGAATTATCTAATAAAATAAGTATGGATTTGAGTAAATCTAATGCAATTAATAATGAAAAAATAGAAATTATTAATAATTTAGGAAAAAAAATATTAAATGATACATGTGATGAATTAGATAAAATAATTAATAAATGAAAATTTTAAAACCTAAATTCTGGGAAAAAAATAATAACTTAATATCTTTATTGCTTTTTCCTATCTCATTTTTTTTACAATTATTAATTATAATTAAAAAAAAAGTTACCTCAGAACATTCATTTAAAATTCCAGTTATATGTATCGGAAATATATATTTAGGGGGAACTGGGAAAACGCCCTTGTGTATTTTAATAACTAAAGAATTAATAAAACAAAATAAAAAACCAGCTATAATAAAAAAATATTATCCTGATCAAGCTGATGAACATAGTCTAATTAGCAATAATCTTGACTGTCTCTTTTTAAATACTCAAAGATATAAAGCTATAAAAAGCGCAGAAAATAAACAACACGACATAGCAATTCTTGATGATGGTTTTCAGGATTATTCAATTAAAAAAAACTTAAATATACTATGCTTTAATAGTAATCAGTTAATTGGCAACGGTATGACACTACCTTCTGGTCCATTGAGAGAAAACATTAATGCTATAAAAAAAACTCAGATAGTCATAATTAATGGAGAAAAAAATAAAATTTTTGAAAAGAAAATTTTAAATATTTCAAATAAAGTTAAAATTTTTTACTCAAAATATTTGCCTATAAATATTAAAGAGTTTGAGAATAAAAAACTTTTTGTTTTTGCTGGAATTGGGAATCCAAGTAATTTTTTTAAATTATTAAGTGAAAATAATCTTGATGTTCATAAACAAATTGCATTTCCAGATCATTATAAATTTACTAAGTCAGAGATTCAAAAAATGATTAACGAATCCTCTGAGAATAACCTGGAGCTTATAACAACAGAAAAAGATTATTTTAGGATTAAAGATCTTGGATTTAAACATGTTAAATTTTTAAAAATAAAATTAGAAATTTTAGAAAAAGATAAATTTATAAATCAAATTTTAAGTTACTCATGATAAAATCAATTAAATATTTTTTTGAAGCAACGTTTGTTTATTTATTTTTTATAATTGCAAAATTAATTGGTCTTTCGTTAAGTAGAAAAACCTTTTCTTTTATCTTTAAAAAGTTAGGTCCAATAATTAGATCAAATAATATTATAGATAAAAATCTACTGAAGTTTTCCAATAATCTTTCTGATCAAGAAAAAAAAGAAATAGTATCAAACATGTGGTCAAATTATGGAATGACTTTTATTGAATATGTTTTTTTAAGTGATTTTAAAAAAGGACAAAAACATATAAATATTGAAGGAGAAGAAATATTACAAAAAATATTTTTAAATAACAAACCAGTAATCTTTATATCAGGTCACTTTGCAAACTTTGAGCTTATGTCTATGGAAATTACTAAAAAAAACATAAATCTTGCAACTATTTATAGACCTTTAAATAATTTTTTTCTGAACCCCTTTATGGAATATTTAAGAAAAAAATACGTATGTAAAAATCAAATAAAAAAAGGAAGAGTAGGTGTAAAAGAGTCTATCGAATATATTAAAAATCAACACAGTATAGCCCTTATGGTTGATCAAAGAGTTAGTGAGGGAGAAAAAATTAAATTTTTCAATGAAAAAGCTTTTACAACAACCTTGCCAGGGCAGTTAGCTCTAAAATATAATCTAGATCTGGTTCCTATATTCATTGAAAGAAAAAATAATATTTCATTTAAAATGAAAGTTTATGAGCCTATTAAATCTTCAAGATATGAAGACAAAATACAAATTTCTGAGAAATTAAATGAAATAATAGAAGAAATGATCATAAAAAATCCTAATCAATGGATTTGGACTCATGACAGATGGAAGTAAATATTAAGTTTAATTTTTGTCTTTAATTTTTTTATAACTTTCTTTAACCTCTAAAGGTGAAAAGTAAGCCTCTTGTAACTCTACATTCCAGTAATTTAAATTTTCTAATGGGATTTCTTTTCCTGAAATAGCACAAACTACAAAGTTTCCCTCTTCAATAATATCAAATGAGTTATGTTTATATTGAAGTTTAGCTTTTTTTTTATTCATCTATAAATTATATATAATATATCTTTTCATATGAATATTGCTTTAATAGGTAGCGGGGGTAGAGAGCATGTTTTATGCCAAAAAATATATGAGTCAAAAGCTTCTAAAAACATACTATGTATTCCAGGAAATGCAGGTACTGCAAAAATTGCTAAAAATATAGATATAGATTTTCTAAATTTCAAAATATTACTCAAGACCATTAAAAAACATAAAATAGATTTAGTGATTGTTGGCCCAGAAGAACCTTTGGTAAAAGGAATGGTTGATTTTTTAAATAAACATAAAGTTAAAGTTTTTGGGCCAAATAAATATGCCGCAAAATTAGAGGGTTCAAAAGCATTTATGAAATCTATTTGTAAAAAGTACAAGATCCCAACAGCCAAATTTAAAACATGTAAAAATAAAAAAGATGTAATTAAATTTTTAAAAAAAACTCAATTTCCATTAGTCGTCAAAGCAGATGGTTTAGCCGCCGGTAAAGGAGTAACTATCTGTAAAACAAAAAAAGAAATATTAAATGTTTCAAATGAGATATTTAAGGGTAAATTTAAAACATCTAAAAAACTAGTTCTTGAAGAATTTTTAAAAGGAGAAGAGGCTAGTTATTTTCTAATTGTAGACAAAAAAAGTTATAAATTTTTTGGATCAGCACAGGATCATAAACGTGTAGGCGAGAAGGAAAAAGGGCCTAATACTGGAGGGATGGGAGCATATTCTCCAGCTCCAATTATTAATAAAAATTTGGAAAAAAAGATTATTAATAAAATTGTAAAACCTACTTTACTGGCCTTAAAAAATAAAAAAAAACCATATACAGGATTTTTGTATGTTGGTTTAATGATAAAGAACAATGAGCCTTATCTAATAGAATATAATGTCAGAATGGGAGATCCAGAATGCCAAGTAATCTTACCTAGATTAAATACAGATCTAATTAAAATTTTTAATGCAACTATAAATAATAAGCTTAATAAAATTAAAATAAATTGGAAAAGACTTAAATGCATGACTATTGTTTTGTGCTCTAAAGGATACCCAGGTAAAATTAAAAAGAATAAATTAATAAAAAATATTGATAAATTAAAACTTATGAAAAATTCATTTGTTTTTCACGCAGGAACGAAATTTATAAATAATAAATTGGTCTCCAACGGCGGTAGAGTATTAAATATTACTTCTACTGGAAGTATGTACAAAAAAATACGAACGAATATCTTTAAAATAATTAAAACAATTAATTGGAAGCATGGTTTTTATAGAAAAGATATCGGCTGGAGAGTGATTAAAAAAAATTATGCGAATAATTAGTGGAAAACTAAAAGGAAAGACTCTATCTTTTTTAAAATCTACAACTACTAGACCTTTAAAAGACTCGGTAAAAGAAAGTATCTTTAATATTTTAAATCACTCAAATGTCTTGGACATAAACCTTAAAAATTCAAATATTTTAGATCTTTATTCTGGTATAGGTTCTTTCGGATTAGAATGTATTTCGAGAGGAGTAGAAAAAATTACATTTGTAGAAAAAGATAAAAATGTTATTGAAATTTTAAAAAAAAATTTATTTAATCTTAATATAAATAAAAACGTTACTATCATAGTCGATGAAATAGAAAATTTTTTAAAAAAAGATTTTTTAGAAAAATTTGAAATAATTTTTCTTGATCCACCCTTTGCAAGTAATAATTATCTTCAAGACCTAAAATTAATTAAACAAAAAAAAATTTATAATAAAAATCATATTGTGATAATTCATAGGGAAAAAAAATCTCCTGAAGATTTTAAAGACATTTTAAATCCCATTATCATTAAACAATATGGTCGTTCAAAAATAATATTTGGAAAATTTTAAGATAAAATTCTTTTCGTATTAATTTTTACTTCTTCTACCGCTGGCTGATTAAATGGATCGATATTAATCAATTTTCCTACAATTGCTGTTTCTAATATAAAATATGAAAAGAGCTCTCCTAAAACTTTTTCAGTAAAATCTCTGATTTTAAATTCTCTAAATGGAATTCTTTTCTTTTTTAATGATTTTAAAAAAGCATTTTTTTGTGCTAACTTAATTTGACTTAAGCTTTTATTATTTAAGGAAACTAATTTTTTTTTGCTACCTATATCAGTGCTAAAAACATAAAAAAGTTTATCTTCAGGTCCATCTAAATAAAGCTGTAACAAGCTATGATGATCTTTTGGCGCCGGAGATATTATTGGCAAAAAACCTTTTCCTTTCTTTCCTAGACTTTCAGCAATTAATTGTTGATTCCAATATAGGAATTGATTTAATTGTGGAACATAATTAAAAAAAATTATAGTTTTCAATTTCTTTTTTTGTAAAATTTTAGCTAGTTTTGTTGAATTATCTTTTAGGTAAAATTTATTTTTACCTCTAAAATGATTTAGTAATTTTTCTCTTAATTTAGAGATATTAACCCCCATCAAGTAAGCTGGAACTAAGCCTACTTCTGACAAGACAGAATATCTACCTCCAATATAACTTTTATGCTCAATATGAAAAAGTTTCATTTTCTTTGCCATTAAATAAAGAGGATTTTGTTTTTTTTCTGAAATTATAATTATATTTTTACTTCCTTTTTTAATAATTTTAAGAGCTCTAATATTAGATAAGGTTTCAACCGTATTTCCTGATTTAGATATTATTATAAAAAGTATTTTATTTAGATTCTTTTTATTTTTAATCGCCTGTAATTCTTCTTCATCAATATTATTTAAAAATAAAAATTCCTTTTTTATTTTTCTTTTTAAAAAATGATAGATTGCCTCTGCTCCTAGTATTGAGCCTCCCATACCTATGATAACAACACTATTAAATCTTTTAAATTTGTCTAAATCTTTTAATTTACAATTTAATTCAAATTTATTACTTAAAGAATGAAATGTATTTCTAGATTTATCTATATTAATAAAAATATTGTTTAAAATATTAGAAAATTTTTTGTTTATTTTTTTATTACTATTCACTTTCTGATATTTTTCATAATAGATTCTTCTACCGATGAAGAACCTTTTGTTGTAGACGTTTGCTCATCTGGAAGTTTTAAAATTTTGTTAATTTTATTTCTTTCATTTTGTTTAGATTTTTTAACAGAATTGGGTTCAGGTAATGTATTATATTCAGGTGGTAATATTAATGGATCTCTCTTTTTAACCAAAAATTCATCAGTATTTGTAATTTTTTCATTTTTTAATACTTTAGCTGCATCCGACGCGCCTCCACAAGAATGTAGAAAGGATATTAATATAAAATGTAAAAATATTATTTTAATTTTATTCATCTTTTAGAAATAGTTCTTTAATAATCAGTAAAAATATCCCTGATGTAATGAATATATCTGCGATATTAAATGTAAACCAGTGAAATCTTTGATAATGAATATCTATAAAATCTGGGACAGCAAAATATACTATCCTATCATAAAAATTTCCCAAAGCTCCTCCAAGAATTGTAGAGTATAGAATTTTTTCAAATAAATTAGATTTGATAATCATAAATACTATTATAGCTAATATGGCGGCTATTAATGCTGTAATTGAATTGTAGATAAGAGTAGAACTTGAGCTTAAAAATCCAAAACCAATCCCAGTATTCCATACTAATTCAAAATTGAGAAAATCATTAATATAAACCCGATCATTTTCAAGCTGATGTCGAATTATTTTGATTTTAGAAATTCTATCTAGAAAAAATACTATTATAACAAATAAAAAGCAGAATAAATTGTTTTTTTGAAACAAAAATGAAAAATTATTTTTATCAAATCGTTTTGTAATATTCATATTAAATATTTTCCATTGTAGCTTTTTCACATCTAGCGCACTTATTATCTAAAATTTTCCAGCATCTTGGACATTTGGTTCCATTAGTTTTTGAAACTTGAATCTTTAATTCTTCTTTATTTTCACTTTTAAATTTTTCAGCTTTTGATGTGATAAAATATTCTGCCAAATCTAAACCTTCTAATAATTTAAAATTTTTACTATCTGTAGTAATCTTTAATTCTGCTTCTAAACTTGAACCAATTTCTTTACTTGCTCTCTTTTCTTCAATTGCAATATTAGCTTCTTGCTTAATTTTAAAAAGCTGTTTCCATTTTTCGTTTAAAATTGGATTATTAAATTCTTTAGGTATTGTAGGAAATTTATACTCATGAATGCTGTTACTATCCTTACTGACCAGGCTATAAATTTCATCAGTTGTAAAAACTAAAATCGGAGCAAACCATTTTAACAAACAATCTAGAATTATATTTAAAACAACGATGCAGTCTTTCCTTTTTTTAGAGTTTAAATTATCACAATATAAAACATCTTTTCTAATATCAAAATAAAATGATGAAAGATCTAAAGCACAAAAATTTAAAAGTTCTTTATATAGTTTGTGAAAATTGTAATTCTTTAAACTTTCTTTAACAGAATTATTTAGTATAAAAAGTTTATGCAAAATATACTGTTCTAACTCATTAAAGTTTTTAATATTTAAAGACTCTATTTTCTGTTTTTCAAAATTATCTTTTATATTCCCTAGAATAAATCTAAAAGTATTTCTTATTTTTCTATAAGACTCAGCATGTTGGGTTAAAATAGACTTGTCTATTCGTAAATCCTCAGAATAATCTGAGGAAGCCACCCAAGCTCTTAATATATCGGCGCCATAATTTTTAAGTATATCTTCTGGGGAAATAACATTGCCTGAAGACTTTGACATCTTTAAGCCTTTGCCATCTACAACAAACCCATGAGATAAAATACTATTAAAAGGAGCTCTGCCTCTAGTGCCACAGGACTCTAATAAAGACGAGTGAAACCATCCTCTGTGTTGATCAGAGCCTTCGAGATACATGTCGGCAGGCCACTTTAAATCTTTTCTTTTTTCTAAAACAAAGCTATGAGTAGAACCGCTATCAAACCACACTTCTACAATATCATTAAGCTTTTCATAATCATTTGAATTATAATCTTTTCCTAAAAATTTTTTAGGTTCGTCAGTAAACCAACAGTCTGAACCTTCTTTTTCATAAATTTCAGCAATTCTATCTATTACTTTTTTATCTCTTAAAGGTTCTTTGGTTTTTTTATTAATAAAAATAGGTAATGGCACTCCCCAAACTCGTTGTCTTGAAACGCACCAGTCAGGCCTATCTTCAATCATTGAAAGCAATCTTTCTTTTCCTTTCTTTGGAAAGAATTCAGTATCATTGATGGCCTTAATAGCTTTACTTCTTAAAGAATTTTTTTCCATAGAAATAAACCATTGAGGTGTAGCTCTATATATCAAAGGCGCTTTTGATCTCCAAGAGTGAGGATAACTATGATTTAATTTTCCATCTTTCAATAATTTATTTTGTTCCTTGAGTTTTTCTATTACTAAAGGGTCAGCTTTAAAAACATGTGTATGAGTAAAATAAGGCACTTCTTTTGTGTACAAACCAGCATTATCAACTGTATAGCTTGATGAAATATTATTCTTTAAACATAAATTAAAATCATCAGGACCATGACTCGGAGCACAATGTACTATTCCAGTTCCTTGATCAAGGTCTACAAAATTTGCTTCTAGCATTGGAATATCATAATCAAATTTCATCTTTAAAAATGGATGACTGCAAATCGTTCCTTCAAATTCAGAGCCTTTAAAAGTTTTTAAGATTTTATGATTTTCTATTCCACAAGTTTTAATAACAGAGTCAATTAAATTAGAAGCCACAATTATTTTTTTATCTTTAAAATGGTCTAGCTCATCGATTTCTAATAGTGAATATTCTATTTTGTTGTTAAATGCTAAAGCTTTATTTGCTGGAATAGTCCAAGGAGTTGTAGTCCAAATTATTATGCTAGAATCTTTAAGGAAATCTTTTTTGGTATCTTTAACTTTAAAAGCAACAAAAATAGTATTAGAGGTATGATCTTTGTACTCAACCTCTGCATCTGCTAAAGCAGTTTTTTCAACTGTAGACCACAAAACAGGTTTAAATCCTTGATATAAACTACCATCTAAAAGAAATTTACCTAGTTCTCTAACAATTTGAGCTTCAGCCCCATAGCTCATGGTTGAATAGTAATTTTCAAAATCTCCAACAACACCTAATCTTTTAAATTCTTTTACGTGAACCTTTATCCAGTTTTTTGCAAACTCTCTACACTCTTGCCTAAAATCTTTTATAGCTACTTCGTCTTTATTTTTTTTCTTTTTTTTATATTGTTCTTCAATTTTCCATTCTATGGGAAGACCATGACAATCCCACCCAGGCACATAAACAGAATCCTTTCCATTCATTTGGTGAAATCGAGTTATTATATCTTTTAAAATTTTATTAAGAGCAGTTCCCATATGAATGTGTCCGTTAGCATAAGGCGGCCCATCATGCAGAATAAATTTTTCTTTACCTTTAGAATTTTTTCTTAACTTTTGAAAAATATTATTTTTTTCCCATTTTTCTAGGATTAATGGTTCTTTAGTAGGGAGACTTGCCTTCATAGAAAAAGCTGTTTTTGGAAGATGTAAATTATCTTTAGACATTTTTTTTAGCTTGAATTATATCAATTTTTATTTGTTTTTTTAATTGTTCTAACCCTTTAAATTTTTTTTCAGATCTAATAAATTTTATAAAGTTAATGTTAACCTCTTTATTATATAAGTTTTTGTTAATTCCAAATATATTAACTTCTAATAGCAAATTTTGACCATTAAATGTTGGTCTATAACCTATATTAGCAATACCTTTTTTTTTAAAATTGTTTGTTTCAAATATTACTGAATAAACTCCAAGTTTAGGCACTATATAATCGTTCAACTTAATATTACAGGTTGGAAAACCAATCATCCTTCCTCTTCTTTGCCCTTTAATAACTTTTCCTTTAATACACCATGGTCGATTCAATAATTTGTTAGCCTCTTTAATTTTACCTAAAGATATTTTTTTTCTTATTAAAGAAGAAGAAATGGTCTTTTTTGAACTTCTTAAAGGTGATGTGATAATTGTTTTAAATTGAAAAATACTCTCAAATTTTTTTAAAGTATTAATATTACCTTTTCTATTTCTCCCAAATTTAAAATTTTTGCTTACAAACACATATTTAGATTTAATTTTTTTGTAAATAATTTTTTTTATAAAATGTTCTGCGCTTAATAAAGAAAATAATTTATTAAATTTTATTATAACTAAAAAATCTATCTTAAATTTATTCAAATAATTTTTTTTTTGTGTTAAAGAATTTATCCTATGATTTTTAATTTTTGGATTAAAAAACATTACTGGTACTGGTTCAAAAGTAATTAATCCAAAAGGTAGTTTGTTTTTTTTAGCTTTTTGTTTAGCTTGTAGTAAAACTTTTTGATGGCCTAAATGAATGCCATCAAAATTACCGATAGCAATTACTGAATTCTTATGAATTTTCCTAATATTAAGATTATTATAAATTTTCATATTACCAAGTAAGTTCTGGTTGAAAGTAATTTGCTTTTACTTTGTATTTTTCCAAAAGAAGTTTCAATTCATTTTCCTCTTTAAATTCATTTCGATGGACTCCATTAGAAATAAAAATAGAGTCAATATTTAAATTATTTGCTCCTTGTATATCTGTTCTAAGATTATCTCCAATTGCTAATACTTTTTCTTTATCGTTAAAACACATCTTATAAATTTCTTTATGAGGTTTTCCAAAATATACTACTTTCCCACCTAAAGACTCAAAAACTTGAGCAATTGATCCAGCACAATATTCCTCTTTGTCTCCTCTATGGACGGTTAAATCAGGATTAGTGCAAACTAACTTCTTTGATATAGAGTCTTTAAGAAAGTTTTTGTAAAAATTTAAATCATTCTCATATTCATCGAAAAGTCCTGTACATAATATAAAGTCACTATTTTCTAATTTAGTTTTATTCCTTTTAATTTTGTAAAAAATTGAATCGTCTCTTGATGGACCCAAATGATAGAATAATTTTCCGAATCTATTTTCATTTATTGCTTTCATTGCTGCTTCCCCTGAAGTGATAATATTTTTTAAATATTTTTCACCCATTTTCATTTTTTTTAGAAATTCCCTTACTTTTTCACTAGGTCGAGGAGCATTAGATAAAAATACAATTTTTTTTGATTCTTCTAGCAATTTATTAGTTGCCTGCATTGCTTTATTGTTAAGCAAAATACCATTATGCATTACCCCCCATAAATCTATTACAAATGTGTCATAGAAACTGTAAATCTCAGATAGGTGTTCTAATTTTTTCAATTTTTTTAGTCCTCATTCAATTTATCAGAAATTAAGCCTTAAAACACAGCAATTCAGCCTATTTTTTTAGTATTAATAACCCTTGAAATTTTATTAAAACACACCATATCAGCCGTACACAAAAATTTATAGGAGAAATACATATGAAATTTAGACCCTTGCACGATCGTGTGCTTATCAAAGTATTGGATAGTGATGAAAAAACAGCCGGGGGAATAATTATTCCTGATACTGCCAAAGAAAAACCTCAAGAAGGAGAAGTTGTAGCTATTGGCCCTGGAGCTAAGAGTGAAGAAGGAAAACTGATACCAATGGATGTTAAAGTAGGTGATATTGTTCTTTTTGGTAAATGGTCAGGAACAGAAGTAAAAATTGACGGTAAAGAATATAGCATTATGAAAGAGTCAGACATAATGGGAATTTCAAAAGGCAAAAAATAACTTTTAGAGGAGAATTAAAATGGCAAAAATAATTAAATTTGACACAGAAGCTAGATCGCAAATGCTGAAGGGAGTTAATACTTTAGCTAATGCTGTAAAAGTAACACTAGGCCCTAAAGGCCGAAATGTTGTTATGGATAAATCTTATGGAGCTCCAAAAATTACTAAGGACGGTGTTTCAGTAGCTAAAGAGATTGAATTAGATGATAAGTTTGAAAATATGGGTGCGCAGATGGTTAAAGAAGTTGCTAGCAAGACAAATGATAATGCAGGCGATGGAACTACGACTGCTACAATTCTTGCTCAAGCAATTGTTAATGAGGGTTTAAAATATGTAACTGCAGGAATGAATCCGATGGATATTAAAAGAGGAATAGATAAAGCAGTTGAACATGTAATTGATAAACTAAAAACATCTTCAAAAAAAGTAAAAGCTAACGAAGAAGTTGCACAAGTGGGAACAATATCAGCGAATGGGGAAAAATCTATTGGTGATATGATTTCAAAAGCCATGCAAAAAGTTGGTAATGAAGGAGTAATTACTGTTGAAGAAGCTAAAGGAGTTGAAACAGAACTTGACGTAGTCGAAGGTATGCAGTTTGACAGAGGTTATCTTTCTCCATATTTCGTTACAAATGCAGAAAAAATGACTAGTGAATTAGAAAATCCTCTAGTGCTTTTAGTTGAAAAAAAATTAACAAATCTTCAACCAATGGTTCCGCTTTTAGAGTCTGTAGTTCAAGCTAATAGACCTTTGGTAATTATCTCTGAAGATGTAGAAGGTGAAGCTTTAGCAACTTTAGTTGTAAATAAATTAAGAGGTGGTTTAAAAGTTGTTGCAGTAAAAGCTCCAGGATTTGGAGATAGAAGAAAAGCAATGTTAGAAGATATTGCTATTCTTACTGGTGGACAAGTAATCTCTGAAGATATTGGTCTTAAGCTAGAAAATGTTAAAATTAATGATCTTGGTTCTTGCAAGAAAGTTAAAATTGACAAAGAAAATAGTACTTTAGTTGCTGGCGAAGGTAAAAAATCTGATATTGAAGCTAGATGTAATCAAATTAGATCTGAAATAAATGAAACAACATCAGACTATGATAAAGAAAAACTCCAAGAAAGATTAGCTAAACTTGCTGGAGGTGTTGCTGTGATTAAAGTTGGAGGTGCAACAGAAGTAGAAGTGAAAGAAAGAAAAGATAGAGTGGAAGATGCACTTAATGCAACAAGAGCAGCTGTGGAAGAAGGAGTTGTCATTGGCGGTGGTTGTGCTTTACTTTATGCTGCACAAGATCTTGATGCTTTAAAAATTAAAGGTGACGATCAAAAAGCTGGAGTAGATATTGTCAAAAAAGCTCTTCAATCACCTATCAGACAAATAACAGCAAATGCTGGCGTAGATGGTTCCGTTGTGGTTGGAAAACTTTTAGAAGGAAAAAAATTAACTCAGGGTTATGACGCTCAAAATGAAGAATACGTAGATATGTTTGCTAAAGGTATTATAGACCCTACTAAAGTTGTAAGGTCTGCTTTACAAGATGCTGCTTCTATTGCTGGCTTATTAATTACGACTGAAGCAATGGTTGCAGATAAACCTGAAGAAAAAGACTCAGGACCTGCTATGCCTCCAATGGGTGGCGGTATGGGAGGTATGGGAGGTATGGGAGGAATGGGAATGTAATGTCCCTTTACTTCTAGATAATCTTAGAAAATTCTAAAACCCTCGAAATGAAAGTTTCGGGGGTTTTTTTTATTTAATCTGTTAAGTTGTCTTAAATGAAAATTAAATCTAAATTTTTTTATAATTTATTTAAGATTTTTCCTAAAAAATTTATTAAATTGTTTAATAAGTTTTATAGTCATAAATTAAATCATAATTTACTCTATTTAGTTGAAAGAGGAGTTAAAATTGATGTTGTATACGATATTGGTGCATTTAGAGGCGAATGGAGTTATTTCTTAAATAACACATCTTTAAAAGATAGAAAATTTTTTCTAGTAGAAGCAAATGAAGAAAATGAAGAATATTTAAAAAAATTAAATTTCAAATACTTTATTGAAGTTTTATCAGATAAAGAAAAAAACGTTGAATTTTTTTCTAAAGTTTCTACTGGAGATTCTTATTATATTGAGCAAACCAGTGTTTACAAAAATGATTCTAAGTCTAAGTTAAAAAAAACAAATACAATGGATAACATAATAAAGAGTAACAACTTACCTTTACCTAATCTTATTAAAATAGACACTCAAGGTAGTGAATTAGATATATTGAGAGGTGCAAAAGATAGTATTACTAATTGCTCTTTAATATATTTGGAGTGTCCAATAATTGAATATAATTTAAAGTCTCCTAATTTAAATAATTATATCGAACATTTGAATTCAATTGATTTTATTCCATATGATATTTGTGAAACTCATAAAATTGATAACATTTTAATTCAAATAGATATTCTTTTTATTAAAAAATCAATTTTTCATAAAATTCATCCTGAAAGAAAAATTTTAAATATCTTAAAATCAAATTAGAGAGTTGATAAATGAAGAAACTTTTAAAATTCTTTTTTTTGATACAAAAAGACAAGCTGTTGATCTTAATATTAATCCGTCCTTTAAAACTCTAAGATTATTATCCTGTAATGTCTTTCCGGTAGATGTAATGTCTGTAATGATCTCTGAAGATCCAATAAAAGGATACGTTTCTGTTGCTCCAAGGCTTGGAATTAATTTATATTGGGTTACACCTTTTGAAATTAAAAAATTGTTAGTTAAATTAGGATATTTTGTTGCCACTCTTAATCTTGTATTTTTTTTAGATCGTAGATCAAAAGATATTTCCTCTAAATCTGCAACTGTCTGAACATCTATCCAATCATCCGGTACTGCAACTACTAAATCTGCATTCCCAAAATTTAATTTTTTTTTTATAGTTATTTTGTTTTGTAAATTTTTCTCCGACTCATTTAAAAGATCAAGGCCAGAAACTCCTATATCCAGAGTTCCATCGCTTAATCTCTGGATAATTTCTTTAGCATGAAGATATATAATTTTCAAATTAGGTTTGCTGTCAATTAAAGCAAAATAGTTTCTGTCTCCATCACTAGATAAAATTTTTAATCCATTATTATTAAAAAATTCCTTAGACTTATCTTTTAATCTTCCTTTGCTGGGTAATCCAATTGTAATTAAATTTTTCATATTAATTTATATTGTTTAAATTTATTGCAGCTCCAACAGCTTGTAAATTTTTCTTAGCTCCAAGACTTTTTAATAAATTATCGTACCGTCCACCTCTAGCCAATTCTTTTTTACCAGCATAAACCTCAAATACCAGTCCGGTATAGTATTCAATTTCTCTTCCAAAATTGGTATTAAACTTAATCTCTTTATTTAATTTTTTTAAATCTTTTATAGATTTATAATCCTTAAAAATATTTTTCTTTAATTTGTTTTTTTTTTCAAAACTAGAAAGATTTTGATTTAATTTTTCTAATTTACAATTTATTTTCAAAAAAGATCTTATTATCTTAACAATTTTTTTTCCCTCATTAAATGATCTTGGGTCTCTAATTTTTTTATCAAATCTTTTTAAAATATCTAAAACTGATCTACCAGCAATATTTTTTTCTTTGTCCATCTTTTTCATCTCATAAAATCTTTTTTTATCTGCATCGAAGGCTATAGAATCAATATCAGAATTTTTTTCCAATCTTTTGAGTAATTCCTCAAAATAATCAGGACGCCAAAAATGTCTAATCAATCTTAGTTTCCATCTCTCAGGCATCTCAAGTGTATTAATTAATTTCTTAAACAGACTAACATCCCCAACTTTTATTGAAATTTTCTTAGATTTAATTTTTTCAATGGAATTAATAATTGTTTTTAAAACCTTTAAATCATCTGAAGTTTTTTTTTTAGAACCTAGTATCTCTATTCCAAGCTGATCATTTATTATTTTATCTTTAAAATTATTTGATCTTCTGTAAGCTTGTCCGGAATAGAAAACTTTCGAATTTTTCCTAGATTTATCCTTTAAATATTTTATACAAGAAGCAATGGTCAGATCTGGTCTAAGACACATGCTTTTTCCAGAATCATCTTCAAAGCTAAGCATTAACTTTCTAAAATTTTCTCCTGATCTTTGAATAATATAGTCTGAGTCCAAAAGAACATCCGGTTCGGATAAAACAAACCCTTCTTTCTTAAAAACCTTAATTATATTTTCAGAATATTTTTTTGATTTCATTTATTAGATCATTAATTTTAACTGAATTTTCATTTCCAGTTACAAGATTTCTTAAAGTTATTTTTCCAGATTTTATTTCATCTTCACCATATAAAATTACTGCTGGGGAACCTATCTTATTGGCATACTCCATTTGTTTTTTTAATTTGCCTTCTCCTGGATAAATTTCAGAACTAATATTTGAAGCTCTAAGTGTAGTTAATATCTGAACATATTCTTTAATTTTATCTTTATCAAAAACACATATCACTATTGGCCTCTTATTTTTTATTTTAAAATCTTTTTTCTGCATTAAAGCAAACACAAGTCTGTCAATACCGATCGATATTCCTGTTGCTGGACAATCAAGATTTCCAAAATTGCTCACTAGATTATCATATCTTCCTCCTCCACCTATTGATCCAAATTGAATATTTTTTCCTTTTGAATTTCTAACTTCGAAATTTAAATTTACTTCAAAAATTGGTCCAGTATAATATTCTAGTCCTCGTATAACTGAGGGATCAAACTTATAATTTTCAAAGTTATAAATTTTGAATATTTTGATAATTTCTATAACATCTTCACTATTAGCTAATTTATTTTTTAAAGCGTCTTCTATTTTTTTAATCTGCTCTTCTTTAAGTTTTGCACCTTTTGTGTAATCTCCTGAGTTGTCTTTTCTTCCTTCTCCAAGAAGTTTCTTGGCTTCTTCCCAACCAAGTCTATCTATTTTGTCTAGCGCTCGTAGTGTAATAGATATTTGGTCTTGTGATGTAACATTCAATTCTTTGAACAATTTATCTGTAAATTTTCTAGAGGATATCTTTACAGTATAATCAGTTTTATCTAATCCACATTTTTCTAATATCTCCGATATTAATACGCAAAGTTCTGCATCAGCTTGCAGATTCTTTGTTCCGACGTAGTCTGCATCAAATTGTAGAAATTCTCTAAATCTTCCAGGTCCTGGTTTTTCATTTCTCCAAACTGAACCTAATTGATATCGCTTAAATGGTTTCGGAATCTCCAGGTAATTTTTAGCTACATACCTTGCCAGAGGAGCAGTAAGATCATATCTAAGTGACAACCATTTGTTTTCATCCTTAAAAGAAAATACGCCCTGATCTGGTCTATCTTTGTCAGGTAAAAATTTTCCAATACTATCCGTGTACTCGAAGCTTGGTGTTTCGAGATATTGAAAACCATACTTAATCATAACTTCCTTGATATTGGAAATTACAAAGTCACGGATTAATAGTTCCTTTTCTTGTCTATCTACAAAACCTAAAGGTAATTCCTTAGAAGGTTTTGTCTTTTTATCTTTTGCCATTTTTTGGTACAGCAGGGTGGATTCGAACCACCGACCCCTAGTTCCACAAACTAGTGCTCTAACCAACTGAGCTACTGCTGCATGACTCCTTTTTATATTATTTGTTAATAAATTTGTATTTTAAAATATGTAATGATTTAGCTAAGCAATAGCCTAGCGTGCATTCTGTGAGAATGTGATTTAAGAATAGAAACTAGTCTTTTTATAATCATTGTTGTGTATTTAGGAAATAATTGTGTCTTTTTCAAGAAAAAATTACCGGGACAAAAAACTTACTAAAGCCTAATGTCCCGTTAATCTGTGATTTTGGAAATAAGATTTAAGATGTTTTCTGCAATTTAACTGCGGAAGGACCTTTTTCTCCATTCTCCACTTCAAACGTTAACTCATCACCTTCGTTTAAGTATTTTAAACCAGCTTCTCTAACTGCTGAAGAATGAACGAACACGTCTTTTTCTTTGTCTTCTCTTTCAATGAAACCATATCCTTTAGTACCATTGAACCACTTTACTTTACCTTTTAGTGTACTCATATTATTTACTTTTCCTTATTTGTTATTAACTTTAGTTAATAGTTACATTAGTAAATATTAACTTGAGATCGTTAAATAGATTTGTCTCTAAAATGTCAATAGAAGATTAAAATAATTCAAAAAATTGTCTTTTTGCAACAGTTATTAATAAATAATCGATACAAAGCCTGCTAAAAACACCAAACCGATACCTATATAAAGTAGTTTATTTTTGACTATATGAGTTTTTATTTTCTGAATATCTGATCCTTTGTAACTTAATCCAGTATTATCCGACTCTGATGATTTACTGAAACCTTGATCTCGACCAATTTGTAAAAATTTTGCCTTTCGATTATCATAGATTTCTTCTTTTGAAAGATGATCAAAACTTCTTAAATTTTTAATAATAGAATGTTTTATATCTGCAGCAATTACTTCTGGATCTCTATGTGCGCCCCCTGTGGGTTCAGAAATTATTTCATCGATAATACGAAGTTTTAATAAATCTTTTGCAGTCAATTTCATAGCTTCTGCTGCTTGAAGAGATTTTCTTGGATCTCTCCAAAGAATAGAAGCACAGCCCTCTGGAGATATAACTGAATAAATTGAATTTTCTAACATAATTACTTTGTTTGATGATGCTAATGCTATTGCACCTCCAGAACCACCCTCGCCAATTATTATCGAAATATTTGGAACAGTTAAAGACATGCAACACTCTATTGAATTAGCAATTGCTGAAGCTTGCCCTCTTTGTTCTGCACCAATACCAGGATAAGCTCCCGGAGTATCTATAAAACTTATAACAGGAATCTGAAATCGATCAGCTAATTTCATTAGTCGAATACATTTTCTATATCCTTCGGGACGCATCATCCCAAAATTTCTATCTATTCTTGAGTTAAGATCTTCACCTTTTTCTTGCCCTATAATTAAAACAGATCTGTTATCTATCAAACCAAATCCGGCTATGACAGATTTATCGTCTCCGAAATATCTATCACCTGATAACAGTGTAAATTGAGTGAATATCTTTTTTATATAAAAATTAGCTTTAGGTCTATCTTCATGTCTAGCAACTAAAGTTTTCTGCCAGCTATTTAGATTAGCATAAGTTTCTTTTAACTTTTCATTAATCTCAGCTTCTGTGCTTTGAATTTTTTTGGTATCTACCTCAGAAATACCTTCAGAACCAAAGGGGCTCTTCAGTCCCTCTACTTCCTCTTCCAAAGCTTTAATCTCTTTTTCAAATTCTAAATAATTTTTCATAAATTTCGATAATAATTCTACTACTATTAGAATTCAATTGCGTCAATAAATTGACTTAAAAAAATTGATTTGGTACCTGTTTACTTTTAAAAAACAAGATAAAAATAATCAATTATGAGTTATATTAAAAACAACAACCTAAAAATAAACTCAGTTTTATACGAATTTATTAATAAAAAGGTCATTCCAGGGACTAATGTCAAATCAGATATATTTTGGAATAAATTTGAAAAAGCGGTTCACGAACTAGCGCCAATAAATAAAAATCTAATTGAAAAAAGAGAAATTATTCAAAAAGAAATCGATAAATGGCATAAAAGCAAAAAAGATAAGGATTTTAATAAGAGAGAATATACAGATTTTTTAAAGTCTATCTATTATATCTCTGAAGAAAAAGAAGATTTCAAGATTGAAACCTCTGATGTTGACCAAGAGATTGCTTCTATAGCAGGGCCTCAATTAGTTGTACCAGTAGATAATGCAAGATATGCTTTGAATGCTGCAAATGCTAGATGGGGAAGTTTGTATGATGCATTATATGGAACAGACGTTATTCCTGGAGATAAAGGTGAAAATTTTAACGAAGATAGAGCTAAAAAAGTTATTACTTATGTAAGAAACTTTTTGGATGAAGCC
This sequence comes from uncultured Pelagibacteraceae bacterium, assembly GCA_902580485.1. Classification (GTDB taxonomy): domain Bacteria; phylum Pseudomonadota; class Alphaproteobacteria; order Pelagibacterales; family Pelagibacteraceae; genus Pelagilacustribacter. The sequence goes on from CACHKS010000001.1 coordinate 94,739, forward strand.
GCTCCTATTATAGATATTAGCTGGAAAGAAATAACTAGTATAAAAGTAAAAGATAGTGATATTGTTTTTTTTTCAACTAACAAAGAAAGCTATTTAAAAGATAAAAAACAATTTATTGGTTTTAATGGAAAAAAAGATGATCCAACCTCAGTTTTAATCAAAAATAATAACCTTCACATAGATATTTTAATTGATTCAAATCATAAGATCGGAAAATCAGATAAAGCTTCCATCTCCGATATTATCATAGAATCTGCTTTGTCGACCATTATTGATAATGAGGACTCTGTAGCAGCAGTCGACGGTGAAGATAAAGTTAAATGTTACCGAAATTGGTTGGGATTAATGAAAGGTGACCTAACAGCCAATATGGAAAAAAATGGGAAAAAATTTGTTAGGAAACTAAATCCTAACCGAAACTATATTTCTAAAGATGGAAAAAAAATAAGCTTGCATGGCAGAGCTCTTCTTTTGAATCGAAACGTAGGTCATTTAATGACTAATCCTGCAATAATCTTAAAAGATGGAACAGAAATACCTGAGGGAATAATGGATGCTTTTGTATCCACTCTTTGTGCCCTTCATGATTTTAAAAACCAAAATAATTCACGTACTGGATCTGTTTATATCGTTAAGCCAAAAATGCATGGACCAGAAGAAGTTGCATTTACTAACAAACTTTTTGGAAAAGTTGAAGAGGTTTTAGGAATAAAGAAATATTCTATTAAAGTTGGAATTATGGATGAGGAAAGAAGAACCACTGTAAATTTAAAAGAATGTATAAGACAAGTTAAAAACAGAATCGTTTTTATTAATACTGGTTTCTTAGATCGAACTGGAGATGAGATGCACACTTCTTTTGAGTCTGGTCCGATGATTTTTAAAGGAGAGATGAAAAAATCGACCTGGCTCAATACTTATGAAAATTGGAATGTAGATATTGGTTTAAGCTGTGGTTTTTCTGGTAAAGCTCAAATAGGAAAAGGAATGTGGGCAATGCCTGATCAAATGGCAAATATGATGGAACAAAAAATAGGTCATCCAAAGTCTGGGGCTAATTGTGCATGGGTTCCTTCACCGACTGCAGCAACTTTACATTCGATGCATTACCACAAAATTGATGTCTTTAAAGAACAAGATAAGATTAAATCTCGAAGTAAAGCAAAATTAGAGGATATATTAGAAATACCGAAGGCAGATAGACCTAACTGGCCAATGGATGATATTAATCGAGAGTTAGAAAATAATGCTCAAGGTATTTTAGGCTACGTTGTTAGATGGGTTGACCAAGGCGTAGGTTGTTCTAAAGTTCCAGACATAAATAATGTAGGTTTAATGGAAGACAGAGCAACGCTAAGAATTTCTTCACAACATATTGCTAATTGGTTGCACCATGGAGTTTGTAAAAAAGATCAAGTTATGGATGTAATGAAAAAAATGGCTAAGATAGTAGATGATCAAAATAAAAACGATCCTAGCTATCAAAAAATGTCTGATAACTTTGAAAAATCTATAGCTTTTTCAGCTGCATGTGATTTGGTTTTTAAAGGAAGAGTTCAACCTTCTGGATATACAGAACCTCTTCTCCATCAAAAACGTTTAGAAAAAAAATCATCAGTTTAGTCACCAGTAACTGGCACTCGATTTTTGAAAGCTGAGAATAACGTTCCATCATCAAGTTGTTCTATCTCGCCACCAACGGGCAAGCCTTGAGCTAATTTAGTAATTTTAATTTTGCCGTTCTTAATTGTATCTTCTATGTAATGGGCTGTAGTTTGACCTTCTACAGTTGCGCTAGTAGCAATAATGACTTCTTTAAGACTATTTTTTTTAATCCTTTTAACTAGAGAATCTATAAGCAAATTCTTTTGTTCATAATTTTCACTAGAATTTAAAGTTCCACCTAAAATATGATAATGGCCTTTATAAATATTTGCAGAGTCAATCACCCACATATCTGCGAGATTTTCAACAACACAGATTTTATCATAAGCATTGTTGGTTGAACATATGCAAACTTTATCCATTATCTTTAAGTTTCCACAATCAACACAACGCACAACACTTTTGTACACTTGAGCTAACGACTTAGCCAAAGGTTTTACCATGCTGTCTTTATTGTTAATTAATTTTAAAATAATTCTCTTTGCCGATTTAGGCCCTAAACCGGGTAGCTTAGAGAATTGTTTTATAAGCTCGTTTATTTCAGGAATGTTATTATCCATTAAAAAGGTAATTTAAAATCTGAAGGTAAATTTAACCCACCTGTAACCTTAGAGAGTTCTTCAGCAGATTTCTTTTTTAAATTTTCTTTTGCATTATTATACGCCGCTACAATTAAATCATTTATAATTTCTTGATCTTCTTTTTTTGCTTTATCGCTAACAATAATTGATTTTAGTTCATAGTCTCCTGTTAAAATTACTTTAACTAAATTACCGCCTGCTTCACCTTCTACTTCAATCTTTTTAATTTGTTCTTGAGCCTCTTTCATTTTATCTTGCATGGCTTTTGCTTTGGAAAGCATGTCAGAAAAATTAGTCATTGTCACTTTCCTCCTGAATATTTACAAGTTTTGCATCAGGAAAAGCTGCTTCTATTTCTCGTGCCAAATCACCTTTTTTAAAATCTTCTAATTTAGACGATTGTTTTTCCATATTTTGTTCGTACACACTTTTCGCATCGTTATTTTTACTTAAGGAAATAATCCATCTTTCTCCAGTCCAGAGTAATAGTTTTTCGGTAAGGTTTTTAATAAAACTTTGATTTAATTTTTCATTAAAACTAATATCAATTTTTCCTTTATTAAAACTAACTAGTTTAACGTTTCTTTCTAAATCAAATTTAAGTTCAACTTCTTTTTCTTTATTAGCTTGATTAATCAAATCTTTAAAACTTGTAATTTCTATTTTTTTTTTATTAAGTTCGGAAGATAAATCTTTTATTGGATTATTTTTTATTTGATCGGTGCTTTTTAATTGGTTCTTTACCTGAGTAGATAAATTCATTTCTAAATTTTCTTCTTTTAAATTTTCCCCGATCAAATTCTTCTGCTTAGGGTTTGCATTGCTTTCAATATTATAATTAGAAATTTCTTTTGCGGACTCAATTTTTTTAAGATGAATTAACTGCATGATATACATTTCTAAAGTCAAGTTTTCGTTTCCAATAATTCTTAGATCATCAATTGTTTTGATAGTAAGTTGCCAAAATAATCCTATGTCCTGCATATCTACATTTTTGGAATACTCTTCTACCATTTTTACTTCTGATTCAGATATTGTCATATCTTTTTCAATATGACCTAAATTTATTCTTCTGCTAAAAAGATAAAGAATTTCTAAAATGTCATTTAAAAATATTTTAGCATCTATTCCATCGTTAATAAGTTCTTTTAAATGTTGTATGGACTCTTTTTCATTACCGCTTAAAACTTCTCTAAATAAAGATATAACTTTGCTTCGATCAGCAAGCCCCAGCATTTCTCGAACATTTGTTTCTTCTATAAAATTACTCTTGCTAATAGATTGAGAAATTAAGGCTCGATCTAAAAGTGATATTGCGTCTCTTACTGAACCTTCTGATGTTCTTGCAATTAATTTAATTGCATCGTCAGAAATTTTTCCATTTTCATTTTTTGAAATATTCTTTAAATGAACACAGAGTTTGTCAATACTAACTCTCTTAAGATCAAATCTTTGACAACGAGATAAAATGGTTACAGGTATTTTTCTTACCTCAGTGGTAGCTAAAATAAATTTTAAACTAGTAGGAGGTTCCTCTAACGTTTTAAGTAAACCGTTAAAAGCTTGTTTTGAAAGCATGTGAACTTCATCAATTATAAAAATTTTATACTTTGCGCTGGTAGGGCTATATTTTGAATTTTCTATTAATTCTCTTATATCATCTATTCCTGTTTTTGAAGCTGCATCCATTTCTAAAATATCCATATGATTAGAATTAATAATTTCAGAGCAATGACAGTATTCACCAGTCTTACATTTTTCTCCTTTAGAAAAATCCTTGTTACAGTTTAAAGCTTTAGCAATTAATCTAGCTGTTGTTGTTTTTCCAACTCCTCTAATCCCAGTTAAAAGATAGGCATTAGGAGTTTTTCCTAGCTCTATGGCGTTCGTAATAGTTTGGGACATTAACTCTTGACCTATTAAATCTTTAAATTCCTGAGGCCTATATTTAAGAGCTAAGATTTTATTTTGTTTCATTATATATAGAGGCAGGCAACAACCTGAATAATTTTCACTGCGGCTGCTTCTTTTCAGACCTGACCGGGTTTATGAAACATCCACCTGATGCCAACCTCAATATGAGTATATCAAGATCAATTTAAATACTACAAGACTAGATTTGAATTTTGTGGACTATTTTTGCCTAAATGTTGAGGCTTCATAAACACCCAAAATCTGCAAGGTTACAGTATGGAAACCAAGTTCTTCCATAGCCTTTTTTACTCCAGATTGATCTAAATGGCCTTCTAGGTCTAAATAAAAATTTGCTTGATCAAAAGTATTTTTGACCGAAAAACTTTCTAGCTTGGTTAAGTTTACCTGGTTAGTTGCAAATCCTCCTAAACATTTATATAGAGCGGATGGCTCACTTTTAACTCTAAAAATACAACTAGTAATGAATTTTTTTTCCTTATTAAATTCTGGTTGTTCTATATTTTTTCCCATTATTAGAAAGCGTGTAACATTGCCCTTTTCATCTTCTATATTCTTTTCTAAAATTTTTAATTTATAAATTTTAGCTGAAAGGTCTGAAGCAATTGCTGCAATAGATTTATCATTTCCTTCTGCTAACTCTTTGGCAGATCCCGCTGTATCAGCTGAAATGATTGGTAGAAATTTATTTTTATTAATTATTTTTTGACACTGTCCAATGGCTTGGGCATGGCTTCTAACAAATTTTATATCTTTAATTTCTGCTTCTGGTTTAGAAAGTAAATTATGTTCTACGTTTAAAAAAAATTCTCCATGGATCTGTAATTTATATTTTGGAAGTAAATAATGAATATCAGCAACTCTTCCAGCTAAAGAATTTTCTATGGGAATGATGATTTTGTAGGTATCATCATCATAAGCTTTTTTAAATGTTTCTTCAAAAGTTGAACAAGTTGTAATTTCTGCATCTTTAAATAAATTATTAGCAGCAATATGGGAATAAGCACCTAGCTCTCCTTGAATAGCAATTTTAACTTTTTTCATTTTTCTCCATCAAATTTTTAACTTTGATTAGATCTTCCTCAGTGTCAATACTTAACGGTGATGATTTCATATAACCAACATGAATCGACATTTTATTTTCTAAAGCCCTAAGTTGCTCAAGTTTTCTTTCTAATTCAAATTTAGATCTTTTTAAACTTACATACCTTATCAAGGCTTTATTAGTAAAGGCATAAATGCCGATATGATGATATAAATTATAAGCGGAATTTTCATCTATTCTAAAAAAATCAAATACATTTAAAAACTTATTATTTAAAAGTTTTTCTTTTACAGCGACTTTTACTACATTTGGATTATCTAATTCAGTCTTAGAATTAAATTCACTCGCTAAAGTTCCAATATCACATTTCTTTTGTTGCATATAAGAAACTAAGTCAGAAATTGCCTGGGGTTGAATGTTGGGCATATCCCCTTGCAAATTAATAACTATATCTGGTTTGCTATTTAATTCTTTTTGAAAAACTTCAAATATTCTATCTGTACCGGTTTGATGATCATCTGATGTTTTAATCGCTTTGCCCCCAGCATTTTTAACAGTATCAATTATCCTTTGATCAGGTGTAGCAACAAAAACCTCCCCCACTTTAGACTTAATAGCTTGATCGTGAACATGTAGTATCATTTCTTTGTTGTTTATAAGTTTCAAAGGTTTGTTGGGTAATCTTTGAGCTTGAAGCCTGGAAGGTATTATTATTGCAATTTTATTCATAATTGTGCGTCCCAAAGACGCAAAAAAATATTAAGTAATTTTAAGTATTTTTTATGTAGTCGTGCTATATGTCAACTAAGTATTTGTCAAATTTATGAACGGTTTTGAATTAAATAAAATTATAGCAGCAATCTTAGCTACAGTGGTGATGGTTTTTGGTATTAACAAAGTTACAGATATAATATTTATTCCTGATAAGCCTCAACAATCAGCATACAAGGTTGAAAAAATTGAACCAGCTTTAGCTTCTGCTTCTAACACTGGACAGGCAACCGTTGGAATTAGTGAATTATTAGCTATGGGAACTATTGAACATGGAGAAAAAGTTTTTAAGAGATGTAGTGCTTGCCATATGATTGCAACTGGAGGAAAAAATATGATCGGTCCCAATCTATGGAGTATAATAGGAAAAAAAACTGGTGCTGCATCTGGTTATAAGTATTCTAAAGCTTTAGCCGCTTATGGAAAAGAATGGTCATTTGAAGAAATGAATGGATTCCTAATTAAACCTTCTGCTCATATTAAAGGAACTAAAATGGCATTTGCAGGTTTAAAAAAAGAAAAAGATAGAGCTTCAGTTATTTTATATATGAACTCTAAAAGCGATAAACCTCTTCCGACACCTTAATCTAGACACCAGTTAATTATACTTTTTTGAGCGTGTACTCTGTTTAACGCTTGTCTCCAAACTACTGATTGTTTACCATCAATAACATCATCTGTTACTTCTTCCCCTCTTCCTACAGGCAAACAATGCATGAAGATCGCATCGGATTTAGCTTTTTGCATTAACTTTTTATTGACTTGATAGTTTTTTAAATTTTTCTTTTTTATTTTTTTGTTCACTTTATCATTCATTGAAACCCATTTATCGGTCATAACACAATCGGAGTCTTTGACTGCTTCTTCAGGTTTTTTTGTTATTAGGAGATTTACTTTATTTTTTTTTGCCCAATTTAATATTTTTTTATTTGGCATATATTGTTTAGGGCAACCTATTTTTAATTGAAAACCGAATTTACCAGCAGCTTCTATCAAAGAATTTGACATATTATTATTGCCATCTCCTAACCAAGAAACAATTTTTCCAGTAATCAAACCTTTTGTTTCTTCAAAAGTCATTATATCTGACATAATTTGACAAGGATGGCTTTTATCTGAAAGTCCATTGATTATTGGTATATCTAAATGTTTTCCAAACTCCTCTAAATTTTTATGGGAAGATGTTCTAAGCATAACAATATCAACATATTCGGTTAATACTTTTGCAGTATCTTTTAAAGTTTCATCACCTTTTCCATAATGAATTCCATCAGGATTTAAGATTATTGAAGATCCACCAAGTTGTTTGACGGCAATATCAAAAGACATTCTTGTTCTTGTTGAGGGTTTTTCAAAAATCATTGCCATCGATTTTCCTTTAAAAGGTTTGTCTTCATCGGGTGCAGATTTATTTAAATTTTTTCTATTTATTTTTCTAGATTTAGCGTCTTCGATAATCGCTCTTAAATCTTTTGAGGATAAATCAGAAATATCAATAAAATTTTTCATTTATAATTCTCACATACATTATTTAGGATTTTTAAAGCTAAATTAATTTCCTTTTTTGTAACGTTTAAAGGAGGCAAAAGTCTGACAACATTTTCTGAAGCCCTCACAGTAAGAAGCTTTTCTTTTAATAACTTATTTATAAAATCTGTTTGATCTTTATAAAGTGCAAGTCCTATCAGTAATCCTTGTCCTCTTACTTCTTTAATAATTTTTGGATATTTGTCTTTAAGTTTTCTTAATTCTTGTTGAAAATATTTTCCATTTTTTCTTACATTACTTAAAAATCCTTTTTTAGATAATACATCAATAACTGCATTCCCAACACTCATTGCTAAAGGATTGCCTCCAAAAGTGGACCCGTGAGTTCCAGGTTTCATGCAGGAAGCAACTTTTTTATTAACTAATACTGCTCCGATTGGAAAACCTCCTCCAATTCCTTTTGCGATAGGTACAATATCAGGTTTAATTTTAGCATGTTCAAAAGATAAAAATTTTCCAGTTCTTCCAATTCCACATTGAACCTCATCTAATATTAACAATATCTTTTTTTTATTACATAGTGTTCTTAGTCCTTTTAAACAATAATCTGGAATCACTTTTATTCCTCCTTCTCCTAATACTGTCTCAACCATTATTGCTGCAGTTCTGCTAGTAATTGCTTTTTTTAATCCTTTATGATCTCCAAAATTAAAATGATCGAAGCCTTCAACTTTTGGATAAAAACCTTCAGTTAATTTCTTACTATTGCTTGCAAATATAGTGGCTAAAGTTCTTCCATGAAAACTATTATTGATACATAAAATTCTATTTTTTCTACCTTGGCCTTTAGAATAAAAATATCTTCTAGCAATTTTTATTGCAGCTTCAGTTGCTTCTGCTCCTGAATTTTGAAAGGAGACATAGTCTGCAAAGGTTTTTTGTTTAAGTCTTTTTGCTAATTTTTCTTGTTCGGGAATTGTAAATACATTTGATACATGCCATACTTTTTTACCTTGTTTTTGAATAGCCTTGTTTAAATAATCATTTGCATGTCCTAAGCAATTCACCGCGATGCCTTGAACAAAATCTAAATATTTTTTTCCATTTGTGGAATATAAAAAGCTTCCTTTTCCTCTTTTAAAAGAAATTTTTTTTCTATTATAAGTATTTAATATTGCACTCATATTTATGATTTTATCTTATATCCTTTTTTAAATAAAATATAAGTAGCTACCCAGCTTAAAAAGCTCAAAATTACTAAATAAATTATCCCAAACTTAATTGAACCATCTGCTACACCAATAAAACTATATCTAAACCCATCTATCATATAAAAAAAAGGATTAGCTTCACTAATAGTTTGTAAAAAACTAGGCAACCTATCTATCGAATAAAATGTACCTGATAAAAAAGATAATGGCACTATCACAAAATTCGTCACTGAAGCCATATGATCAAATTTCTCAGCCCATAAACCTGCGATTGTGCCTATGTTTCCTAATATAAAAGATGATAAAAAAGTGAATAAAACTAAAGTAAAAAAATGCTTTATTTGAATATCAATAATCAAATAAAAAGTTAAAATTGAAATAGCAGCTATCATAAAGCTTCTGGTAACCGCGGCTAAACAAATAGAAATCGTAACTTCCGTAGCAGATAAAGGTGCATAAAGAAGATCTAAGATATTTCCTTGTATTTTACCAATCATAAAGGATGAGGATGAGTGTGAAAAAGATTGCTGTATCACCTGCATAGCAATTAATCCTGGAGCTAGAAAAATAATAAATGGAACACCTAATACTTCTCCTCTGTCAGTGCCAATAGCTAAGGACAAGACTAGTAAAAATAAAAGTGATGAAATTAAAGGAGAAAAAATAGTTTGAATCCAAACAATTAAAAATCTCAAAACTTCTTTTTTGTATAAAGTCCAAGCTCCAACCCAATTAATTAAACCAAATCTTCTTGATCCAATTTTATATTTTTTTGAAATTTCAACCATTGATAGTCTTATAACTCCTTATTAAAAAAAACTGTGTAAAACTAATGCTATTAACAGCCTTAAATCGTTTTAATGTTTTAAACTACAACATAATGTTTTAGTCATAATAAAAATACTAAATATAGCAAAGTTATACAATGAGTTGGACTAACGAGAAAGTTGAAAAATTAAAAGAACTTTGGTCAAAAGGACATACGGCTAGTCAGATAGCTGAAATGTTAGGAGACACCACTCGTAACGCTGTAATTGGTAAAGCTCATAGATTAAACTTGGAAGCGCGGGCTCCTTCAAAACAGTCAAGCTTACCTAAATCTAGAGAAAACAAGCATATAATAAAGCGTAGTCCAGCCCCAATGTCTAGAAAGGCAAAATTCCAATCAATTCTACTTGATAAGAATTTTGAAGCAGAAAACCCCAAATCTTTAGAGGAATTAACGGAAGAAACTTGTAAATGGCCTATAGGTCATCCTAATGAAGAAAAATTTTATTTCTGCGGGAGAAAACCTGAGGGTGATTTTCCCTATTGTAAACTTCATGTTTTGTATGCTTTCCAACCTAAAAACCAAAAAGAAGATGATCTGGGCGATGAAATTCCAGAATTAATAGAGAAGAAAATAAAATCTGCAGGCTAGATTATTTGCACTTTTTACAAAGACCGAAAAATTCTAAATTAAATCTTTTGAACTTCATTCCTTTTTTATGATTAAAACTAGATAAATATTTTGAGAGTTTAACATCACTAATTTCATCAACCACTTCACAACTTTCACAAATTGAAAACGCTGTAGCTTTTGAAATTTCACAATCAGAGTTTTTACATGCAACAAAAGCATTTTTACTTTCAATTTTATGAATTTTTCCTATCTCAACTAATTTATCTAATGCTCGATAAACTTGTGGTGGAGCATTAATGCCTTTCTTCTGAACATTATAAAGTATCGTATATGCCTTTAAGGGCTCTGGAGATTTATCAATTAAATCAAAAATTATTTGCTGATTTTTGGAAAGATTGTTTTCTTTATGCATTCTAGTCATTGTACTGATTCTTCATTAATTTTTCAATTTAATCGACTGTTTAATTTTTACTAATGAAAGTATGAATAAAAACAAGGAAGCCGCAATGATTGATGGCCCTGAAGATGTATTAAACTGTAACGAAGTAAACAAACCCAAAATTACAGACAACAAACCTCCAAGTACTGAACAAATTACCATACTCTGGGGGCTTGAAGAAATATTTCGTGCCATTGCAGCTGGTATGATTAACATTCCTGTAATTAATAATAGTCCAACCATTTTAATTGAAATAGCAATTATCCCAGCCATTAAAATTGTAAATATAGCTTTAGCTCTATCAGGATTTAAACCTTCGGCTTCTGCTAATTCATAATTTACTGTTGATGCAAATAAAGGTTTCCAAATCAATTTAAGAATTAATAACATTAATGACCCCCCTATCCATATAATTAATAAATCATCAGCTGTAACTGCTAATATATCCCCAAATAATAATCCCATGATATCGAACCTTATGAATGTTAAAAAACCAATTACAACCAGTCCAACTGCTAAAGATGAATGAGCCAAGAGTCCTAATAAAGCATCGCCAGGTAAATTAGTTCTTTTTTGAAGTTGTATCAAAATTAATGCAATTAAAGATGAAATTATGAATACTGAAAGAGCAATGTTAAATTCCAAAGTATAAGCTAGTGTAACTCCAAGTAAAGCAGAGTGGGCAAGAGTATCACCAAAATATGATAGTCGTCTCCATATAACAAAACATCCAAGAGGCCCAGTTACAAATGCAATACCAAGTCCAGCTAATAAAGCTCTTATAAAAAAATCATCTAACATTTAATTTTTTTTTATTTCACCTTCATTTGTATGAATATGATCATGACTATGTTTGTATCTTGTAAGTATTTGAGAGGCTTGTTCTCCAAATAAAGCTTTATATTCATTATTTTTTGCGACATCTAAAGGAGAACCTGAACAACAAACATGACCGTTTAGGCAAACAACATGGTCAGTAGCACTCATTACGGTATGTAAGTCGTGAGAGATTAATAGTATTCCACAATTTAATTCATCAGAAATTTTCTTTATAAGTTCGTATAAAGCAATTTCGCCAGTAAAATCCACTCCTTGTACTGGTTCATCAAGTACTAAAAGATCTGGTTTTTTTGAGATAGCTCTTGCAAGCAATACTCTTTGAAACTCACCGCCTGATAAGTCGCCCAAATTTTTATCTTTAAGATGAATAACGCCTGTTAAAGATAAAGCTTCGTTAATAGCTTCATCTTTAAGATTTTCAGTTAGTACCATGAAATCATTCACTCTAAGTGGCAAGGTCCAATCAATTGAAATTTTTTGAGGAACATATCCAACTTTATTCGTATATTTCTCAACTTCTCCATCGATTTTTTTATAAATTCCTAAAGCAATTTTAGCTGTGGTGCTTTTTCCAGAACCATTAGGGCCAATAAGAGTAACTATTTTACCTCTTTCAATTTCTAGTGATACTCCTTTAACGAGCCATTTGCCGTTTATACGAAAACCAGCTTGTTTTAATTTTACTAAAATATTTTGATTTAAGCTCATTTTATCTCTTGACTCTAAAACGTTATATTATTACATACTGTTATATTATAACAAGTCTAACATACTATTATTATGAAAAACATTAAAAAATTACCATTTATATTATCAATATTATCTCTATTTATTATTTTCTCGCCAGCAAAAGCTGACATCAAAGTAGTTGCATCAATAAAACCTATACACTCATTAGCAAGTTATTTGATGGATGGGGTAGGTAAACCAGATTTAATAGTAGATGGATATGCTTCACCACACGGATTTGCAATGAAACCGTCTCACGCAAAAATGTTACAAAATGCTGATTTAATCTTTTGGGTTGGCGAAGACTTAGAAAGTTTTTTAGAAAAACCATTAAATTCAATAGCAAAAAAAGCTGAAAAAATAGAGTTAATGGAAATTAAAGGATTAAATAAATTAGAATTTAGAGAAAGAAACATATTTGAAGGACATGATGATCATGGACATGACGAGCATAAAAAAGAAGATGAACATAAAGAACATGGTCATAAAGAGGATAAACACGATGAACATGGTCATGACGAGCATAAAGAAGACGAACATAAAGAACATGGTCATAAAGAGGATAAACACGATGATCACCATGAGCATGCTCACGGTGAACATGATCCGCACATTTGGCTAGATCCAATGAACGCAAAAGTGATTTTAAAAGAAATGGCAGAGCATTTAATAGAAAATGATCAAAAAAATGCATCTACATATAAAGCTAATTTAAAAAAAGCACTCAAAGATTTAAATAAACTTACAAAAAAAGTTAAATCTGAGTTAAATAAAGATTTTAAATCGATTGTTTTCCATGACGCCTATCAATATTTTGAAAAAAGATTTGATGTAAATGTTTTGGGAGCTTTTACTGTAAATACAGATGTATTGCCTGGGGCTGAACAATTATCTGAAATCAGAGAAATAATTGAACATGACAAAGTAAGTTGTGTGTTTTCTGAACCTCAATTTAATCCTGACATAATCAATGCAGTAGCGAAAGATATGAATATTAAAACTGGTGTTTTAGATCCATTGGGAGCCACTTTAACTCCAGGAAAAACTTTATATTTTGATCTAATTAGCAATATGTCTAAGTCCTTTAAAAGTTGTTAATTACTTTATCTTTCAATAACTAAAGTATCTTTTGATCCACCACCCTGCGAACTATTAACAATCGTACTTCCTTTTTTGAGAGCAACTCTTGTTAATCCCCCTGTAGTTACCCATGAAGTTTTACCAGCTAAGATGAAGGGCCTTAAATCTAGATGCCTTGGCTGAATTCCTTCCTCTGAAATTGTTGGTGTAGTTGAAAGTATCTCTAATGGTTGTGCAATATAATCCTCTGGTTTAGATTTAATTTTTTCTATCATTTTATTTCTCTCATCTTTTGAGGATTTTGGTCCAATCAATATTCCATTTCCACCTGATCCGTTAGTGGGTTTTACTACTAATTTTGAAATATTTTCAATTACATGGTCTTTATGAATTTTTTTTCTACATAAAAAAGTTTGAACTTGTTTTAGTTTTGGCTCTTCATCCAAATAAAATTTTATCATTTTATCTACATAAGAGTAAATTGCCTTATCGTCTGCAATTCCTGTGCCAGGAGCATTAATTATACCAACATTTCCTTTTCTCCAGCACTTAAATAATCCTGGCACACCAAGAACTGAATATTTATAAAAAACTTTCGGATCTAAAAAATTATCGTCAATTCTTCTATAAATACAATCAACTTTAAGAGGGCCTTTTACAGTTTTCAAATAAACAAAATCTTTTTCTACAAATAAATCCTTACCTTCAACTAAAGCTATCCCCATTTGCTCAGCAAGAAATTTATGCTCGAAATATGCAGAATTGTAAATTCCTGGAGTAAGTACGCACATGTGAGGATTTTTAGTTCTTCTTGGAACACACTCGAGCATGCAGTGATATAATTTATTTGGATATTGATGAATTGATGCAACTTTATATTTTGTAAACAATTCAGGAAAAACATCTCTCATTACCATTCGATTTTCTAGCATGTACGAAACCCCTGATGGAACTCTAAGATTGTCTTCAAGAACCTTGAATTCACCATCAATATTTCTAATTAGATCAACACCAGATATATTAGACCAAGCTTTGTATTTTGGTGAAAAACCATAACATTCTCTTAGATAATAGGGTGACTTAAAAACAAGTTCTTCAGGTATAATATTATCTTTAAAAATTTTTCTATCGTTGTAAACATCATCTATAAAAAGATTCAAAGCTTTTACTCTCTGTAGCAACCCCTTTGAAACTTTAGCCCAATCTTTCTTGAGTAATATTCTTGGTATAATATCTAGAGGCCATTTTTTTTCATGAAGCTTTTTACCAGACTCATAAACTCTAAAATTAATACCTCGAGCACTAATCGTGCTTACACAGTTTTTTTCTATTTCATTTAATTTTTTAATACCGTGTCTCTCTAGTATATGAGATATTATTATTGCTTGTCTTCGTAGTTTATGGTCTGAATTAAGATACTCGTCGTAAGTCTTTTTAGATTCGTATTTTTTCCATAAATTATCCATTTTTTAAATTTTTAATAAATTGAGCAGATTATCAAATGCACAAATTAGATAGTAGGTATGATAACAAAGAATTGAATAATTGATGTTTTTTAAATAATAATTAACTATGACTTATTGTATAGGCATAAAAACTAATGAAGGAATAGTCCTAGCATCAGACTCGAGAACAAATGCGGGTTTAGATAACGTTAATATTTACTCTAAAATGCTGACATACGATGTTGGAGATAGAACCGTCATTATTGTTACCTCAGGAAACTTAGGAACGTCTCAGGCAGTATTTAAATCCATCGAGAAAGACATCAATGATAAAAAAGCCTCTATCAGTCTTAATACTTGTAAAGATTTCGAACAAATTGCATCTTACATTGGTAAACTTAATACAAAACATTCTTCGCCGGATGGCATAAATACTGACAGTCTAGTTTTAGGATCTACATTTATTATAGGAGGTCAAATACGTGGGAAAGATTTAGAATTATATATGGTTTATCCTCAAGGAAATTACATTAGGCCTGCAGACAGCAAACCTTACTTAGTTATAGGCGAAGTAAAATATGGAAAACCTATTCTTGACAGAGTTATAACTCCAAATGTTTCAATTGGGGATGCATCTAGATGTGCCTTAATTTCAATGGACTCAACTCTTAAGAGCGACTTAACAGTCGGTCCTCCAATAGATATTGCTGTTTACAAAAAAGATCAGCCAAAGATATCTTATCTTAAATGCCTTAACACTAGTGATGAAGACTATTCTAGAGTTTGCAATCAGTGGTCAGAAAAAGTACTACAAGTATTTGATACCTTTCCTAAATTTGATTGGGAAAAATAATCTTCAGTCTTAAAATTTAAAAAGTTGTTAATTTTTTTAAGTCAATGTATCTTTACCTTAAAATTGTAATAAATCTTTAACAAATAACAATTACAAAGGAGATTAAATGTTTATTAAAAAATATCTTAAATGGATAAGCACTTTTTTAGTTTTAACAGGCATTTTATTAACTAATTTAAATATGTATCCAATAAATATAATGTTTCATGGAGCTGGAGTTGTTGGTTGGACTATTGCAGGTTTTATTTCTAAGGATAAAGCAATATTAACTAATTTTGGGTTACAGATACCATTATTTATTATTGGTTTTTATCAAATTTTGGTTCCTTAAGTGCGGGACACTTCAAAACATTTTTTATGAGGAAAACAAAAACAATATTGTTTGTTTGTACTGGAAACTCTGCGAGAAGCATAATAGCAGAAAGTATTGTAAATAAAAATTACCGAAATCAATTCATCGCATTTAGTGCCGGAAGTAATCCTTCAGGAAAAATCAATCCTTACATTAAAGAGTATCTTGAAGGAAAAAAATTTAATTTAGACACTTATTATTCAAAAAATTTTGATGAATTTTTAAAAAATGATATTGATATTGATTACGTGATTACAGTTTGTAATAACGCTAATAAAGAAGTTTGTCCTGTATGGCCCAAAAAAAAGACCATTACACACTGGGATATTGAGGACCCTGTTGAAAAATTTAAAAAAACTAAAAATAAAGATAAAATAAATTTAATAGCTGAAGAAACTTATAATATAATTAATGAAAAAATTAAAAATTGGATAAAAAATGAAAAGTAAAAAAATATTTATTGGTGAATTTATAGGAAGTTGTTTTTTAGTCATGATAATTGTTGGTTCAGGTATTATGGCTCAAAATCTAACTGATGACGTCGCTGTAATGTTAATAGCGAATACTTTAGCTACAGGTGCAGGATTATTTGTTCTGATTACTTCAATCGGTGATATCTCTGGAGCACATTTCAATCCTGTCGTTACTTTAGCAATGTATTTTACCAATAAGATTAAAAAAAATTTAATTATCATTTATATCTCAGCTCAAATCTTAGGTTGCATGTTAGGAGTAATGTTGGCTAATTTTATGTTTGATCTTCCTTTGTTACAGCTATCAGAGAAGATTAGACCTGGAATAAATATTTTTACAGCTGAGATCATTGCAACTTTTGGATTAATTTTTGTGATATTCGGATCTTTAAAAAGTGGTAAACTTGCAGTCGCCTCATCAGTTGCTACTTTTATTACAGCAGGTTATTGGTTTACCTCTTCAACTTCATTTGCAAATCCAGCGGTAGCAATTGCAAGAACTTTTACAGACACATTTACTGGAATAAATTACTTAAATACTCCTAGTTATATCATTGCTGAAATTATTGGTGGAATATTAGCTGTCTATTTAATTAGAAAAATTTTTTTATAGTTGGAGGGCAGCCCAAGGTAATATTAATACCTTGGGCTAATTAATTAACAAACAGTCGGGAGACTGATGAACATTTAATAATATAAAAATGCTAAAAAAATATTTAAATTAAGTTAAAGATTTATTAATTTTCAAGAATAAATGATATTAGAGTCGACATTCATCTCTCCTGCTAGATTTTTAAGTCTTTTAGTTACTTGTTTTGAGACTATATCACTATGATTTTTAGGTATTTTCAAAAAAATAGTCTTATTTCTTTTATAAATTTTAAATTCATCTAACAACAACGAAGACATGCTTGTAAGTGACTCTGCTAACCTTAAAGCAGATCCCACTTGCTTTGAGGATAAAATCTCCTTGTTATTTAGTAAGGTTAGAAACTGATAATTCGGATTATATTTTAAACCACAATGTCTCCAAAAACTTGCTGATGCAACTTTTACTCTATCTCTATGTTCTAGTTTTAGTAATGGAGTATTTAACACTTCCATAAAAACTAACTCTGCTTTTTGAAAAGCTCCTAGGCCCCAATCCATTTTACTTAAGATACAAGCCAAGGTTAGTAATCTTCGATTAAAATATTCGTTGTCTTCAAATAATGGTGAAATAAAATTAAAATATTTCTCAAAACTCTTTCCATAGTCCCCTTTTTTAAAAGATATACCATCAGTTTTTAATTTGAAAATTTCATCCTCACTCATTCCTTGGTTTATAATTGTATTCATATGCCCCTCTCTTAGTCCACTGATTGAGCAAATAACTTTTGAGGGGCTTGCTACTTCAATTATTTCGTTAAGTATTATAGAGCTAAAAGGTAAATAGGGAGTTCTAGATTTAGTAATATATTCCATTGATTTCAAAGATGATTTATTAAATTTTGAAATTCTGTTTAAGTATTTAACTGCTGCATCTTTTGAGAGCTTATATTGATGCAAAATATGTAATGGGTGTTTTTCTTTAAAGAGATGATATTTAAATAATGATCTCCAAGTCCCTCCTACCAAATATATATTTTTAAATTTCTTTTTAGAAAGCCATTTTTCATCTCTTAAACATTTTCTAACATATTTTCCCAAATTTCTTTTTTTTATAATAGGATTATTTTCAAGTCTTAATACTCCAAGAGGTAAAGAGGTTGTTTCAAAAATTTGATTGTTAGAAACTCTGGCAAGTTCTAAACTTCCACCTCCTAAATCTGCAACAAGTCCATCTACTTCATCAAATCCTACCATTACACCGTTTGCTGATGTTCTTGCTTCTTCCTCGCCAGATAACACTAGTGGTTTTTTATTAAATATTTTTTCAATTTCTCTTAAAAATTCACTTGCATCAGTGGCCTCTCTAAAAGCTGCTGTAGCAATAATTTCTAAATCTTGAACGTCTGAAATATCTAAAATTTCTTTAAATCTATTTAGAACTTTTAAAGAACTTTTAATTCCATCAGGGTTTAGTTTTTTAGATTTATCTAAATTTTTTCCAAGTTTGCAAACTGCTTTTTCATTAAAGACTGGAATTGGAGAAATTTTAAAATTATCGTATATGAGCATTCTTACTGAATTTGATCCAAGATCTATTATGGCTTGCTTAGACTTTTTATTAGACTGAAATTTAAAAAGATTTTTAAATTCTGGTTTCATTTTACTAATCTCAAATTTTGAGGTTTAGCTCTTAAAATTGACTTACCACGACCTGATAAACTTGGGTTCTTCATGAAATAGGAATGTGCGGAAAAGCCTTTCTCTTGTTCTTTATGATAGTTTCCTAAGCTATCTAAATACCATGTTTCTGATTTATCTTTAAAGTTGGCTAACATAATTTGATCTAAAATTTGTTCATGCACAGTATTGTTTTCTATCGGAATTATAATTTCAATTCTTCTATCTAAATTTCTAGGCATTAAATCTGCAGATGAAATATATACCTGATTCTCTCGAGAGGGCATAGAACTACCATTTGCAAAACAATAAATTCTTGAGTGTTCTAAAAATCTGCCAATAAGGCTTTTTACTTTTATATTTTCAGATTGACCTTTAATTCCAGGTCTTAAGCAACATACTCCTCTTACTGATAAATTTATTTTTACCCCTGCGTTTGAAGCTTCGTAAAATTTCTTAATAATTCCAGGGTCTACAAGAGAATTCATTTTTGCCCATATTTCTGCAGGTTTTCCTTTATTTGCATTTACAATTTCATTTTCAATTTTTTCTTCAAAAAAATTCCTACTATTTAATGGAGACATAAAAATTTTATTCAATTTTTTTGGTTTTGCATAACCAGTTACATAATTGAAAAATTTTTCGACATCTTTGGCCAAGTCTTGATTAGAGCTAAACAGTGATAAGTCAGTATAAATTTTTGCGTTAATTGGATGATAGTTTCCTGTACCTAAGTGAACATAGCTTCGCGTTTTAGCTCCTTCTTTTCTTAAAACTAAACTTGCCTTTGCATGCGTTTTGTATTTTGCGAATCCGTAAACAATTTGAACGCCAGCTTTCTCTAGTTTCCTAGATAATTCAATATTAGCTTCCTCATCAAATCGAGCTTTTATTTCTATTACGGCTGTAACAACTTTTCCGTTTTCTGCTGCTCTACTTAGTGCTTTTACGATAGGAGAGTCAGGTGTGGTTCGATATAAAGTTTGTTTGATACCGATAACTTTAGGATCTTTTGCTGCAGCTTCTAAAAATTGAATTACTACATCAAAAGTTTCAAAAGGGTGGTGTACAACAAAATCTTTACTTCTTATAGCTGAAAAAAATTTATCATCAAATTCTTTTAATCTTTCAACTTCTCTAGGATTAAACTTTTTAAATCTCAGCTTTGGATCTTTCTTTTTACAAATTTCATCTATATCTTGTATTCCAACCAATCCTTCAACCTCATAAATATGATCTTCATCCATTTTAAATTTTTTTGAAATAAAATTTAAAAGGTTTTTATTTGAATTAGTGAGTACTTCAAGTTTAACTACGTTTCCCCTTCTTCTTTTCTTAATTGCTTTTTCAAAATATCTCACAAGATCAGCAGCTTCATCATCTATTTCAATTTCACTGTCTCTAATTATTTTAAACTGCAAACTCGCCTCGATATTATGGTCTGGAAATATTTCATTTGCAAATTTACAAATTACGTCATCAATTGTGACAAATTCATTTATTGTTTCAGAATTATTTAGCGATATAAATTTTGGAAGTGCTCTTGGTATAACTATAATTGCGTTTAGTTCTCTTTTTTTTTTAATTCTTGTCATTCTTAGTAAAATTGCTTGGCCTTTATTTGGTATAAAAGGAAAGGGATGTGATGGGTCAATGGCAGTAGGTGTTATTATAGGATAAATTGTTTCCTGAAAGTATTCTCTTAGATACATAAGATCCTTCTTATTTAGTTCTGATATTTTCCGAATGAAAATTTTTTCTTTTGATAACTCCTTTTTTAACTCAAGGAACGCTTCGTTTTGCTTCTTTAATAGATCTTTAGTTTTTAATACGACTCTATTTAATTGATCCTCTGCAGTTAATCCATCTGCGCTTAATTCGTCAAAACCATCTTTAATTTGATTAAAAAGTCCAGCGACTCTTACCATAAAAAATTCATCTAAATTTGTACCTGCGATTGATAAAAATTTTACTCTTTCAAATAGAGGATTTGTTTTATCTTTTGACTCTTCTAAAACACGATCATTAAACTGAAGCCAAGATAATTCTCTGTTTATGAGTTGATTGCTAATATTAGCGTTTTCTGAAAATGATGCTTTCGACATATTTAAATGTTAAATTAAAAATATGTTTAAATTATATGCGATGAGACATGCTAAATCTAGTTGGGATTTTCCAGATTTAGATGATCATGACAGGCCATTGAATAAAAGAGGGGTAAATTCAGCAAAATTAATTTGTGAATTTTTTATTAAAAAGAAATTAAAATTTGATTTAGTTTATTGCTCATCCTCTAAAAGGACAATACAAACATTAAATATATTGTCAGAAAAAATCAGTTTTAAGAAAATTATTAAAAAAAAAGCGCTTTATCATGCTAGTGAGGATGAAATTATTCATATCTTAAAACAAACAGTTGATAATTATAAAACTTTACTTTTAATCAATCATGAACCTTCAATTAGTGAACTCATAAATCGAATCTGTCTTAAAGAAAACTCTGAACAATTTGAAAATTTAAAAAGAAAATTTCCTACTGCAGCCGTTGCTGAAGTAAGTTTTAATTTCAATGATTGGGAAAAGTTATCAAAAGTTAAAGGAAAATTAATATCATTTATAAAGCCAAAAGATCTTCAAACATCTAAGGAATAGCCAGCAGATCTTACTGTTCTGATAAGATCTTTCTTGCCATCAATATTTATTGCTTTTCTTAGTCTTCTTATATGAACATCTATAGTTCTGGACTCAACATAAATATCATCTCCCCATACAGAATTTAGAAGTTGCTCACGCGAATATACTCTTTTTGGATTCTTTATTAAAAAATCAATTAGTTTAAATTCGGTTGGGCCGACTATAACTTGTTTATCTGCTCTATAAACTCTTCGTTGAACTCTATCTACTTTAAGATCCTCAAATACTACAACATCAGCGGCAACACTTGGTTTAGATCTCTTTAATAAAGCGTTAATTCTTGCAATAAGTTCTTTTTGGCTGAATGGCTTAGTTACATAGTCATCAGCTCCTGTTTCAAATCCTTTAAGTTTGTCTTCTTCCTCACCTTTGGCTGTTAACATAATGATTGGGATATTTTTGTGAAGATTGCTTCTTTTCAAATTTTTACAGACTTCAACACCTGAAATATCTGGCAACATCCAATCTAATAAAATTAAATCAGGATTTTTTTCCTTTATATTTCTAATAGCGTCTTCTCCATTGACTGCATAATCAACTTTGTGACCCTCTTTTTCTAAATTGTATTTAAGTAAAGTTACGATGGGCATTTCATCTTCAACAATGAATAAATTTGCCCTCATTATCCTTTTGGTCGGTCTCCCTCTAAATAATCTCCTGTAATCAGAAAATAAACTTGCTCTGCAATATTGGTTGCATGATCTCCAATCCTCTCAATATTTTTAAGCATGAAAAGTAGTTGGGTTACTTTTTGTATATCGTTTTTATTTTTTTCTAAATGCTTTACTGCAGCTTCCATATTAGAATTAGTCATTTGATCTATTTCTTCATCAGAATTCCAAACATTTTCTGCTGTATCTTTAGCTCTATGTAAATACGAATTTAAAACTGCATTGACTTGTTTTGATGCTTTTAAACCAGCTATTTCGAAATTTTTAGTAATATCATTAGGTAAATCAGTTCCAATTTTAGTTAATCGTTTTGAGATGTTTTTTGCTAAATCACCAATTCTCTCTAAGTCTGAAGAAACTTTTAAGGCAACAACTGTTTCTCTTAAATCTATTGCCATAGGTTGCCTTAAGGCAATCAAATTTACAACTTGCTCTTCTATATTTATTTCATACTTATCAGTCAATTCGTCATCTTTGATAGATTTTTCTGCTAAACTAATGTCTTTTTTAACTAAAGATTGAATAGTGTTTTCAAGCTGTTTCTCAACTCCAGTTCCCATTTTCACTATTGTATCTTTTAATAACTGAAGTTGCTCTTCGTAAGATTTTACAATGTGCGGTTTTTCACTCATTAACCAAACCTTCCTGTAATATAATCCTGAGTTTGCTGATTATCAGGATTTTTAAATATTTTATCTGTTGGTCCAAATTCTATAAGTTTTCCCAAATGAAAGAAACCTGTTTTTTGAGATACCCTAGCTGCTTGTGACATTGAGTGGGTAACTATCACAATTGTGACCTCTTTTTTAAGATCATCTATAAGTTCTTCAATTTGAGCTGTTGCTATTGGGTCAAGCGCTGAACATGGTTCGTCCATAAGAATCACTTCTGGACTTACAGATATAGCTCTAGCAATACATAGTCGTTGCTGTTGACCTCCTGATAAACCAGTTCCGATTTCATCAAGTCTATCTTTAACTTCGTTCCACAAGGCAGCTTTTTTCAAACTTGTTTCAACTATTTGATCCATTTCTTCTTTGCTCTGTGCAATACCGTGAATAGTAGGACCATAAGCTACATTTTCATAAATTGTTTTAGGGAATGGATTGGGTTTTTGAAAAACCATACCAACGTTCTCCCTAAGTCTCACAACATCTAACTTTCTTGAATTCAGTTCTAGGTTGTCCATTTTAATACTGCCTTCAACTTTACAAATTTCTATGACGTCGTTCATCCTGTTCAAGCATCTTAAGAAAGTAGACTTTCCACACCCAGATGGTCCAATTAAAGCTGTAACTTCTTTTTCTGCTATATCTATAGAGACGTCAAATAATGCCTGTTTGGATCCGTAATAAACATTTACATTTTCCGCTTTTATTTTACTCATTTAACTCCATTTCTTTTCAAATTTGTGTCTAACGATTTGAGCTGCCAAGTTCATTAAAATTAAAAAAGCTAGAAGCACCATAATACATGCAGATACTTTTTCAACAAAACCCCTCTCAGCACTTTCTGACCATATATATATCTGAACTGGTAAACTTGCAGCAGGATCAACTGGCGTACCAGGTATTGTATTCACAAAAGCAACCATTCCTATTAAAATTAAAGGGGCTGTTTCCCCTAAAGCTTGGGCCAAGCCAATTATCGTTCCAGATAAAGTTCCAGGCATTGATAGTGGCACAGTATGATGCATGGTTGTTTGCATATTACTTGCACCCATCGCTAAAGCAGCTTCTCTTATACTTGGGGGAACAGCTTTTAAAGAAGCTCTTGCAGCAATAATTATTGTTGGTAATGTCATAAGAGACAAAGTAATTCCTCCAACAAGTGGTGTCGATCTTGGTAAATTAAAAACTGCTAATAAAACACCAAGACCTAGCAAACCAAATACTATCGATGGAACAGCTGCCAAATTGTTAATGTTTACTTCTATAAAATCTGTAAATTTATTTTTTGGTGCAAACTCCTCGAGATAAATTGCAGCTAGCACTGCAACAGGAAATGAAAACGCTAAACATACTAGTATACTAAAAACTGTTCCCATAAACGAGCTAGCTATACCTGCTAGTTCTGCCTCTCTTGAGTCAGGACTTGTAAAAAAACTAATGTTAAACTCTGATAAAATATCTCCTCTTTCATTAAGCATATCGTAAATCTGCAACTGGTAATCATTTACTCTTCTATTCTTTTCAGGGATATCTCTTGGATAATTTCCCTTATGAACTTGATCAACATCATCAGAAGCTGTTAATTTTATGGGCACTATTTTACCTAGATAGTCTGGATTTTTTAAAAGTAGATCTTTAACCTCTGCCTCATATTTATACGAAACCATTTGTATCAATTGACGATCCTCTTCTTCAGGAAGTCCAGGATCTAATGAGGTCATAGCTTTGTAAGCAACATCATAATAGTCTGCATTTTCTAAATCATCTTTTGATGGGCTTTCTGCATCGATTAAAAGTAATTCTTTATCATAATGAACTTCTGTTACTATCCAAGTTTTTTGGAAAGCTGAGTAACCTTTTGAAAATATCTGAAACATAAAAACCGCTAAAAAGCTTAAAGCTAATCCTATAGCTATTTTGCCATACCATTGAAATCTTCTTTCAGCGTTATATCTTTTTTTTAATAAATTTTTCTTAAAACTATTCATATTTTTCCCTATATTTTTTAACAACTGAAAGAGCGATTACATTTAAGAGTAAAGTTACTATAAATAAAGATATTCCTAATGCAAAAGCTGATTGAGTTTTTGGATCTCCAAATTGTTGGTCTCCAATTAAAATTACTACAATTTGCGCTGTAATGGTAGAAGTTGACTCAAGTGGATTCATTGTAAGATTAGCCGCTAGTCCTGAGGCCATTACAACAATCATTGTTTCTCCTACCGCTCTCGATACTGCTAAAAGTATCGAACCTACGATACCAGGTAGGGCTGCTGGAAAAATTACTTTTTTTACAGTTTCAGATTTTGTTGCGCCCATTGCGTAACTCCCATCTCTTAAATTTTGAGGTACTGCCGTCATAACGTCATCGCTTAGACTTGAGATAAAAGGAATTATCATTACTCCCATAACTGCTCCTGCAGCTAAAGCGCTCTCCGCTGAAACTTCTAAACCCATAGCGTTACCAATTTCTTTAACAAAAGGACCGACGGTTAAAGCTGCAAAAAAACCATATACCACTGTTGGAATACCAGCTAAAATCTCAATAATAGGTTTCGCATATTTTCTTACGCCTCTTCCGGCATACTCAGATAGATATATCCCACTCAGCAAACCTATGGGGATGGCAACACACATTGCAATAAAAGCAATAAAAAAAGTTCCAGCAAATAAAGGTACAGCTCCGAAAGCATCCTTCATTAATTCAGGATCTGGTTGGCCATCTCTTACAAAAGTTTTAGCAGGATACCAATGAGTTCCGAATATAAAGTCAAAGATTTTTACTGCTTGAAAAAACCTAATCGCTTCGAATAAAAGTGAAAAAACTATTCCGATTGTAACTAAAACTGCGCCTAATGATGCAACAAATAACACCCATTTAAGAAAAATTTCTACTGGTTCTCTCATTCGATCATTTTTCTGAACAGATCTATACGCAAAACTCAGAGAGAAAATTAAAATTGCTAAAATAATTGCTACTTTAGCGCTGTTAGCTATTCCTTTTAATTGAATGTACTTATTAGCAGACTCATCTAGAAAATTAGTAATATTTCCCGTGTAAGTTCCTGCGGCTAATGCTTTAACCTTTGTGTAAATAAGCTGAAGCTCATTTTTAGTTAAGTTCTGATCAGTGTAATCTTGTAAAATAAATGTTTTAACTATTGATGGTTCAAAAACTGACCAAAGAGCAAAAATTATTAATGCTGGTGCAGCACACCAAGCAGCTAAATAATATCCATAAAATTTTGGTAATGCCGTAAGTCTTTGTGATGATTGAATAACTAGAGCTTTTTTTCTACCGAAATAATAACTTGTGAAAGCTAAGAGAATAATAAAAGTTACAAGTATTAAATTCATATTGAGCTTCAAGAGATAAAAAGGGGGTAAAATACCCCCTTTTTGTTTAATTGATACTACTACTTCTTAGCAGGCATGTTAACTAACTTCGTAGCGTTAGTTCTAGATGTTTTGTATAACTTGCCATCTAGAGGTACTAGCCCGATATCAGTTAAATAACCTTTCTTACCCATAGCTTTTTTACTTGTGAACTCTTTTACGAATTCATGTAAGCCTGGTACAACGCCCACGTGAGCTTTTTTCACGTAGAAGAATAAAGGTCTTGCAACTGCGTAACTGTAATCTTGAATCGAAGATAGACTTGGTTGACCACCTTCAATGCTTGCAGCTTGCAATTTATCTTTTGCAGCTAAGAAATAACTGAAACCAAAGAAACCGAACATTTCTTTGTCCGCAGCTAATTTTTGAATAATAAGTGAGTCGTTTTCACCAACTTCAATTACCGCACCATCTTCTCTTAACGCTTTATATTTAGCGCCAGCTTTTTTAGAAGCATCATCGATACCTTTTTTCATTACTAATGAATTCCAAGCATCTCTTGTTCCTGATGTTCCTGGAGGCACCATAACTTTGATAGGGTAGTTTGGTAATGATGAGTCGATATCACTCCAATTTTTATATGGATTTGGTACTAACGCACCATCTTTAGCAACTTCTTTTGCTAATGCTGCCCATAATTGTTTTTTTGTAAAGTTTACTGGTTTAGCATCTTTAGAATAAGCTAACGTTATTCCATCGTTACCAACTGTAATTTCTACAATTTCTTCAACACCATTTTTTTGACAAAGCGCATACTCTTTAGCCTTCATAGCTCTAGATGCATTTGTTATGTCTGGGTGCTCTGTACCAACTCCGGCACAGAATAATTTAGCTCCACCACCTGTTCCTGTTGACTCGATTACTGGTGTTTTAAATTTACCAGACGAACCAAATCTTTCAGCAACGATTGTTGCATACGGGAATACAGTTGAAGAACCAACGATTTTAATCTGATCTCTAGCTTGAGCAGAAGTTACAACTAACATTGCAACTAATGAAGCTAAAGCGATTGATAGTTTTCTCATTGTTTATCCTTTCATTTATTAATTAATTAACAAACATTGGACTCATAGAATTTAAAGGACTCTTAAATATTACAGATGTGTTACAAATTTGTTAAAATGATAACTTTTTAGTTGAACTTTCTAGTTATCTCGATTTGTTGATATTCAGAGGCTAAAGACCCTCCGCAACTAAAAGGTCTTACTTTATTTTTAACTGCGTAGGATTGAGTTGGCTTTAATGTAACTTCTAGTTGTACAAAGTTAACTAATTTTTGAGTAAAACCTTTATCATATCTCCAAGCATTCCATTGTGTTGGAGCGGTGAATACTTCACTTAAATAAGATGCAGCTTTTGAGTGAATCATATTGCTCTCGTTTTGTCCTTTTAAAAGATTATTTTTAACTTTTTCAAAAATTTTTCTACATTTAATTGAGTCCACCATGTACGAATTAGCATTTAAATGAGTGCTCATCGGTGCTGACACAATTAATTGAATTCCATCGTCTCTTCTAGAAAATAAAGCTTCAGTATAAATTGTAGATACATTTTTATTATCTACTTCAAGAACTAAATCGTTTTTAGCTTGCCTAAGATCGTTTTTAAGTCTTAAAAGTCCAAGATCAAAAACTGTGAGAGGTTGAGAACGTAAAGTTTTCTCAATTAAGTTTACATCTGCCTTAACAGTTGTAAAAGTTAAAGTTAATAAAACCAGAATTATATAATTTGTTATTCTAGTCATACTAGAATTTTAACTATTTTACTGTCTATCTCAAGACATAATTTAATAAATTTGTGATATTTGCTAAAATTTAGAAAAGTGAACCTTTATTTCGGTGCCACTTTGAGCCTCACTTTTTATTTCTAACTCACCTCTATGCTGATTAACAATGTGCTTCACGATCGCCATTCCAAGTCCAGTGCCACCAACTTTTTTACTTTTAGCTGCATCAACTCTAAAAAATCTTTCTGTAATTCTCGGAAGTTGCTCAGTTGGAATTCCAATACCATTATCTTTAATGGACACGGTATAAGAGTCTCCTATAACTTTTCCGTTACCTTGCCCACAATTAACCTCAATCTTTTTATTTTTTTCTGAATATTTTATACTGTTATCAATAATATTTGAAAAAACTTCTATTAATTTTTCATGATCGCCTTTAATAAAGAAATCATCTTTTATATTATTTTTAAATTCAAAAGATTTTAAATTTTTTTGATGGATATCTTCAACGTTACTTAAAATTTCTTTTAAATTTACTTTATCTTGAGGCTGTATATGTTCCTCTAACTCAATTCTACTTAATGAAAGTAAATCTTTAATTAGGCTTTCCATCCTATCAGCTTGCTCAAGCATTATCGGTATGAATTTTTTTTGCGCTTCTAAATCATCTTTCGCATGTCCGCTTATAGTTTCTAAAAAACCTTTAATAGAAACTAGAGGCGTTTTAAGTTCATGGCTAACATTGGCTACAAAATCAGATTTGAACCTTTGCGCTTTTATAATATCAGTTAAATCTTTTAGAAATAAAATAACTGAATCAGGATCATCGACAAATGAGGTCGGTCCAGAGAATAGATGAACTTTAAAGAACTGAAATGAGGGAGAAGATAATTCTAAATCCATAGTAATTGTCTCTTTTTTTGAAAGCACTAAATCAATATTTTGGAGTAAATCAGGAACTCTCAATAAAGTGGCCACGTGCTTGTTTAAATTATTTTCTCCAAATTTTTTTTTGGCACTGTTATTAAAAAATTTGATATTTTTAAATTTATCTACAATTAAAATTAAATCATCGATTTGATTTATAATCTTTACCTGCTCATTAGATTCTTCAATATTTTCATTGGTAATATCTTGAACTTCTTGATTTAAATTTTCAGATTGTTTTTGATCTCTAATTTCGCTTCTGGCATCAAATCCGGCCTTGATGAATTTCGCAGAAACTAGAATAACAACAATTGCAATAATTACTGCCAAAGATAAAAATAATAATGTCATCATAATTTAAGTTTTTCTAAAGTATTTATAAGAATTGCTCCATATAAATATGAATTATAACTTAAACTTTGAATTATGCAAAATATAGGGGTTAATTAGGTGCGGTGTTAGCTAAAAATATTTTAGCGCAGTTCTCCCAGGTATATTTTTTAGCTATTTCTTTACAGTCGTCTCTATTTAATTTTAAAGCTTCTAGCGCGGCTACTTTTAAATCTTTGTTTAAAACACCACCATTTGTTCCCTCTAAAATATCTTTTGGACCTGTAACTGGATAGGCTGCAACAGGCGTTCCGCATTGTAAACCTTCAATAATAACTATGCCAAAAGTGTCTGTTAAGCTCGGCATTACAAAAACATCTGCTGATGCAAAGTAAGATGCTAACTCACCATTTGTTTTCTCACCTTTAAAAATAACATTAGGAAATTCTTGTTTTAATTCATTTAAATCTGGCCCCTTTCCTACTACAATTTTAGTACCTTCTAGATCAAGTTTAAGAAAAGCTCTAATATTTTTCTCAATAGAAACTCTACCTACATATAACCAAATAGGTCTTTTATATTGTAAATTGAGACGCTTCGGGTTTTTAAATGCCCCATGATTAGCTCCTCTTGTCCAAACAGCTAGTTTTTCTGGATCAAAACCAATTTTTTTTAAATCCTCTTTCATTGATTTTGTAGTTACTAACGTTTTGTGAGCGGCTGAATGAAAGTTTTTGAGAAATTTTTGAGGTATTTTAATAGGTATAAAAGGTGCGTAAAGCTTAATATATTTATCGAAAGACGTGTGGTAACTGGTTGTAAATTTTAAATTATTTTTTAAACAATATCTTCTTGCAAAGTATCCCAGCGTATCTTCTGTGGCTATATGGATAACTAATTTTTCTTTATTTTTTTTAGCAAATTCTAACTCTTTTTGAATCATTCTTCCAACTTTAGGCCATACATTTATAGCAATTTTAATATCATTATATTTGGGCAACGGAACAGTCAAAAAGTTTACCGGAGTTATAAAGCTAACTGTATGCCCAAGTTTTTTTAATTCATCTTTTAATTGTTCAAGAGTCCTCACTACACCATTTATTACCTGTTCTTTGCAAGCTCCTGTGACTATTAATATTCTCATGGATTATTTATTAACCACTTTTAAATATGGCTCGTAATCAACAACATCACCTCTGATTTTATCCCAGTCAATGACTTCCATACGACCATCAAAATGTTCCACTAAGAAAGTCGCACCTTCAACCCAATCACCACAATTTAGATATCTCACGCCATCTAAGACTTGATCAGCAGAATGATGAATATGACCACAAATTATTCCATCAGCGTTTTTTCTTTTGGCATAACTTGCTAAAGTTTTTTCATAATCACCTATATATTTCACTGCATTTTTTACTTTGTGTTTTAAATATTTTGCTAACGACCAATTACCTTTTTTGAATAATCTTCTAAAAAAATTGATAACAACATTAAATTCAAGTAAAAAACTATAGGCTATAGCACCTACTTTTGACAACCATGGAGCATATTTCATTACTCCATCCCAGGCGTCACCGTGAACAACGATATACTTTTTATTATCTGAAGTTACGTGTATAGCTCTATTTACAACTTCAATATCACCAAAATGTAATGGTAAAAATTTTCTAAAGACATCATCGTGATTTCCAACGATATATTTTACTTTTGTTCCATGTCTTGCTTTTCTTAATGTTTTTTGAATCACATCATTATGTTCTTGAGGCCAGTAAAATTTAGTTTTTAAAGCCCAGATATCAATAATATCTCCAACTAAATATAAATTCTCAGATCTAGAATGTTTGTAAAATTCTAAAAGTTTATTAGCAGAACTTTTTCTATGACCAAGATGAACATCACTAATAAAGATACTTTTAAAATTTAAAATTTTACCTTTAGATTTAGTTTGAATTTTTTCCATATTTTTTATAAAACGAATCTCTAGTACAAGTAGAATCATAAATATGTTACAGATTTATTAAAAAATGAGTAAAAAACTAAATTTTGCAGTTATATTTAACGCCAATGCAGCAGGTGGTAGAAAACTTAAGTTAATTAATGAGGTCATTTATCTTCTAGAGAAAAATCACATTGTAGATCTTTTTAAAACTCAAAGTGAAGAACATGCGAGAAAAGTGTTTAAAGAATTATCTAATAAACAATTTGATCGGTTAGTAATTGCTGGCGGTGATGGAAGTGTTTGCTTCGGTATCAATGAAATGTTTAAAAGTGATAATTTAAAAGACAAATTAGTTGGATATATACCTGCAGGCACTGCAAATATTCTACAAATAGAAACTCAAATTAAGAAAAAGGCGGAGGAGATTTATAATGTCCTCGTATCAGATAATCATAAGAAAATTTCATTAGCAAAAATAAATGATAGGTATTTTTTCTTGATGGCCGGTATAGGTTTTGACTCTAAAATTGTTGAGTCCATAAATACTAATATTAAAAAGTATCTCGGAAAAGTAATTTTCGCTTTAAAAGGTTTTCAGCATTTTTTATTTTTAAAAAATAATAAAATGGAAGTAGAGGTAGATAATGAAAAAATTATGGCTGATTGGATTTTATGCACTAATTCAAAATACTATGCTGGACCCCATTCTATTACAAACGATACAAATATATTTGAAAACAAGATAGTGGCTTACATATTTAAAGACCTAACCAGAATAAAATTGCTTTACTATGTTTGGTTAATTGTGACTAAAGGTGACTTAAAATCTGCAAAAAGTGTGATCAAAAAAGAATTGGACAGTTTGAAAATAAATGGTGTTAATAGTAAAGTTCTATCTCAGGTTGATGGTGAAAATTGTGGGTACGTAAACAGTCTTGAAATCCAAAAAACAGACAGATTTATAAATTTATTAGTTCCGTAAGATAATATAAATTTTTTTTCAACTTTAAGTTTAAAAGGTTTTTTAAATTTCATTTGAAAAATTTTTTTAATTATTTTAGATTTATTTTTTTTGGAGGAACATTATGAAAAAAAAATTAAAAAAAAACGAAAAGAAGAAAAAAAAAATACAAAGATCCATCGATAAGCTTAAAAATAAGATAAGCACTAAACAAAAAAAACTATCAAAGATTGATCTGAAGATAGCTAGTATCGAGAAAAAAATTGCTGAGAAAAGAGCTAGCAAAAATAAAGAACCTATCGCAGCATCTTTAAATAATTAGTTTATAAAGAAATTAAATGCCCCTGATTTAAAAAAAATCAGGGGTTTATTTTAATTTACCAAAAAGGTTTAGAAGTATAACCCCTGAAACAATTAAAATTAAACCTAAAGTGCCGTAAATATTTGGTGATTGATTATATTTTAAAATTCCAAACAAAGTTACAGCGGTAATTGTAAGAGCTCCGTAAGTTGCGTAAGTAAAACCTACGGGTATAACACTCATGGCCTTTGAAAGACAAAATATACAAATAAACATGTTTGCTATACAAAAAAGAGTTGGTCCAAATTTGGTAAACCCTTCTGTTGATTTTAAAAAGCTATTAGAGAAAATGCCACTTAATATAGCTAAAATTAAAAAAATATAACCTGATAATAAACTAATACTTTTCATTGTACTTTTGCAAACTGTCCGCCATCTCTATATCTCCACAACCATTTTTTCATAGCTTCCTCAACATCGGATGGCTTTACGTTAAGGTCTTCTAAAGTTAAATGATTATTTGAAACGATATTATCTGCTTCAGATAATATTTTACATTGATCAATCGTTAACATTGGGGGAATGGGAAGCATGCTCATAAGTACGCTTTGAGTTTTAGCTAGTGGCATTGGCATTTCTACTACAAATCTTTTTTTATTGAGAGTTCTCATAATTGATTTAACCATATCTCCAAAACTTATAACTTGTGGTCCCCCTATTTCATAAATTTTTCCATGATTATCTTTAGCTTCAATTGCTTTAACGATTGTATCCGCTACATCTGAAACTAATATAGGTTGAAATTTATAATTCATCTTAACAACTGGTATTATGGGTAGAATGCTTAATTTAGAAAACAAATTTGTAAAATTATCTTCTGTCCCACAAACAACGCTCGGTCTAATAATTACAGTATTTTTAAAATTTGTAAGCGCATTAACTTCTCCTTGAAATTTAGATCTTTGATATAAAGATTTTGAATTTTCACTCGCACCTATTGCGCTTACTTGAATGAATTTTTTAACATCTGATTGAGCGCATATTTTTGCAACTGCCTCAGGTATACCTGCATGAATATTCATAAATTTTTGTTTTCTAGTTTCATAAAGAATCCCGATTAAGTTAATGACAACATCAGAGTTTTTGATTGATTCTTTTAATTCGTCAAAATTATTAGAACTCCAATTAATCAACTCTATAGAACCAGGAGTGGCTTGGGTCTTTAAATAACCTTTTTGAAAAGCATTTCTTGTAGATATGATGCATCTGTAGTTTTTCTTGGTCAAATTTCGAACAAGATATCTTCCTATAAAACCTCCACCACCTAAAATTGTGCAAATTTGATTTTTCATGATATTTAGAAACTATATATGAAAATAATTAAGATTAAAGAGGACATAACTTCAGAGATAGCCAATTCATTTAAAAACAGTATTGCAATAGATACAGAAGCTACTGGCCTACAAATCCCTGAAAGAGATAAATTAAGTCTCATCCAAATTTGTGATGAAAAAGAAAACGTTTATATTATCCAGCCAAATAAAAAAACTTACAAAGCTCCAAACTTAGTTTCTGTTTTAGAAAACGATAAAATTCTTAAAATTGGTCACTTTTTAAGATTTGATAAAAGTGCCCTAGAATTTTTTTTAAAATGTAAAATGAAAAATATTTTTGATACTAAAATAGCTTCAAAAATTGTTAGAACTTACACGGATGCTCACGGTCTAAAAAATTTAGCCCAAGAATTTTGCAATAAAAATTTAGATAAACGCCAAGGCAGCAGTGATTGGAACAAAGATATCAATGATCTTTCAGATAAACAATTAGAGTATGCTGCTAATGATGTAATTTATTTGCATAAAATTAAGTCTGAGTTAGAAAAAATGCTTATAAGAGAAAATAGAATGGAGTTATTTAAAAGTTGTATAACTTTTTTAAACACAAGAGTTGAACTTGATCAAAACGGATTTAAGTTTGATATTTTTGAACACTAATGAGTAAAAGGGATTATATAAATTTAGCTAAAAAGGCTGCTAATATACAAATTAAAGAATTAAAAAAAATTAATAAAGTTTTTAACAATTCTTTTATCAAAGCAGTCGACTTAATTTTAAATTGCAAAGGTAAAGTTGTTTTTGGAGGCATTGGTAAATCAGGATTAATTGCTAGAAAAATTTCAGCAACATTTTCAAGTGTTGGAATTCCAAGTTTCTTTTGTGATCCTGCCCAAGCCTTACACGGAGATATGGGTCAAATAGAAAGAAAAGACATCTTAATTATTTTTTCTTATTCAGGAAATACTGCAGAGCTAACGAACATGCTTAAATACGCTAATCGTTTTAGAATAAAGATAATAGGTGTTGCTTCTAAACCTGATAGCCTTCTTCTTAAAGCAAGTGATATAAAAATTTTACTACCAAAAGTTAAGGAATCTGATGTAACGGGAATGGTTCCAACATCAAGCACATCCATTACCATGTTGCTTGGAGATTGTTTAGCTACGACTGTTATGCGTAAAAAAAATTTTTCTAAAGAAAAATTTAAAGTGTTTCATCCAGGAGGAAACATCGGCAGTGCTTTGCTTTTAGCAAAAGATATTATGGTCACTGGAAATAGACTTCCATTAATAAATTTCAAAAAGAAATTAAATGATGCATTAAAAGTTATGAACCAAAAAAAGTTGGGTATTGTAGTGATACTAAAAAATCAAAATATAGTTGGCTTGGTTACTGATGGAGATTTAAGAAGAGAGATGAAATTTATTTCAAAAACAAATAATCTTACTAAATTTATGACAAAAAAACCTATGATGATTAATGAAAGCATGCCAGCTTCTAAAGCTTTAGCAATTATGAACGAGAAAAAAATTACAAGTTTACTTGTTGTTGCAGATAAAGATTTTAACAAAAAAAACAAAGTGAAATTAAAAGGAATTATCCATATACATTTTCTTTTGCAATATGGTCTTAAATGATTGATAGAAAAAAAAAATTAAGAATTATTCAATTTTCCTTACTAATTTTTAGTCTAATAATAATTTATCTCACTTATTACAATAAAGAAGATAGTAATACAGATCTAGTGGAGGCTGAACAAGTTAAAGAGGTTTTAAAAGATGAAGATGATAAAGATTTGTTTTTTAATATAGAATATACTGGTCTTGATCTTAGTGGAAATAGATATTTATTAAAATCTGAGAAAGCACGTTTAGATGAATTCAAGCCAGAAATCGTCTATATGGAAAATGTGCATGCAATTTTTTATTTTAAAGACGATACAATATTATATATTTGGTCTGATGAAGGAATATATAATAATAAAAATTTTGATATGGAATTTTCCAAAAATGTAAAAGCAAATTATATGGACAGCGAACTTTTTGCAGAAAAAGCTAATTATTCAAACACAGGTAATTATCTTAGTATTTATGAAAATGTAAGAATTAACGATATAAGAGGAAACTTGATTGCAGATAAATTATTATTTGATATAACGAAACAAAATTTAGCTATTACATCTTTTAATGATGGTAAAATAACAGCTAACGTAAAATTGGATGAAAAAAGGTTTTAGAATTTTAAAATTTAAAAAAGACAAACCTATCTTTGAAGTTAAAGATATAAACAAGTCTTTTGATGGAAGGCCTATTTTAAAAAAACTCTCACTAAAAGTTTTTCCAGGAGAATGTGTTGGGGTTCTTGGACCGAATGGTTGTGGAAAAACAACTTTGTTTTCAATGTGCATTGGTGAACAAAATCCTGAGGGAGGAAAAATATATTTAAACAATAAATCTATAGAGCAAATTCCAATGCATTTAAGATCAAAAGAGGGCCTGGGTTATCTTCCTCAACAAAGAAGTGTATTTAATATGAGTGTTTATGACAATATAATTGGGATCGCTCAAATCAGTATAAAAAATTCTGAAAATCAAAAAGCAATTACAGAAAAGCTCCTTGATGAATTTAATTTACAACACTTAAGAACTTTAAATGCTTCTGTGCTATCAGGTGGAGAAATTAGAAGATTAATGATGGCAAGAATAATGATAAATAAACCAAAAATAGTTTTGCTAGATGAGCCTTTAGCTGCCTTAGATCCTTTAGTAATTCAAGACATTCAAAAATATATTTTAAAAATTCAATCTAGTGGTACTGCAATCCTAGTAACAGATCACAATGTAAAAAACTTATTTGATATAACAGATAGAAGCTATGTACTTGGTGAGCAATCAATTATAGCTGAAGGAACTTCAAGAGAACTTTTAAAATCATCAAAGGCAATAGAGCATTATTTTGGATCTCAATTTTAATAAACTTAATGCAAGCTAAAAGTTTTTCTTTAAATATCAATCGAAAAATAAAACCTTTTATAAAATCAATTCAAGTCGACTCTGATAAATCTTTATCTATCAGAAGTTTTTTAATTGGATCAATTTGTGAGGATGTTTCTGTAGCAAAAAATGTTTTGGAGTCTGAAGATATTTTTTCTACAATTAATTGTCTTAAGAAACTTGGTGTTAAAATAAAAAAAAATTCTAAATCCTATTTGATTTATGGAAAGGGTCTTGGCTCATTATTTGCAAAAAAAAATTTAAATTTGAACTTTGGAAATTCAGGTACCTTAGCAAGACTTTTAATAGGAATATTATCAACTACCCCTGACATTAAAATTAAAATACAAGGTGATCATTCTTTAAATAAAAGAAGTATGAAAAAATTAATTAAAATAATGTCAGAATTTGGAGCAGAATTTTTACCTAAAAATAAATTTAATTTTCCTTTAAAACTTGTTTCTACAGAAATGCCAGTCGGTATCAACTATAAAGCAGGCGTTTCAGCTCAACTCAAAAGTGCTGCTATGTTAGCTGGTTTAAATTCTTTTGGAACTACTGAAATAATTGAAGATAAAAAAAGTAGAGATCATACTGAAAATATGCTGATCAAAAATTCTAACGCTATTAAAATAAAAAAAGGAAGAAAAAAACTTATAAAAATATTTGGAAAAAAAAATTTAAATCCAATTAATATTAATATACCTGGTGATCCTTCTTCTGCAGCTTTTTTTGTTGCTTTGACTCTATTGAATAACAATTCAACTCTTAAAATTAAAAATGTAGGTTTAAACCCTACTAGAATTGGATTTTATGAATTATTAAAAAAACATGGAGCAAATATAAAATTCTCTAACAAAAGAAAAAAAAATAATGAAATAGTAGGTGACATAAATATTAAAAGTGGAAAATTAAAAAAACCTATTATAGCATCTAAAAATTTTTATGAAAAAACTACAGATGAGTTCCCAATTTTATTTTGTATTGCAGCCTTAACCAAAGGCACATCTGTTTTTAAAGGAATTGAAGATTTGGCGAATAAAGAAAGCAATCGTATTAAAGAAATGCAAAAAGTTTTAAAACAAATTGGGATTAAGAGCATCTCTAACAAAAATGAGATGAAAGTTTTTGGAAAAAATTTTATTGAAATAAAAAATAAAAAAATTACTGTACCAAATTTAAAAGATCACAGAATTTGTATGTCTTCTGCAATATTATCTTTAGTTACTGGAATTAGAGCCAAGATTAATAATTTTGAAACAGTAAATACATCTTCACCAAATTTTTTAAAATTAATAAAATCGTTAGGAGCTAATTTTGAAATTAGAAAATAAAATAATTCAAATTTCATGTGATGGAGGAGCTGCCACTGGTAAATCTACTGGTGCAAAAATTATCTCAAAAAAATACAAACTTAAATTTTTATCATCTGGTTTATTATATAGATATGCTAGTTTTCTTTTGATTAAGCATAAGCCTAAAAATAAAATCAATTTATTAAAAAAAAAGTTTAATACACTTAATTATAAAAAATTAGATAAGATAAAATTACATACACCTGAGATATCAAAGCATAGTGCAATTATTGCAAAAGTTTACAAGGTGAGAAAAATTTTAAAAAGTTTTCAAGTAAATTTTGCAAAAAAAAATAAAAGTTGTTGTATTGAGGGAAGAGATATATCAACAAAAATTCTACCCAATTCAGATATAAAATTTTTTTTTAAATGTAATTTAAATACAGCAGCTTTTAGAAGATACAAAGAGTTAAAAAAAAGTAATAATAAAATTAAAATTAAAGACGTTAAAAAAGCCTTAAGAATAAGAAATAATCACGACATCAAAAGAAAAAGTAGTCCTTTACTCAAACATAGAGATGCGATAGAAATCGACACCGGAAAATTAAACAAAAAAGCTATGGTGAAAAAAATGTCTAAATACGTGGAGAAAACGATTAAAATTAAATATGGCAATCGAACAAGAATTAAATAAAACAAATCCCTTACATAAAGAATTTCAAACCCTTCTTGAAAAAGACTTTAAAGACAGAAAATTAAAAGAAAACGAAATCATTAAAGCTACAGTCACTGAAATAACAAAAAATTTTATCGTAGTAGACTGTAAAGCTAAAATGGAGGGCATGATACCAGTAGAGGAATTTAAAAATGATGATGAGTTATCAAAATTAAAAGTTGGTTCAACCATTGATGTATATTTAGACAGAATCGAAAGTGCGAGAGGTGAAATAATTATTTCCAGAGACAAAGCAAGAAAAATGAAAGCTTGGAAAAAGATGGAAAAAAGTTTTTGAATCACAAGAAGAATTAACTGGTTATATCACAGGAAAAGTTAAAGGTGGTTTCATAGCCACTGTAGAAGGTTTGCCTTGTTTCATGCCATCCTCACAGATAGATATAAGACCTTTAAAAAAAATTGATCATTTAATGAATACCCCAGTAAAAGTAATTGCAACTAGAATTGATAAAAATCGAGGCAATGTTTGTGTTTCGAGAAGAGCTGTGCTCGAAAAAAGTAAAAACGCAGAAATTATGGAAGCGTTAAAGAATATTAAAGAAGGTACAGTAGTAGATGATGCAATTGTAAAAGCAACTACAGATTGGGGAATTTTTCTAGATATAAATGGTGTAGACGCACTCTTGCATGTTTCAGACTTAAGTCATGGCAGAGTAAAAAAACCATCTGATTTAGTGACTATCGGTCAAAAACTAAAAGTTAAAATTACAAAAATTGATCCAAAAACAAATCGTGTATCAGCATCTGTTAAAGCTTTAACTGAGGATCCATATTCAAATATTGAGAAAAAGTACAAAGTTGGAGAGTTTTATAAAGGTACTGTTACAAAAATTATGGACTATGGTTGTTTTGTTCGAATTGAAGATGGAATTGAAGGTTTAATCCATAACTCAGAATTAGATTGGACAAATAGAAATGTTAAACCAAGTAAAATTCTATCGGTATCTCAAAATATTAAATTTAAAATCGTTAATATTGATAAAGAGTCAAAAAGAATTTCGTTATCCTATAAAGCAACATTAGACAATCCTTGGAACAAAATTAAAGAGAGCGTGGGCAAAGAAGTAAAAATTAAAATAAATAATATCACAGATAAAGCAATATTTGGGGAATTAACGGAATCAGGTTTAACAGGAATGTTGCATTATAAAGAAATATCTTATGAAGAAAATATAGAAGATCTTAAGAAATTCAAAAAAAATGAAATTATAAATGTAAAAATTATTGAAATAAAAGATGATAAAATCAGATTTTCTAAGAGAGCATTAAATAGAGATCCTTTAGATTGGTTTAAAGATAATAATA
>CACHKS010000002.1:0-67311 GCA_902580485.1 uncultured Pelagibacteraceae bacterium
GCAAACATGGCACCTGAGTATGGCGCAACATGCGGTTTCTTTCCTGTAGATGAAGAAACTTTAAAATATTTGAAACTTTCTGGAAGAGATAAAGAAACAATTGATCTTGTTGAAAAATATTCAAAAGAACAAGGCCTTTGGTCAAGTAAAGGAATAGAATTTACTGATACTTTATCCTTGGATATAAGCACGGTAGTTCCAAGTATATCAGGTCCTAAACGACCACAAGATAAAGTTTTATTAACCGATACCGCTACTAGTTTTGCCAAAGCTTATAAAGAAAATTCAAAGAGAGAAAAGCCTGTTAAAGTAGATGTAGTTGGAACAAATTTTAAAATCACAGATGGAGACATTGTGATAGCGGCTATTACTTCTTGTACCAACACTTCAAATCCGAGCGTGATGATCGGGGCAGGATTACTAGCAAAAAAAGCGGTGGAGAAAGATTTAAAAATTAAACCTTGGGTAAAAACGTCTTTGGCTCCAGGATCAAAAGTAGTTACAGATTATTTAGAAAAAGCAGGATTAAATAAATATTTAGATCAACTTGGTTTTAATTTAGTTGGCTATGGCTGTACTACTTGCATTGGAAATTCTGGTCCACTTAATAAAAACATATCTGAGGCAATTCATAAAGAAAATTTGTATGCTGTTTCAGTATTATCGGGAAACAGAAACTTTGAAGGTAGGATAAGCCCAGATGTAAAAGCTAATTATTTAGCTTCCCCGCCACTTGTGGTTGCTTTTGCTTTAGCTGGAAATATGAATTTTGATTTATATAAAAATCCTCTAGGAGTAGACAAAGATGGAAAAGATGTTTTTTTAAAAGATATCTGGCCAAGCAATAAAGAAATCGAAGAGATAATGTTATCATCTATTAATGCAAACATGTTTATAGATCGCTATTCAAACATTTCTGAAGGACCTAAAGAATGGAGTTCAATTAAAACAGTAGATAGTAGCATATATAATTGGGAGTCAAATTCTACCTATGTAAAAAAACCACCTTTTTTTGAGGATTTACCAGATAAACCAGAGGGCTTTAAAGCAATTAAAGACGCAAGAGTGTTACTTTTACTGGCTGACTCGATTACTACCGATCATATTTCCCCAGCTGGAAATATTAAAAAAGATAGCCCTACGGGTGATTATTTTATGAAACATCAAGTTCAACAAAAAGATTTTAATTCATATGGAGCTCGAAGAGGTAATCATGAAGTAATGATGAGGGGGACATTTGGAAACATAAAGATAAGAAATGAAATGGCTCCTGGAACAGAGGGTGGTTTTACCACATTACAACCAGATGGAAAAGTTATGAGTGTTTATGATGCTGCTATTGAATATAAAAAAAGAAAAAACGATTTGGTTGTTATCGCAGGCAAAGAATATGGTACCGGCTCATCTAGAGATTGGGCAGCAAAAGGAACAAAATTATTAGGGATAAAAGCTGTAATCGCTGAAAGTTTTGAAAGAATTCATAGATCAAATTTGGTTGGAATGGGAGTTTTACCGCTTCAATTTAAAGAAGATGTTGATCGAAAAAAACTTAATATCACAGGAGAGGAGCTTATTACTGTCACAGATATAGAACAAGGAATTAAACCTAGAGCTGAAGTAACCTGTGAAATTAAATATAAAGATGGCACAATTAAAAAGATTCAATTGCTAAGTAGAATTGATACTAAAAATGAGATTGAGTATTATAAAAATGGAGGAATACTGCAGTACGTTTTGCGCAACATGTTGAATTAATGAGAAATATTATAGTTAAAGTTCATCCATCAAAATCTAATTTAAAAAAAAAAGACCAACTTGCTTGGAAAATTGCAGAGATAGCATCAGATAAAGCTAAAGTTAATAAAGATGCAGTTGAAATGGTTATCAATAGAATAATTGATAATGCTTCGGTTGCAATTGCATCTTATAATAGAAAACCAGTAGTTTCAGCGAGGGAGATGGCTTTAGCTCATCCTAGGAAAAATGGAGCTAATATATTCGGATTAAATCCTAAAATTAAAGTTGATTGTGAATGGGCTGCCTGGGCAAACGGAACCGCAGTAAGAGAATTAGATTATCATGATACATTTTTAGCTGCTGACTATAGCCATCCAGGAGACAATATTCCTGCAATCCTTGCTGTGGCACAGCAAAAAGGTTGCAGTGGGTTAGATTTAATTAAAGGAATTCTCACAGGATATGAAGTTCAAGTTAATTTAGTAAAAGGTATTTGCTTACATGAACATAAAATAGATCATATAGCTCATTTAGGGCCTAGCATTGCAGCTGGGTTAGGAAGTTTATTAAAACTTAAAACAGATATAATTTATCAATCTGTTCAACAAGCCTTACATGTTACTGTTTCAACAAGACAATCTAGAAAAGGTGAAATATCTAGCTGGAAAGCTTTTGCTCCAGCACATGCTGGTAAGCTTGCTATAGAGGCAGTAGATCGTTGTATGAGGGGTGAAGGAGCACCTAGTCCGATTTACGAAGGAGAAGATAGTGTTATTGCATATGTTTTGTCTGGACCAGGTAAAAAATATATAGTTCCTTTACCAAGAGTTAATGAAACCAAAAATGCAATTTTAGAAACTTATACTAAAGAACACTCTGCTGAATATCAGTCTCAAGCTTTAATAGATCTTGCTAGATCTTTGAATAAAAAAATCAAAAATTTAACTGAGATTAAAAAAATTATCATAGAAACAAGTCATCATACTCATTACGTAATTGGAACGGGAGCAAATGATCCTCAAAAAATGGATCCTTATGCAAGCCGAGAAACACTAGATCATTCTATTATGTATATATTTGCAGTAGCTTTAGAGGACGGTGCTTGGCATCATGTAAAATCTTACACTCCTCAAAGAGCCAGAAGAAAAAGCACAGTTAGACTTTGGAATAAAATAGTGACCCGAGAGAATAAAAAATGGACTAAAAAATATCATGACTCAAACCCAAAAAAT
The DNA here is from genome assembly GCA_902580485.1 of uncultured Pelagibacteraceae bacterium. GTDB lineage: Bacteria > Pseudomonadota > Alphaproteobacteria > Pelagibacterales > Pelagibacteraceae > Pelagilacustribacter. The sequence goes on from CACHKS010000002.1 coordinate 2,970, forward strand.
AAGTGTTTTGGTGGTAAAGTTATTATTCGTATGAAAAATGGATCAATAATAACTGAAGAGATTAATGTTGCTGATGCGCATCCCGCCGGGAAAAGACCTTTCGGAAGATTACAATATATTAATAAATTTAAAACGTTAACGAATGGCATTATATCAAAAAATGAATCTAAGCGTTTCTTAAAAACTGTACAAAATTTGAAAAATCTTAAACCTAAAGATCTAATTGGCTTGAATATAGAGGTGATTCCAAAAGCAAAAAAAAGATTAATTAAGAAAAAAACCATATTTTAAAAGTTCATAAATACGTAGATTTAAATTGGGGATGTTGTAAAAAAGCAACACAAAAACGTTGATTTTATTGAAATTTTAGACACAATCAGTACTAGAAGACACGTTTTTATGTAGACAGACTAATAAAAATTAAATACCTATATTGTCACGATCGTAAAGTATTAAGAATTAAAACAGGAAGTATATACTATGAAAAAACTTATAATTACAGTTCTGACATCTATAGTGTTTATTGGAACTTCAGCATACGCTGGCAGTATTCAAATAGGAACAAAGGTTTCTCAAGCATTTATAGCAGCAGACGGTAAAGAGGTAACTACTGCAGGTTCTGTTGCAGGTGGAACAGCGGATACTCATACAAAATCAGTTGATAACGCTGTAACAATAGCAGGACTTTATGGAGAATACAGTTTAGATAGTTCAATGTGGGGCCAAGAAGGTAATGAAATTACTTTCGGAGGTACTTACTACTTTGGTGAAGCTGACGTAAGTGACAAACTTTCTTCAAGATCAGAATCAGCGGAAGACGCTGCTGGAAGCGGATCTTCAGGATCAGTAACTTATTCAGCTAACGCAGAAGTACAAGACTATATAAATTATTATGTTGAAATGCCACTATCAGGCCCGATATTTGTAAGATTAGGAGCTTCGCAAATTGATGTAATCACTAAAGAGGACGCAGATCACGAAGGTTCTTACGGTGACGCGACGCTTGACGGAATTAATTACGGGATTGGTATAAAAGGCCTATACGGTCCTTTGCATGTAAAACTCGCATATGAAGCAACAGACTGGGATGAACTAAGTCTTACTTCAACTACATCTAACAAGATTACTGCTGATTTAGACGTTGATGAAATAGCTCTATCTGTTGGATATAGATTTTAAATAATTTAAATTATTTCAAAAAATTAAACCCGCCTTTTTGGCGGGTTTTTTTTTATCTTTAATAAAAATTTTACGCAGCTTCTTCTCTATATTCATCCATGGAAGGACATGTACATACAAGATTTCTATCCCCATAAACATTATCCACTCTAGCAACCGGAGCCCAGTACTTATATTCTTTAAGATAAGTTTTTGGAAAAGCAGCTTCTTTTCTTGAGTATGAATGTTTCCATTCATCTGATGATAGCTCTAAATATGTATGGGGAGCATTAATTATTGGGTTATCTTTTTTATCATATTTGCCAGAGTCAATTTTATCTATCTCATCTTTAATATTTAATAAAGCATTACAAAATCTATTAATTTCTTCTAAATTTTCACTCTCTGTTGGTTCAATCATAATAGTTCCTGAAACTGGCCAAGACATTGTAGGAGCATGATAACCATAGTCGATCAGTCTTTTAGCAATATCTTCTTCTGAAATACCTGATTTTTCTTTAATAGGTCTTATATCAATAATGCACTCATGTGCTACATTACCGTTTTTTCCCGTGTATAAAATTTTGTATTTTTGTGATAATTTTTTTGCAATATAATTAGCATTTAGAATTGATACTTCTGATGCAGCTTTCAAACCTTTTGATCCCATCATTTTAATATACATCCAAGAAATAACTAAAATACTAGCACTTCCCCATGGAGCAGCTGAAACAGACCCCATGCTCTTGTCAGGTTTTAATTCATTTATATGTTGGTGATTTGGTAAAAAATCTTTTAAATGTTTAGCACAAGCTATCGGTCCCATACCTGGCCCACCTCCTCCATGAGGAATACAAAAAGTTTTATGCAAATTAATATGACATACATCTGGTCCAAATTTACCAGGTTTTGCGATTCCTACTAAAGCATTTAAATTTGCCCCATCCATGTAAACTTGACCACCATTTGAATGAACGATATCACAAATTTCAGTTATTTTTTCCTCGAATACTCCATGAGTTGAAGGATAGGTAACCATAAGAGCAGCTAGATCTTTAGAATATTTTTCTGATTTTTTTTTCAGGTCTTCCAAGTCGATATTTCCATTATCATCACAATTGATAACAATTACTTTCATTCCTGACATTTGAGCGCTAGCAGGATTAGTTCCATGAGCAGAGTTAGGTATTAAACAAACATTTCTATTAGATTGGTTATTATTTTTGTGAAATTTTCTTATTGTCATTAGACCCGCGTATTCGCCTTGAGCACCAGAATTAGGTTGTAAAGAAACTGCATCAAATCCAGTAATCTCTTTTAGGTCATTAATTAAATCGTTAAATAAAATTTGATATCCTTTCATTTGATTTACAGGCACAAAAGGATGAGGTTGAGAAAATTCTTTCCAAGAAATAGGTATCATTTCTGCAGTAGAGTTTAATTTCATTGTACATGAACCAAGGGCAATCATAGATCTATTTAAAGCAATATCGCTATCTTCTAATCTTTTTAAGTACCTCATCATTTCTGTTTCAGAATGATACTTGTTAAAAACTGGATGAGTTAAATATTTAGATGTTCTCAATAAATTTTTTGGAAGATTATCTAGATTAATATCAACAGTTTTACCTATATCTTTATCAATACCAAATATCTTTAATAGTAAATTAACATGATCAAGTCTTTTAGCTTCATCAAATGCTACCGACAAGGTTTTACTGTCTACTTTTCTTAAATTAACTTTTTCTGAGATAGCTTTTTTATAGATTTCTTCTGTCTTATCATTTGTTTTTATTGTTACAGTATCAAAAAAATTATCAGTATAAAGTTCAAAACCATTATCTTTAATATTTTTTGCAAATAGATTAGCTAATTTGGATATTCTATTGGCGATATTTAAAATTCCTTCAGGTCCATGATAAATTGCAAATGCTGCTGATACTATTGCTAAAAGAGCTTGTGCTGTACAAATATTACTGGTTGCCTTATCTCTTCTGATGTGTTGCTCACGAGTTTGTAAAGATAGTCTGTAGGCTTTTTTACCAAATCTATCAACAGATACTCCAATAATTCTTCCTGGCATTGATCTTTTAAATTCTTCTTTTGTGGCAAAAAAAGCGGCATGCGGTCCACCATAACCCATTGGGACACCAAACCTTTGAGCGCTACCTACAGCTATATCTGCTCCAAGTTCAGCTGGAGTTTTTAATTTTGTTAGAGAAAGAAGGTCGCAAACTAAAATAGCTTTTCCTCCTTTTTTATGTATTTGACTGATAGATTCACTCGGATCTATAATTTCACCTAATGTATCTGGATAAGCTAATACTCCGCAAATTAACTCATCAGATAAATTTTTTATAAAATCCTTTTGATTGCCAATTAAAAGTTCTAGACCGAAAGGCTCTATTCTAGTTTTAATCAAATCAATTACTTGAGGATTGCAAGTTTCTGAAACATAAACCTTTTTTGAATTATTTTTACAAACTCTTTGCGCTAGACCCACTGCCTCAGCAGCCGCAGTAGCCTCGTCCAGCAGCGAAGCATTTGCTATATCCATTCCAGTTAAATCAGTAATTACTTGTTGAAAATTTAAAAGCATTTCTAGTCTACCTTGAGCTACTTCTGGCTGATAAGGCGTGTAAGAAGTATACCAACCAGGATTTTCTAAAATGTTTCTCACAACAACATTGGGAGTAAAACAATTATAATACCCCATGCCGATAAAATTTCTAAAAGTCTCATTCTTTTGAGAGATAACTTTAAGTTTTTTCAATGCCTCACTTTCAGAAAGGGAGTCTCCAATTTTTAATTCATCCTTCAGTAAAATATTATTAGGAACAGTATTTTGTATTAAATGATTAATAGATTTACTGCCAATATAATCTAATATTTTTTCTTGATCATTTTTTGAAGGACCAATATGTCTATTAATAAATTCTTGTGAAGTATCGTCTATCATTTAATTTGGATTCTCCTTACAAAATTTATCATATTCTTCTTTTGACATTAAAGACTCAAATTCTCCTTTGTCTTTAACTTTTAATTTAAAAAACCAACTAGCTCCTTCTGGATCAGAGTTGATGCTGCTTGGGTCATCTACTATAGCTTTATTTCCTTCGGTGACTTCTCCAGAAATTGGTGAATAAACATCACTAGCTGCTTTTGTTGACTCAACAACAGCTGCTTGGCCCTCTTTTTCTAAAGGTTTTCCCGCATCAGGTACTTCTGCAAAAACTATATCTCCGAGCAATTCTGTGGCGTGTTTAGTGATACCAACTGTAGCCACATCACCATCTAGTGAAACCCATTCATGTTTCTTTGAAAATTTTTTTTCACTCATTTTTACCTCGTTTTTTATTTAACATAATTTTTTTTATAAAATGGAAGTTCAGAAACTTTACCTCCATATTTCTTTCCTCTAATTTCAAGCTTTATTGGTGTTCCAACTTTAGCAAAATTTGATTTAACATATCCCATTGCAACCGGAGCATTAACGCTAGGACCAAAAGTTCCGCTTGTAACTAGACCTATTTCATTACCCTCAGTTGAAAATATTTTCGTATTTTCTCTAGCTATAATTTTGCCCTCGGGCTTAATACCAATCCTAATTTTTTCACTTCCATTAGTTAATAAATTTTTAATTTTATCCCAACCATTAAAACCACCAACATCTTTTCTTTTTTTTGCAATAGCCCATTTTAAATTTGCTTCGACAGGATTGATTTTTTCATTTAAATCATGCCCATATAAACAAAGACCTGCTTCTAATCTCAATGTGTCTCTAGCACCCAAACCTATTGGTTTGACTTGATTTGAAATTAAAAAACTAATTAGCTTTTCTACTTTTTTATTTGAAATAGATATTTCAAAACCATCTTCTCCAGTATAACCTGACCTTGTAATATATAAATTTTCATTATCATAATCAAAGTTGTTCCCAGTCATAAATTTTAAATTAGAAACGCCAGGTATCAATTTTTCCAATATTTCGACCGACTTAGGTCCTTGTAAAGCTATTAAAGACAAATCATTATTTAAAAGATGCTTATGTTTTTTTTCTAAAAATTTTGAAATTTGTTTGATATCATTTTCCTTGCAAGCAGCATTTAAAATTATACAAAATCCTTTTTCAGTTTTTGTTACAATTAAATCATCAATTATTCCTCCATCGTTATTAAGTAAAAAAGAATATTTTGAATGATTAATTTTTAAAGATTTTAAATCTGCTGGAATAATCTTTTCTAAAGCTTCTGTTAATGTTTCATCGCCTTCTAAAAAAAATTGCCCCATATGAGAAACGTCAAAAAATCCAGCATAAGTTCTTGTAGAAATATGTTCTTTTACAACGCCGTCTTTATATTGAATCGGCATTTCATAACCTGCAAAAGGAACAAACTTTGCCCCAAGGTTTTTATGAATATTATATAAAGCTGTTTTTTGTACTTCCATAATAACTCTTAACTAACCCCTATCTGTCCATGTACCTGAGAGATTTAATCCTTCGGTGAGGCTATTGCCTACTTTCCAGAGTTATTATTGTAACGGTCCTTTTGCCTGAGAGTTTCTAGGGAAGTTGCTCCTTCGGCGCTGCATTAAAACAGTCTCTTCCGTTACGACTATACTTTCCTTCAAAAGGATGAAAAAGTCAATTATATTTAATTCACTTACTACTCGAATTATGACTATTTAAACTAAATAAAGTGGTTGGTCCTACCCGTTTAAAGATAAAATACCGCTTTTTTTCCAAAAATTTTTTTATAGAATCAAAATATTCAGTTTTAGAACCATCCACATTATGTGTTTCTATAGATATGAGTTCGACTTTATATCTATTAAGATCTAATTGCTGTAAAATTTCAAAATCAAGCCCTTCGGCATCTATGTTTATAAAGTCTATAGCGTTTTTAACTTTATTTTTATCTAAAATTTCTTCAATTGTTTTGGATTGAATTGTAAGTATTTTTTTATTTTTAAAAAAAGTTTTTTTTAAGTTCTCATAAAATTTTTTATTAAGAGTATTTACAGGGCTAAATGGATCGTCTAAGTAGATTTTAAATTCTTTTTTTTCCCTATTGATAGCCGTGCATATATTAATATCATTTGGTCTTACAATATTAAAAAGATCTATCGCAGTTTGATTGATGTCGATATTTATTCCCCTCCATCCTTTTTTGTATAAAAGACATGTATTGCTATACATATAAGGGTGAAAACAACCTATGTCTAAATAAATACCACTATTTTTATTTTTAAAAAAATTATTAATGAATAAATCCTCACCCCATTGAGAGTATTGTTTTCTATTTATAAAACACTTGTGACGTATGTATAGATTGTAATATAGGTAAATTTTATAAGTTAAATTATTTTTTAAGAATATTTTTTTTAATGACACAATTTTATACAGTGTTAATTAGTTTTTTATCGAAGCTTTTCAAAAGTATAGCTAGTATAATTACCGAACCGCCTATAAAGACACTAACTGGAGGAATTTCATTTAAGAATAACCATACCCAAATAGGTGCAAAAATTGTTTCGGTAAGCATCAACAAACCAATTGTTACTGAACGCGTTGTTCTAGATCCAATTGTAATACAAATAAAACCAAAACCTAGTTGAGGCACTCCCAGTAAAAATCCCATAAAAATATCATGAGTTGTAAAATTAAAAGACTCAACCATTGCAATAGCATAAATAAAACTAAAAAGGGAAGCATACCAGATAGCTGGCACTAAATCTAAATTAGAATGTTTTCTTATTATCATTACTAATATTGAGAAACTAATTGGTATAGTTAAAGCAACAAGATTACCAAATAAAGTTCCAGAAGAGATTGAATCTCCGATCATTATTGTAATCCCAGACATAGCTAACACAATTGACAAGAAACCTATTAAAGAAACTTTTTCTTTTAGATAAAAATAACCGAATATTGCTAAAAACATTGTTTGTGTACTTATTATGAAAACCACATTAGCTACAGTAGTATTCATCATAGCAAAAACAAAAGCGATAAAACTAAAAGACATTACAAACCCACCAAATAATGCTGGAAGCCCAGATCTTTTTATAGTTTTGACAGTATCTTTTTTATAGATCAAAAATAAGAATATGGAGATCCATAAAAAAAAGAAAAAAGTTCTTAATAGTAAAATTTCCCAAGGATTAAAAGTTTCAAAAGATCTAACGATTAAGCCTCCCCAGCTTAAACAGAAACCTCCAAAAAGTAGGAGAATATATCCAGGTATTTTATATAAAAATTGCATTTAAAATTTTTTTAAAATCTTATCGAAATAAAAATTTAACGTAAGTGATCTAAAAATCATAAGCAGAAGCAGAGAAAGCCACAAACCATGATTACCAAAATATTTAGTGAGATATATAGATATAATTATGAAAGAAACAACTGAAAACATCATTCCGTTTCTAAGTTCTTTGGTTTGAGTTGCGCCAATAAATATTCCGTCTAATTGATAACAAAAGGATGCTGCAGGAGGAATAATTAATATCCATATGATGTACTTGTAAGAAAGAAATCTTAAAATTTCAACATTAGTAACTATATTGATAATCTCTTTAAAGAAAATTAGGTAAAATATTGAAATAATCAGAGATGTCAAAAAACTAATTTGAGTTGAATTTTTTACTACTGCTAAAAATGATTTTTTATTTCTTCTACCTATTGCAAAACCTACAACTCCCTCGGTTGTAAAAGCATAGGCATCAAGAAAAAAAGCAGATAAAATTATAAATTGCATTAAAATTGCATTTATAGCCAAGAAATCTTCTCCAAGTTTAGAACCAAGATAAGTAACCCAAAGAAAAGAAAAAGTCAGAAACAAAGTTCTGATAAAAATATCAAAATTAACATTGAATAATTTAATAAGTTTAGATGGAATCATTAATTTTTCAAATTTTGGAATAACTTGAAAATTTTTAATTATGAAATTATAAGTGAAAATTAAGAATAAAATTACTGTAATATAGCTCGATATTAGAGTTCCTAAAGCAATACCAAATATATCTAGATTTAATGATAAAACAAAAAATGAACTTAAAACAATATTTAATGCTGATAATATAATTATTAATAAACTTGATATTCTAGTTTTTTGCAAACCTAAATAAAAACCGATTAACACATATATTATTAATTCTGCTGGAGCTGAGAGAATTCTGACCGATAAGTAAGTATTAATTAAATCCTGATTTTCAGAAGAGGTCGAGAAATAAGATTTTGTTAAGTTTACTATAATTGGTTTAAGTAAAATAATAAACACAGATATCATAAGAGCAATTAGAAAATTTCTAAGTAAAGTTTTTATAATTTCTCTATAGTCTGATTTACCAAATAATTGAGCAATCATTCCAACTGTCCCCATTCTTAAAAAGCCAAAACTCCACAAGATCATAGTCATAACAGAAGTCGCGATACTAGCCGCTGCTAAATATTTAGTTTCACCTAGATTTCCCATTAAGCCCGTATCGATTATACCCACCAAAGGAATAGCTAAATTTGAAAAAAAAACCGGAATGGATAATAAGAATAATTGTTTTCTAGTAATATTTGATTGATAACTTTTAAAGATCATTTTTTATTCTTTAATATTAGTAATTAAGATTATATACATGAACCAGAATAATGTTAGAGCAATTAATAATTTCAACACAAATAGTACTTATTAATATAGTAATGGCCGCAGACAATGTGATCATTATAAGCATAATAGCAGCAAACTTTGCACCAAATAATAGAAAAAAAATTATAGCTTGGGGCGTAGCTGCAGCTTTTATTTTTAGAATATTCTTTGCAACAGGTGTTAATTACCTGTTTGCATTAGCATGGGTAAAGATATTAGGTGGACTTCTTTTAATTTGGGTAATTAATAATTTAAGACAAGACTTTTTTGGAAAAAATAGAGTTAGATCACCTGATTTAAAATCAAAAGAGTCTAGAAGTTTTGGATCTGGTGTTTATCAAGTTTTATGCGCAGATCTTATATTAAGTTTTGACAATACTTTAGCAGTTGTAGCTGCGGCTAAAGGAAATTTTAACCTTATGGTTATTGGTTTGCTTTTATCAGTATTTTTAATTGCAACTTTAGCAAGTTATTTTGCTGATTACATAAGAAAACATCAATGGCTTGGTTATTTAGGGCTTGTAGTTATTTTAATTGTTGCAATCCAATTAATCATAGGTGGATTAGTTAATTATGAAGTCCTATCAATTAATGAAAAATACCAATTTTTATTTAGTATATGATAAACTATTTAAATCAAATCGTTATTTAATTAGTTTTAATGAAAATCGCAGTTATTGGTTCAGGAATTTCAGGTTTAGCTTCAGCGTTTTATCTATCTAAAAAATATAAAGTAGACCTTTTTGAACAGAATGATCATTTTGGAGGTCACGCCTATACTTACGATATCAAAAGTCAAAATAAAATTGTTCCAGTAGATTTAGGTTTTATTGTTTTTAATGAATTAACCTATCCCAATTTGATAAATTTGTTTAAAGAGTTAAAAGTTCCTTTCGAAAAAAGCGACATGTCTTTTTCTGTTTCAATAAAAAATAGCAATATTGAATATGGTGGAAGAGGGCTCAGTGCAATTTTTGCTAATAAGTCAAATATATTTAATTTAAATTTTTTGAAAATGATAAAGGAAATTATTGTATTTTATAATAAAGCTCCAAATCTATTGAAAAATAATTTAGAAGGTATCACCTTAGGAAGTTATTTAGAAAAATCAAAATTATCTAAGTATTTTGTTGAGTATCATATTATACCTATGGTTGCTGCGATTTGGTCAATGCCTTTTTCAAAAGCCAAAGATATGCCTCTAGAACTTTTTTTAAAATTTTTTATAAATCATGGTTTATTCAAATTAAAAAATAGACCTCAATGGTATACTGTTTCTAATCGAAGCAGAACTTATGTTAACAAAATATTATCTCTTATAAGTGGAGAAATTTTCAAGAATTATAGAGTTAGTAAAATTCTTCGTAACGAAGATAACATAAGGTTAAAAATTGGTAATGAATATTTGGATTATGATCAAGTAATTTTGGCTTCTCATGCTGATCAAAGTTTAAAATTATTAGAAAACCCAACTGAACAAGAAAAAAATATTTTGAGTAAGTTTAAATATATTTCAAATCTTGGCATTTTACATACGGACACAAATCTTATGCCACAAAAAAAAATAGCGTGGTCTAGTTGGAATTCAATATCTAAAGAAAACAGAACTTGTGTAACTTACTGGTTAAATAAGTTACAAAATTTAAAATGTAATAGTAATTATTTTTTAACTTTAAATCCAATATATGAATTAACCGAATCTAAGATAATTAGTAAAGTGAAGTTTACCCACCCTTATTTTAATTCTGAAACCGTCAAATATCAAAAGGAACTCAAAATTATTCAAGGAAAGAAAAGAACCTGGTTTTGTGGAGCTTATTTTGGATATGGATTTCATGAAGATGGATTAAAATCAGCTATTAATTTGATAAAAAATTTCAAGATATGAATAATTCTTGTATTTACAACGGAATAGTTTCTCATACGAGATTTAAACCAGTAAAGCACCAATTAAAATATAAAACATTTTCTCTTTTAATAGATTTAGATGAGATAGAAGAATTAGAAAAAAATATTCCCATTTTTTCTTTAAACAAATTTAATATTTTTAGTTTTTACAACAAAGATCACGGAGATAGGGATGGGAAATCTTTAAAAAATTGGGTTTTAGAAAACTTAAAAAAGTTTAATATCCAACAAAATATAAATAAAATCAAACTTCTTTGTTATCCAAGGATTTTTGGTTATGTATTTAACCCTTTAAGTATTTTTTATTGTTATGAAAATGATTTAATAAAGGCTATTTTTTATGAAGTTAAAAATACCTTTAATGAACAACATACTTATATTTTCAAAACAAGTAATAATGAAAAAATAGAATTAGAATGTAAAAAAAAATTTTACGTTTCTCCATTTATGGATATGGATACTTACTATAATTTTAAATTATCACGCCCTGACTCGAAATTATTTGTTTCTATTATACAATCTGACAAAGAAGGTTCTATTTTGAGTGCTGTTCAAACAGGAGAAAGAAAAGAATTTTGTTTTAAACAACTTATAATTAATTTTTTTAAATATCCATTAATGACTGTAAAAATTATTAGTGCGATACATTTTGAAGCATTACTATTGTGGAAAAAAGGAGCAATATATAGATCTAGAGACAAAAAGATAAAAAATAATTTAAGTTTTGAGGAATAGATATGAGTTTATCAAAGATTTCAGAAAAATTTGTTTTAAATAAATTGAAATTTATTCAAAACGGGAATCTTAAACTTATCAACTATGATGGTAAAGTTTATCATTTCGGAAATCTAGAAGATACATTTACTGCTGATATCAAAATTATTAATTCAAAATTTTATTTAAACATTATTTTGGGAGGAAGTTCTGCTTTAGGTGAGGCCTATATAAATAAAGACTTTTATTCTTCTAACTTAACAAATTTAATTGAATTAACTGCTAGAAATATAAATCTTATTTACTCTTTTTCAGGAAGTTTAAAATTACAAAGATTTAAAAATATTTTAAAAAGAATTTTTGCACCCAATACTAAGTCAAAAAGCTTAAAATATATTTCAAAACACTATGATCTTGGAAATGAGTTTTTTTCACATTGGTTAGACAAGACTTTAACTTATTCTAGCGCAGTATATGAAAATAACAATGTTACTTTAGAAGAAGCTCAAAAAAATAAATATCAAAAACTTATCGATTTATTACAAGTTAAAAGAGGAGATAAAATTCTAGAAATAGGTTGTGGATGGGGAGGGTTTTCAGAATACCTGGCTAAAAATCATGATGTATTGGTTGACTGTATTACTATCTCAAAAAATCAATATGATTTTTCTAAAAAAAGAATATTTGAAAATGGTTTAAATAACAAAGTTAATGTTATGTTTTTAGATTATAGAGATTTAAAAGATAAATATGACAAAATTGCTTCAATTGAAATGATTGAGGCTGTTGGTGAAAAGTATTTAGACCAATATTTTAGAACTATTAAAAATTCTCTTAAGAATGGAGGACATGTCGCAATACAAGGAATTACTATAAAAAATGAGTTATTTAATAGGTATAGAACTAGTGAAGATTTTATACAAAAGTATATTTTTCCTGGAGGTTTTTTACCATCAATTGATCAAATTAAAAGACTAGCTAAACAAAATCATTTAAATTTGGAGCACATACATTCTTATTCACAAGACTATGCAAAAACACTTTTTACATGGAAAAAAAACTTTTTTAGAACATGGGATAAAATTTTACCTTTAGGTTTTGATGATTATTTTAAAAGAATGTGGGAATTTTATTTGTCTTATTGTGAAGCAGGTTTTAAAGCAAAAAATATAGACTTGATTCAATTTTCTATGTCTAATAAACAATCTTCATGAAAATAGTAGTTAGTTTAATTTTAATTTTTTTTTTAACAGGATGTACAAATAATATGAAGCCAACAGATTTTAAAGATCAGAAACCAAGACTGATTATTGAAGACTATTTGTCTGGTAATGTCAAAGCTTGGGGCATTCTTCAAAATCGTTCCGGAAAAGTGATAAGACAATTTTCTGCTGATTTAAACGGAAAGTGGGATGGGAAAAAATTAATACTTGATGAAAAATTTAATTGGTCAGATGGCGAAGTTCAAACAAGACAATGGAAAATTAACAAAATAGACTCCCACCATTATGAAGGAACGGCAGAAGATGTAGTAGGAGTAGCTAAAGGATTTTCTTATGGTCCAGCATTTAAATTTGAGTATGTCTTGTTAGTTCCTGTAAAAGGAAAAGAAATTAAAATTACTTTCGATGATTGGATTTTTAAGCAAGATGATAGAGTTGCAATTAATAGAGCAACAATGACTAAGTTTGGAATTAAAGTTGCTGAATTGACAGTGATGTTTGTTAAAGATTAACGTTTGTATAATTTATAAATTAAGAAAAGATAAATTTTATAGGGCAATAATCTTAAAAATTTTAAAATTAATGTTAACTGTTTAGGAAAGTGAATCTCAAAAGCATTTGATTTTGTAAGGCCCGTATATATTTTTTCAGCTGCAAACTCTACAGATCTTAAAAATGGCATTGGGAATTCATTTTTGTCTGTCAAAGGTGTCTTTATAAATCCAGGAGATATAACTGAAACTCTAACATTATGTTTTTTGAAATCAAAATAGATACTCTCTGCGAAATTGTTTAAAGCTGCCTTTGAAGGCCCGTAACCACTAGAATTAGGCAAACCTCTATAACCTGCAATAGATGACACTATCGAGATATGTCCTTTTTTTCTGTCTTTAAAATATTCTTCTACAGCTTTAACGCAATTTAAAACTCCAAAATAATTTACTTCCATAACGAATTTATTTTGTTTTAAATCGATCTCTCTTTCTTTTTTTGGATCATAAGTTCCACTGCAAAAAACACAAAGATCGATTTCATTAAATTCAGCAACAATCTTTTGAAAAGTATTTTTGCAACTGTGTTCATTAACGACATCCAAAGGATAAGAAGAAATATTATGATTTTTTGCCATGTCTTCTAAAATTTCTTTTCTTCTTGCTGACACTGCGACCTTCCAACCTTCTCCAGCGAACTTTTCAGCTACTGCTTTACCTATTCCGCTGCTTGCCCCAGTAATCCAAATTTTTTTCTGATTTTTAGACATAAATTAGTTATATATTAATATATGACTAAGAATAAATATTTATCTTTATTTCTAATACTTTTAATTACCTTTATAGCGTCAGCTATTGGAGGTTTTACTACTAACTCCTTCAAAGAGCCTTGGTATTCGCAGATTATTTTACCAAGTTTTAATCCTCCAAGCTGGGTATTTGGTCCGGTATGGACAACATTATATATCATGATGTCTATTGCGATTTGGAAAATATGGATAAATTCATTCGATTTAAAGATATTGAAACTTTATTTCATACATTTGTTCTTTAATGGCTCCTGGAGTATTATTTTTTTTGGTTTTCATCAAATAGGTCTCGCCTTGGTAAATTTGGTTATTATTTTAATTTTTATTGTTTTGCTTATGAAAAGATATTTTAGCAGAGACAAAATTAGTTTTTACTTAATGATACCTTACTTCCTATGGTCAAGCTTTGCATTTATACTAAATAGTTCAATATTTATGTTAAATTAAAACCATTGTTTGGGATAGTTTCTTTTTAAAATAATTTTATTAATTAAAAAAGATAATAAGATTATCACTATAGAACCTAAAATAACTGGAAATATAATAAAATCAAAAGACAAATCCATAAATAACGCAACTAAAGGATTAGATGCTGCTGGTGGATGCATAACTTTAAAATAGACCATTAATATAACAGCAATTCCAACTGACAAACCTAAAGAATAATACGAAAGGCCAATGGTTTCGTTAAATATAATTCCTACAAGAATAGAAATAAGATGTCCAAAGAATATATTTTTGGGTTGAGCAGTTTCCAGATCATAAAGAACAAATACGATAAAAACTGTCGCTCCAAATGAAAATATCAACCAAACTCCCGCTGAAGTTTCTAAAGTCAAAAAAGCCAGAATACCTATAGTTATAGCCGCTGAAATCCCAGAAACAATTGGTTCTAAATTTTTTTTTATTTTCATATATATTTTTTCTACAATTAAGTTATATACATTTTGAAAGATAAAAAAATGATTTCTATTTTTTTTAATAGAGTATTTAGAGCGATAAAGATTGATATTGATCTTTATGAGGAGGTAGAGAAAGATAAATCAGCAACCATTCAAGCTGGCATAGTAGTAGTTCTATCTAGTTTAGCTGCAGGAGTAGGAGCTTTACAGTTAGGTGCATCTAATTTTTTATTAGCACCAGTTTTGTCATTATTGAGTTGGTATGTATGGGCTTATGTAATCTATTTTGTTGGAGTGAAATTATTTGGAGGGCCAAAAACTAAAAGCAATCATGGAGAATTGCTAAGAACAATAGGTTTTTCTAGCGCTCCAGGTTTAATTAGAGTTTTTGGTGTTACCCCAGATTTAATGACAGTAACTTTCATTGGCTCAGCATTTTGGATGCTGGCATGCATGGTGGTAGCTGTCAAATCTGCTTTAGATTATGAAAGCTTATGGAAAGCACTAGGAGTTGTAATTGTTGCTTGGTTATTTCAAGCATTTTTCTTATTTTTAGTAATTATTTTATTTAAAGGAATTTAAACAGGGAAAATTGTTTTAGATAGCTTACAGCTATTACAAATCTTATATCCAGTAATTATTAGATTTGAATTAACACTTTCATCTTCTTTTTTGCATTCTTCACAAATATTGTCTGGCAAATCTTCCATATAGGACAAGATACACCTTTTAATATTTGAAATCTATCTTAGAATCTAGCAATGAAAAAAATCATTCTATTTGCGTTAATTTGTCAAACTTTATTGTTTCATATAAATCTAGTAATCGCTGGAGAATTAAAAGTAACGACTGGTAATTTAAATGAAAATTCTTATTATAAAAAAGCTTATTTTGCTGGTGGTTGTTTTTGGTGTATGGAAGAATCTTTTGATAAAGTTGATGGGATTATACAATCTATTTCAGGATATTCTGGAGGACACTTAAAAAATCCCACTTATAAAGATGTAATTTATAAAGAAACTGGCCACGTAGAAACTATTGAAATTACTTATGACTCTAAAAAGGTATCCTATAAAAAACTTTTAGAAGTTTTTTGGGAAAATATTGATCCCTTTGATAAATATGGTCAGTTTTGTGATAAAGGAAAGAGCTATAGATCAGTTGTTTTCTTTGAGAATAAATACCAAAAAAAAATTATTCAAAAATCAATTCTAGAAATAGAGAAAAGATTTAATTCCAAAGTAGTAACTTTATTGTGGGAGTTTGATAAATTTTATCAAGCTGAGGATTATCATCAAGATTATTATCAAAAAAATTTTTTAAAATATCTTGCATATAAAAAAGCTTGTCAAAGAGAAGAGGTGTTAAGAAAAATATGGAACTAAAAAAAATATCAATAACTATAATTTTTATTTTATTTTCAATAAAGGCTAATGCAGAGCTCGTAAAACCTAATGATAAATTAGATCCATATGACGTTGTTAAAATCCAACTTGAGGCTTTAAAAAAAAATAACTCTGAAGATGAGGGTATCAGACAAACCTGGTTATTTGCTCATCCTGATAATAAAAAAGCTACAGGACCATTTGCTAGATTTAGAATTATGATTTACAGCCAGCAATACAAACATCTTATTAATCACTCATCTCACAAAATTAAATTAATTACAAATAGTCCTAATACGTATGTTTATAGAATTGAAATCTTAGCCAAGAATAAAAAATTATTTATTTATGAATGGCATGTGCAGAAGGGGAGCGATGATAATTGTAAAAAATGTTGGTTTACTTCTGCAGTATCTCAACCATTTGATCAAGGAAATACAATTTGAAAAGACCACCATTCATATACCGCTATATAATTGTAGGATGTATTCTAGTTTTTCCACCAATTTTAAGCTCCCATTATGGATCAATATACTTAGGAAGAGAAAACGGAGTTCTTCTTGGGTTCTGTGTTGGAATACCTTGTGTAGCTTTCGCATGTTGGAAATTATATATCGATGATTGGAGAAATGATGAGGATTAATGAAATTTGAAACTTCAAGATTGGGTGCCCTAGAAAAACTCAACAATTTTATTGATAATGATATTTTAAACTACAATTCAAAAAGAAATTTTGATTTTGGCGTAAATAATAGAAAGAATGTTTCATGCTTGTCACCTTACATAACTCACAGACTGATTACGGAATATGAAACTGCTAAAATGGTTTTAAAAAAACACCCGTTTCAAAAAGTAGATAAATATATACAAGAAATTTTTTGGAGGATTTATTGGAAAGGATGGCTCGAGCTTAGACCCAAAGTATGGTCTGATTTTATAGAGGACCTCAAATCTATAGAAGAGGAAGAAATTTATTTAAAGGCTATAAATGGAGAAACAGAAATTGAATGCTTTAATGACTGGGTAAAAGAATTAAAAGAATATAATTACTTACACAATCACACAAGAATGTTGTTTGCTAGTATTTGGATTTTTACATTAGGATTACCCTGGCAAAAAGGTGCAGAATTTTTTATGAAATATTTATTTGATGGAGATGCAGCTTCAAACACTTTAAGTTGGCGTTGGGTAGCCGGAATTCAAACAAAAGGAAAAAATTATTTAGCACAATCTTGGAATATAAGTAAATTTACAAATAATAAATACAAAAATATCAAATTAAATGAGACTGCATCCCCAATACAGGACAAAAGAGATTATGGAATTTCACCAATTCAAATTAATAAGACTGAGCAGAAAAATGAACATTTAATCGTTTTTGAAAATGAAATGCATGTTGAATCTTTTGATTTGAAAAAATATAAAAAGATATATTTTTTTTTAATGGATAATGAAATTAGATCCATAAAACTAGATGCAAAAGTACTGGAGTTTAAAAGAAAAATTATAACATCTCAGCTTAACATTAATGAATTTGAGTCAGAAATTTTAGAAGAAAAAGGATTTAAAGATATTATTGAAAAATCAAAAAATTTTGATGTTGTTTATCCATCTGTTGGAGAGAATTACTCATTTTTAAAAAAGGCGATTAAAAAAAATAATTTAAATATAAATTTTATAACTCGAAAAGAAGATGAATTTTGTTGGAAATTTTCTAATAAAGGATATTTTAATTTTAAGATAAATATCCCTATTATATTATCAACTTTTAAATTGAATTAGATTTGGAGCACTTTTTTGAGCAATATTTCACTTTAAACCAATTAAGCTTCCACTTTTTTCGCCAATTAAAAGATCTATTACAAATTGGGCAAATTTTTTTAGGAAGTTGATTTTTTTTCATTTTTTAGGAGATGCTTGTTTTTTATGAATAGTAAATAAGCAGCAATTTCGTAGAAAAAGCTTAGCAAATAAAATAAAGGTTTTATTTTAAAAACTTTATACAAAAAATTATATTTAGGAATGTTTTTCCAAATTATAAGGAAAGTTTCTGCTCCTTCGATAAGCTTTCCATCTTTAATCATATGCATTCTTCTTAAAAGTTCTTTATAAGATTTAGAAGTAATTTTCTGAGCTTCATCATTATTTGTGACATCAATCCATTCTAAATTTTCATCTGAATATTTTTTATAATGATTAATTTCTGCTCTACAAATATTGCAAGAGTTATTAAAAAAAACTTTAACCATGGGTATTTTCCATTACAAATTTATTTGCTGCTTTAAAAATCCTAATTTTTCTATCTTTATTCATTTTCTCTAACACTCTTACCATCATAGCTAGTCTAGGATTTGTTAAAAAGAATTTTTTATTTCTATCAATAAATTTCCAGTAAAGTCCATCCATAACATCGCACCAAGGACCTTTTTTAAAATGCATCATTTTAAGAAAATAACTTGAACCGCATATGTAAGGTTTTGTAGCAAAAATTCCTCCATCACTAAATAAACCCATGCCGTAAACATTAGGAGACATTACCCAATCAGATGAGTCCACAAACATTTCCATAAACCATTTATAAACTTGCTTGGGATGGATCTCACAAAGATTCATAATGTTAGATAATATCATTAACCTTTCAATGTGGTGGGACCATCCATATTGTTCAGCATTGCGTATGGAAAAATCAAGAGGGTCTAACCCAGTTGTTCCATTGTACCACGATTTTTTCATCTTTCGTTTATGATTAAAAAAATTTGATTTAGCTAATTTCTCATCAAAATTTTGATAAATGCCTCTCATAAATTCTCTCCATCCAATAATTTGTCTTACATAACCCTCAAAAGAATTTATGGGAATTTTGTTTTCTATTTTTTTTAATTTAAAAATCAGTTCTCTAGGTGTAATAAGTCCCATATTTATCATTGGACTTAAAGCACTGTGAAACATAGTGTTTGATTTTTCATTTACTGCATCTTCGTAATCACCAAATAATTTTATCCTTTCTTTAAGAAATTCATCAAGTCTTTTATGAGCATCTTTTCTAGTCGTGGGAAACCAAAAGTTTTCAGTATTTCCTGGATGACTATTAAAATTTAAATTTATAAATTTTTTTAAGTCATTAGTATGTTTAGAGTGTTTTAATTTAGCAATAGATGGTATCTTAATATTTTTAGGTAATTTTTTTCGATTATCTTCATCAAAGCTCCACTTACCACCTTTAGGTTTTCCATTTTTGTCCATTAAGATGTTTAATTTAGCTCTAATGATTTTATAAAAATTAGCCATAAAAGGCTTTTTATGTTTAGACAGATATTCTTGAAATTCATCTCTAGTTGTCAAAAACATCGGAGAATGAATTTGATTCACAGTTACATCTTTTTTTTTAAGAAATTTAAGTATTTGTTTTTCGAATGTTTTATCTTCTATTTCAAAAAAACTTACTTCTTTAATCTTTTTATCTCTAATGACTTTTTCAATTTTTTTTATGTAAGAAGTGTTAAATTTTGAATTAATATCGTCATAAAGTATCTTATAATTCATTGATTTGAGTTCATCTCTAAAAGATCTCATTGAGGATAAGAATAGAAGTATTTTCAATTTATGATGTTTTTCATAGGTACATAAATCATAGTCTTCTGACATATAGAAAATATGATCCTTATATTTTTTTAAATATTGAGGACTAAATAATTGATTTCCTAGTATTATAAATAGCTTCATGCGAGCCAAACTATAGAATTTTAAATATAAATAAACGCGTCATTATTTGCCTATATATTTGAAATAATAGTGATAAAAAGCCGTTATGAAAAAATTAATTTTAGGAGCAACAGGTTCAATTGGATCTTCATTAGCAAAAAAAGTAGTAGAAGATGGAGGAGAAGTGCACTTAGTTGGCAGGGATGAATCAAGTTTGTCTAAGTTGGCATCAGAACTTAAGTCGACATTTACCGCTTGTGATGTATTAGAGGAAAATTTTTCAGATAAAATTTTTAGCGATCTTTCAGATACTCCTATTAACGGATTAGCTTATTGTGTGGGCTCTATAGATTTAAAGCCAATTAAAATGACAAAAAAAAGCGATTATATGAAGTCTTTTAATTTGAATTTAATTTCAGCGACAGAAATTATTAGACGTTCTACTGATAGCTTAAAACAAAACAAAGGCTCAATTGTATTATTTTCAACAGTAGCTGTAAAAAGAGGTTTTACTAATCACAGCATAGTGGCATCAGCAAAAGGAGCTGTCGAAGGATTAACAGTCTCATTAGCTGCAGAACTTGCCCCGAACATCAGAGTTAATTGTATTGCACCAAGTTTAACAAAATCAAAAATATCAAATTTTATATTAAAAAATGAAAAAATGGCGGAAAGTATTGCTAAAGTCCATCCGCTTAAAAGATTAGGTGAGGGCAGCGACTCCTCTTCAGTTGCAAAATTTTTATTAAGCGATGATAGTTCATGGATTACAGGGCAAATCTTAGGAGTAGATGGAGGAAGGTCATCATTAACTTAATTATGAAAAAAATGATTTATATAATTTCAATATGTTTGGTGTCAGAATATGCTTACTCAGCAGGTTCAGATAGTAGCTCAAATGATAATAAAACTAATTATTTCAATGATGCGAAAAAATTAGTTAAACGAGCCGGCAAACTAGAAAAAAAAGAAAAAATTGATAAAGCAAAAAAGCTTTACTCACAAGCATTTAAAAAATTAGAAAAAGCATATTCTTCTGATAAATCTAATCCAGATATTTTAAATTACATGGGCTATACATCCAGAAAAAATGGAAACTTTGAACAGGCAGAAAAGTTTTATCTAAAAGGTTTAAACATTAAACCTGATCATAACGGTATTAATGAATATCTTGGTGAATTGTATGTTCAAACTAACCGTATTGATAAAGCAAATGAAAGATTAGATGTTTTAAAAAATTGTAATTGTGAGGAATTTAAAGAGCTTGAGTTAATTATAAAAACTCGCGGTACAAAAGTTTATTAAGAAATATCTAAAGCAAACTTTTTAAGTTTTTCAATTGGAATTAAATCTAAAGTTTTTATATTCGTTTTTTTTAAATAAATTGAACAAGCTACATTCTCATCTAAAGCTCTTGAGTACCAAGTAGCACAAAGACACCAGCTGTCACCATCTTTAAGTCCAGGAAATCCGTATTCTGGATGTGGTGTGATTAAATCATTTCCAACTTTTTTTGACCAATTTAAAAATTCATCAGTAACTTTGGCACATACTGTATGGACACCTTTATCATTTTTGTCTGTGTTACAACATCCATCTCTTAACCATCCAGTAAGTGGATCATTAGAGCAAGGTTCTAAAGGTTCACCAAAAACATTTTTTTGCTTTTCTTTGCTCATCTATTTTAAATATTTTATAGTTTAGTTGGATTAGGCTGACCTTTATATACTTTGTCAGGATCGAACTTTTTTTCTTTTTCTTTAAATTCTAGTTTTACTTCTTCAGAATTATTTATTTTACCCAAAGGAATAGATCTATAAAAACATGATTTGTAACCAACATGACAACTTGCTCCATTTCCAATATCTACAGTCATCCATAAAGAGTCTTGGTCATCATCAATTCTTATATCTATAACTTTTTGCACAAAACCACTTGTCTTTCCCTTATGCCATAAAGCATTTCTTGATCTACTCCAATAACATGCTTCTTTTTTTTCAATAGTTAGTTTTAAAGCTTCTTCGTTCATATAACCGTGCATTAAAACTTCACCTGATTTATGATCTGTCGTAGTAACTGGTATCAGACCTTTTTCATCAAATTTCGGTGAAAGAAATTTTCCTTCTTCTATCTCAAAAACACTCTCTCTTTTTTTAAACATGTGCGTAAAATAGTGAAAAAAAGACAAAATAGCAATTTGCATTAATGAAATATGTCCTATAAAAATGAGCGCTATATGAAATTAGTTAAAGACATTGATAAGACTAGCTCTAAAAAACCTGAAGTTACTGACAAACAGGCAGAAGAGGCTTTTAAAACTATATTAACCTGGATAGGGGAAGATCCAACTAGAGAGGGCTTATTAGAGACTCCAAAAAGAGTGGTTAAAGCATTTAAAGAATATTTCAAAGGTTACAATCAAGACCCAAGTGCAGAATTATTAAAAACCTTCGGCGACGTAGAAGGCTATGATGATATGGTAGTAGAAAAAAATATTACCTTAGAGAGTCATTGTGAGCATCATATGGCACCTATTATAGGCGTAGTACATATAGCATATATTCCTAATTTAAAAGTTGTCGGTCTAAGTAAACTTGCAAGAACCGTAGAGGTTTTTTCAAAAAGATTACAGACCCAAGAAAGACTTACAATGCAGATAGCTAAAACCTTGATGTCTGCTCTTGATGCCAAAGGTGTTGCAGTAACTATTGACGCTGCTCACCAATGTATGACCATGCGAGGTATTAAAAAAGAGAAAGCTACTACTGTAACAAACTATTATTTAGGAACTTTTAAAGAAGATCTAAGTTTCCAGAATAGATATTTGAGATATATAGCTAAATAAATGTCTGACAAATTTAAAGCTATTGTAATCAACAATCAAAACGAAAAATTTACTAGAGAAATTAAAGAAATTAATAAATCCGATTTAAAAGACGGAAATGTTTTAGTTAAAATAGATTATTCAGACTTAAATTATAAGGATGCACTTATTTTGAATAATGGTGGAAAAATTGTAAGGAAATTTCCTTTTGTTCCTGGAATAGATTTTTCTGGAAAAGTTATAGAAAGTGAAGATAGTCAATTTAAAAAAGATGACAATGTTATTTTAACAGGCTTTAGGGTGGGAGAAGCTTACTTTGGAGGTTTTGCACAATATGCAAAAGTGGACTCAAATTTTTTAATCAAAACTCCAAATGAACTAGATAATAAAAAAGCTATGATGTTAGGTACAGCTGGTTTTACAGCATTACAATGTGCATTTGCAATAAAAGCTAGAGAAGAACTTTTATTAGGAGAAAAAGTAAAAGATGTTTTAGTTACTGGTTCAACGGGTGGAGTAGGAAGTATAGCAGTAATGGTGTTATCAAAAATGGGTTATCATGTGCATGTAGTTACAGGAAAAAAAGATAAAAATGATTATCTAAAAGGTTTGGGAGCAAAAAATATAATTGATAGAAAAGAATTTGAAGGTGAAAGCAAACTTTTAGAAAAAGGAACTTGGGATGGAGTGGTTGATACAGTAGGAGGAGCTGCATTAACTAAAATTTTAGCTCAAGTTAAACCCAATGGAATAGTGGCTGCTTGCGGAAATGCAGGTGGAATTAAAATTAACACAACAGTGATGCCTTTCATTATCAGAGGAGTAAAACTATGGGGAATCGATTCTTCTGGTGCCTCAATTAAAAGAAGGGAATTTTTATGGAATGAGGCACCTAAATTAGTAGATTTTAATAAGATTCAATCTTTTACAAAAGAACTATCATTTAATGAGCTTTTAGAAACTTTTCCAAAATTATTAAAAGGAGAGTTTTTTGGAAGAGCTATAGTAAATCCTAATAAATAATCTATAATTTAACTTCCTATGGACTGGGATAAATTAAAAATTTTTCATACTGTTGCTGAAGCATCAAGTTTTACAAAAGCATCAACAATATTAAATTTAAGTCAATCAGCTATTAGTAGGCAAATTCAATCATTAGAAAGTGATTTAAAAGTTCAACTTTTTGAACGTCATGCAAGAGGCTTAGTTCTCACAGAAAATGGTGAATATCTCTTTAGTTCTGCACATGAAGTGATTTCCAAATTAAAGGATGTTGAGTCTAACTTAATTGGTCATAAAGATAAATTAAGTGGAAAACTTACGGTAACTACTGTTGTAAGTTTTGGAACCACTTGGCTGACACCAAGAATAAAAGAATTTATGGATCTGCACCCAGGTATGGAAATAGAATTAATATTTGATGACAAAGAACTTGATTTAGCTACTCGTCAAGCTGATGTTGCAATTAGAATGAGAAGACCTAAGCAATTAAATTTAATTCAAAAAAAATTTGTTGATTTTAACTATCATATTTATGGTTCAAATGAATATCTAGAGAAAAATGGATATCCAAAATCTTTAAAAGATTTAGATAAACACAAGTTTATTACTTACGGGAAAGGAGCCCCTTCTCCAGTATATAATCCTGATTGGGTTTTAAGAATTGGATCAAAAGATGGAAAAAAAAGAAAATCTTTAATGAAAGTAAATAGTGTATATGGTTTATTATTAGCTGTACAAAGTGGAGTTGGCTTAGCTGCTTTACCCGACTACATTGTACATAATAAAAGTGGTATTACAAAAGTTTTGCCAAATGAGCCAGGTAAACCAACCGAGACACATTTTGTTTATCCTGCTTCTTTGAAGAATAATGCAAGATTGGTCGCTTTCAGAAATTTTTTATTTAGCAAGGTAAATGAATGGAAATTTTAAATTTTATCATCCCTTTTATTATTTTACTAACGATCGTTGTGTTTATTCATGAATATGGACATTATTATTTTGCTAAGAGATACGGGGTAGGAGTAACTGACTTTTCTATAGGTTTTGGAAAAGAACTTTTTGGTTTTAATGATAAATCAGGGACAAGGTGGAAATTTTGTTTAATTCCTTTAGGAGGTTACGTAAAGTTTTTTGGTGATAGAAATGTTTTTAGTCAAGCAGAACAAGAAGAATTATTAAAAAAATATAGCAAAGAAGATCAAAACAAACTTTTTGTTACAAAACCTTTATACCAAAGATCTTTGGTAGTTGCAGCAGGTCCCTTAGCAAATTTTGCACTAGCTATTTTAATCTTTTCATTCATTTACATGTTTGCTGGAAAAGATTTTACTCCTGCTCAAATACAAGAAGTTCAAAAAGATGGTCCGGCTTATTCTTCAGGAATTAAAAGCGGCGATATAATTTTATCGATAAACAATAAGAAAGTCAGCAGTATATTAGAAGTCTCTACTTATATAAATACATCAACAAAAGAAAATATAGATATTAAAATTTTGAGAAATAATGATGAAATTTTTTTAAAAGTAAAACCTGTGACTATAGAAGGTGAAGACTCTCTTGGTAATAAAGTAAATAAAAAAATAATAGGGATTAAGATATCACCTCTTAATAATGAATTTAATAGAGAAAGATTAGGACCGGCAACAGCTTTATATTACGCAGTAAAAGAAACATGGTTTGTTACAAAAGTTTCATTAGATTTTATTGTTTCTATGTTTAAAGGAAAAGGAGACTCTACTCAATTAGGTGGACCCATTAAGATAGCAAAAATCACAGGCCAAGTTGCGCAACACGGTTTAATAGCTTTTTTAAGCATAATGGCCTACATTTCTATCAGTCTCGGTTTTATCAATCTTTTTCCAATTCCTCTATTGGATGGAGGTCATTTGATGTTTTATGCGTTTGAGAAACTTTTAGGAAGACCTTTAACTCAAAGAACCCAAGAGGGTTTTTTTCGAATCGGGCTCTTTTTACTTATTTCTCTAATGTTTTTCACGACATTTAATGATCTTAAAGATTTGGGCTTGTTTTAAGCCATTTTTTAATTGCAAAAAAGTCAATAAAATCAACATTTTTTAATGTACAAGATATAGTGTTAATATTTATTTTAAACACTAGAAAAGTATTGATTTTACTAGGAAATTGTAGAAATTCATTATTAACAATAAGGGGCATAAATGAACAAAAAACAACTAGTAGCTAAAATATCGTCCACATTGGGTCAGAGTAAGGCTGATGCTGAAAGAACTTTTGATTCAATAACGACTATTATTCTAGATGCTTTGAAAAATGACGATACTGTTAAAATAGCTGGTTTTGGTACTTACAAAGTAGCAAAAAGAAAAGCTAGAGTTGGAAGAAATCCAAGAACGGGAGAGTCAATTCAAATTGCGGCATCTCAAAAAGTTAAGTTTTTACCCGCTAAAAGCTTAAAAGAAATGTTTAATCGATAAAGATCTTTTTAGCCCTTGATCATATATAATGATTAAGGGCTAAACTACTTGCAAAAACTGCATAGCTAAATTTAGTAGATATCAATACCTAAATATCAACAAATCTCTATAAGAAAATCTTAAATTAACAAGGGAGTTTTTATGAAAAAATACTTAGGATACTTTTTTGCTGGAACAGCTATTTATTTTGGCTTTGCGGGTTTGGGTTATGCCGAAACCACAGTATCAGCAGAAGTACAATACATATTTAATACCCTATTATTTTTAATGTCAGGTTTCTTGGTCATGTGGATGGCTGCAGGTTTTGCAATGTTAGAGTCAGGTTTGGTGACATCTAAAAGTGTATCTGCAATCTGTGCAAAAAATATAGGTTTATACTCAATAGCTGGAGTAATGTTTTGGCTAGTGGGTTACAATTTAGCTTACGGTATACCAGAAGGTGGATACATTGGTACATTTACTCCATGGAGTGATGCATCATCTGTAGATACTGGTTATTCAGATGGATCAGATTGGTTTTTCCAAATGGTTTTCTGTGCAACTACAATGTCAATTGTATCTGGAACTTTAGCTGAAAGAATTAAAATTTGGCCATTCTTTTTATTTGCTGCAATTTTAACTGGAATAATTTATCCAATTGAAATGGGCTGGCAGTGGGGTGGTGGATGGTTATCATCTGCTGGATTCTCTGATTTTGCTGGTTCAACTTTAGTACATGCCGCTGGTGGAGCTGCCGCTTTAGCAGGCGCAATTGTGCTAGGAGCAAGATCTGGAAGATTTACTTCTAGTGGTGGAGTAAAAGCGATGACCCCATTTGCTGCATCATCAATTCCGTTAGCAACTTTAGGAGTATTTATACTTTGGTTAGGTTGGTTCGGATTTAATGGTGGATCTCAATTGGCCGCTGGAACACTAGAAGATGTATCTTCAGTTGCAACAATTTATATCAATACGAACTTAGCTGCAGGTGGAGGTGTTTTAGCTGCTGCGGCTGTGTCAAGATTAATTGGTGGTAAAACTGATGTAGTAATGATGCTTAACGGCGCTATAGCTGGATTAGTAGGTATTACTGCAGAACCATTAACACCAAGTCCGTTAGCCGCAATCTTTATTGGAGCAATAGCTGGAGTATTAATGTACTTCTCAACTAAATTATTGTTCAAAATGAAAATTGACGACGTAGTGGGTGCCATCCCAGCACACTTAGTAGCTGGAGTATGGGGTACATTAGCAGTGCCATTAACAAATGGAGACGTTTCTTTCGGAGCTCAATTCTTAGGAACTATCTCGGTAGTGGTATTTGTGTTCGTTGTCTCGTTTATTGTTTTCCAAATTATAAAAAATACAGTTGGATTAAGAATAAGCAAAGAAGCTGAAAGACTAGGAACCGACAAAGCAGAAGTTGGTGTAATAGCTTACGGAATAAGAGACTAAAATCTTCTATTATCTTTTCCCTCGTTATTAGGAGAAGATTAAGGCCTGGGACCCTCCATGGTACCCGGGCCTTAATTATTTCATGTCTATTATGCATTTAAAACATAATTAGAATTAAGCAAAACTGATAAATTTAATTCTCCATGGAGGGAAAATGAAAAATAATTTAGTTATTTTATTAAGTATTGTTTTCACTTTAGTTTTTACTGGAACTAGCAGTGCTGAAACAACTATGTCTCAAGAGGGACAATATATCTTTAATTCACTTGGATTTTACCTTGGCGGAGTATTAGTTGCTTTTATGGCTGCCGGGTTTTGTATGTTAGAAAGTGGATTAGTTACAACAAAAAGCGTATCCACTATTGCCGCAAAAAATATAGGTAAATTTGCAATATGTTCATTAATTTTTTTCTTGGTAGGTTATAATCTAGCTTACGGGGTCCCAGAAGGTGGCTACGTTGGATCGTTTACCATTTGGACAGACACTACAAACACTGAAACTGGCTATTCAGGATATTCAGATTGGTTCTTTCAAACTATGTTTGTATGTGCTACGGCCTCAATTGTATCAGGAGCAGTAGCTGAGAGAATTAAAATTTGGCCTTTTTTTATATTTGCTGCAATAATGGCAGGATTAATTTATCCAATATCAATGGGATGGCAGTGGGGGGGCGGATGGTTATCCGTTTCCGGTTTTTCTGATTTTGCTGGATCAACTTTAGTACATGCATGTGGAGGAGCAGCTGCTTTGGCAGGAGTGATAGTATTAGGACCTAGAAATGGAAGATTTTCTTCTCTAGGAGGAAAAAGAGTAATGGTTCCATTTGCAGCCTCAAGTATTCCACTTGTTACGCTAGGTACTTTTTTACTTTGGTTTGGTTGGTTTGGTTTTAATGGTTTTAGCCAGCTAGCAATGGGAACTTTTGATGATGTAAATGCAATATCTAAAATTGCTGTTAATACACATTTAGCTGGTGCTGCTGGAACAGTAACAGGGGCCGCTATCACTAGATTGATTGGTGGAAAAACA
Organism: uncultured Pelagibacteraceae bacterium; assembly: GCA_902580485.1. Taxonomy (GTDB): domain Bacteria; phylum Pseudomonadota; class Alphaproteobacteria; order Pelagibacterales; family Pelagibacteraceae; genus Pelagilacustribacter. The sequence continues at coordinate 31,645 of CACHKS010000002.1, forward strand.
GACATAGTGATGATGTTAAATGGTGCCTTAGCTGGTTTGGTAGCGATTACAGCTGAGCCTTTAACCCCAGGACCTATCACTGCTATGGTAATTGGATCTATAGGGGCTGTTATAATGTATTATGGAACTAAGATGCTTGAAAGACTAGGTCTTGATGATGTAGTTGGAGCAATTCCAGTTCATATGTTTGCAGGAATTTTTGGAACTTTAGTCGTTCCTTTTACAAATGGAAATACGGACTTTGGAACTCAATTTGTTGGAATGTTTTCAGTTGTAGCATTCAGCTTTGTTCTGTCATACATAACTTTTACCGCAATGAAAGCTACAATTGGTTTAAGAATTAGCAAAGAAGCAGAAAAACTCGGAACAGATAAAGCAGAGGTTGGCGTAATAGCTTATTCTATTAGAGATTAAAGAATTTCCTTCTCCCTCATAGTTGGAAATAAATTAAAGCCCGAAAGATCGGGCTTTTTTTTATTTTAGTTCAGTACAAAAATTATTTTTAACTTTCATTTTCATCCCAAATTTTTTTAAAATTTGTGTTAGGAGATACACCAAAAACTGAATTAATATTTGTACAATGAATACTTAAAGAAGGAACAGGTGAAAAACACAATTCTTCCTCATAGATTTCATGTAAATTTTTTTCAAATGGATTATTTTGATTAGTTGCCATATCAATTAATTTTTCAAAATGTTTTTCAATTATTTTTTTACTTGTCATAAAGGTAAGAAGAGACTCTTTTACAGTTCTCCAATGGGTATTTTCTCCTATCAAAATATCAGTTTTATTTAAATTTTTGTAAAGATAAGGATAATCAGCTGAGAGTATAAAAACCTCGTTTTTAAAGATTGATGAGAATTTTTCATAAGCAAAAACCATCTCCGCTAAAGCCTCAGATTTATGTATGTAATCATCTTCTACAAAATAGATTAAATCATGACAACTTTTTGCGTGATAAAAAGACTTTCGAATAGAAGCCATGGTAGTCATCATAGTATCTTTAGAGTCTTTTATATTTTCTACTGGTATATGTTGAGACTCAAAACCTTCATAAGATATTTTAGATAAGATTTTGCTGATATGATCACTAGGAGAATTTACATCAATTATAGTAAATTTAATCTTCATCTCGTTAAATTTATTTTTTAAATCTTTTGCAGACTTGGTTAATGAATTGATTGTTCTAAAAGTATATTCAGATTTGTCATCTTCAAAAATTCTTTTCTTGTTTTGAGAAACTAATTGAATACTCGTACAAGTTTTAACTATTATATCTAAAGCATTTATTTTTCGAGTAATTTTTGTTTCTCCAAGACCTAGAGAAATAGATTTTTTGCCAGGTATACTTATTAGATCTTGATAGTTTTTGTTTGATACAGGAAATTCAAGAGTACTTTGATCTATCAGTTCATACCCAAATATGCGACAAATTTTAATTAATATTTTCTTAATAAAATTCGTTTGTTTTTTGCTTTTAATTTCTTTCATTGATATATTTAAATACCATGAATATTAAATCTTCTAAAGAACTTGTTGATGATGCTAATCAATCGATAAAAATTATGTCTGCAGAACAGGTTAAAGATGCTTACGAAAAGAAAGAAGTAACTTTGATAGATGTAAGAGATATTAGAGAATTATGGAAAGAAGGAACTATTAAAGATGCAATTCATATACCGAGAGGAATGTTAGAATTTTGGATGGATCCTCAAAGTCCTTATTATCAAGAAAAAAAAATAGGAAAGATAAAAAATATAGTCTTATTTTGTGCTTTGGGGTTTAGGTCAGCTCTTGCAACTAAATCTTTAAAAGAAATGGGATTTAATAATGTAGCTAATGCAAGCGGTGGTTTTGACTCACTTAAAAATGCCGGGTTACCTGTTGTTCAAAAAGAAAAAAATTAGATTATTTGCTAGCTTCATTTAAAGCAAACTCTATTCTATCCTGACCCCAAAAAATCTTATTATTTGAAACAAAGCTGGGAGCACCAAAAATTCCTTTTTCATAAGCTTCGTTGGTTCTTTTTTTTAAAGAATCTTTTATAGAAGCTGAAGCCACTCTAAGTAAAAAAGTTTTTGGATTAACATTTAAATTTTTAAGAATTTTTTGAATAATATTTTCATCATTCATATTCAAACCATCCTGCCAAATAGCATTAAATATAGTATCAATATAATAGCTTTTATAATTGTCTTCTTCAGCAATTAAAACACCTCTCATTAAATTTAAACTTCTTATTGGAAAATAAGAGTTAAATTTGAATTTTATTTTATTTTTTTCAGCAATCAATTTACAATCACGTATCATATGTTTTGCTTTAGCGGGAATAAAAGCTGGAGCTTTAATACCGTGTAAATTATGAAGACCACCTAACAAAATAGGCTTATATCTAATTTTAAATGAATTTTTTTTTTCTATTTTAATTATTTCTTTGTGAGCCAAAAAAGAATATGGGCTCACAAAGTCAAAATAAAAATCAAAAGATTTAATCATTGAAATTAATTTTTTTTGCGAAAAAAATTCTAATAAACCAGTAAATTAATAAACCCACTGGACCTGTAAAATAAGTTAAGATTAAAGAAATTGTTAAAAAAAATCTAGGAATCATATATCTTTGAGAGTCTCTTGTTATCCATGAGCCTAAGAATAAACTTATTGCTAAAAAATGAAGCCAGAATATCAATAAAAAAGACTCACTAGAAAACATCGAGTAAAGATCATCTAATCCTCTATATAGTTCAAAACTATCAAAAATATTTCCTTCTAAAAAAATATCAAATACTACTAGGCTATAGGCAAGAGCTAAAAGTAACGGAGCGATAATAGATTGAGCAAAAAAATTAGTTACCCCGTGGTTCGGCAACATTATCAACAGCAACCAAAATGGTATAACACCCCAATTAGCTATTAAATAAATATTTTCATAGCTTAATATATCTAGAAGATTATTTATCATGAAAAATAATATAGTATATTAACTTAATGAATCCCACATCAAATAAAAGTGATTTTGAAGACCTAACTACTAGTCTTAAAGATTTAGCTTATTCTTATTTGGAAAAATATAGTCCTTCGAAACAGCAGCTTAAAGTTTATTTATTAAAGAAATATTTAACTAAAATTAAAGGAACTAAATCAAAAAAAGAAGTCTCATCAATTATAGACGAGGTCATTTCAAATCTTGAAAAAAATAGAATTATTAATGACGAACTTTATTCTGATTCTAAGGCCAGAATGTTTTTAAAACGAGGTTATTCTTTAAATAAAATTAATCAATCTTTAAGACATAAAGGAATTGATAGTAAATATATCAAACAAAGTATTGATAAAATTAAAGAAGATCAAATAGAGCCTGATTTTGTATCTGCATTGAAGTTATGCAAAAGAAGAAGAATTGGACCATTAAGACCAGGGTCTAACCGAGAATTATTTTATAAGAAAGATATGGGAATATTAGCCAGAGGAGGATTTAGTTTTGATTTATCAAAACGAGTTTTAAATCTTAATGTAGACGAATTTCATAAACTACTTAAAATTGCTTAAATTTTTTTTCTTTTCTTCTTCAACCAATTGATCTAGTTTTCTTTTAAGAAGATTTCTTACAATTATAAAAAAAAACACTCCTAAAAAAGTAACTGATATAATTATAGCTAGTATTGTTTTAAGCATCTAAAATTTCATTACGTTTAATAATCAAGCTTAAATTTTTATAATCACTTTTTCCGTATTTAAAAGGCTTTTCATCTAAAGTTGTAATTACAGCACCAGCATTTTCTGCAATAGCATGACCAGCAGCATAATCCCATTCGTATGCTCTCTCTTTTGCAGCATAAAAATCAAATTCTCCAGTAGCAATTACACAAAATTTATATGAACTGTGCATTGGTGTAAAAGATTCTACTTTGTATTTTTTCATTACATCCAATATTAAAGATGCTGGTTTTTCTGCACCACTAACTGCAAAAATCTTTCCTTTAGCAGTTTTCTTTTTACAATCTAGTTTAACAGTTTTATCATTTTCAATCATAAAAGAATTATTTTTTCCATAAGAATAGAATAATCTATTTTTTTTTGGCACACCCAACAATCCGATAGTTGGAATGTAGTCTAAAACTAAAGCTGCATTTATTGTATACTCATCTTTACCAGAAATATATTCTTTAGTTCCATCTATTGGATCTATAAGCCAAAATGTTTTTAGAGTATTTTCTATTTTAAGATCAACAGTCTCTTCCGAAACTATAGGAATATTAGGTGTTAAACTTTTAATTTTTTCTGTCAGAATTTTATTAACTTCTAAGTCTCCATTTGTTACAGGAGAATTATCCGGTTTAATGATTGTTTTAAGACCTTGTTTCCGTAGTTCGATAGACTTTCTACCGGCCAACTCAGTAGTTTCGATCAAATTTTTTGCTATATTTTCTAATTCATCATTGTTCATTTTTAACTTTTTTTAGTTCCACATTGTCTAAATTAATCACCTTTTTTCCATTATTTTGAAAATTCACTGTAGCTTTATTTTTAATAATTGACTGAATTTGACCTATACCCCAATTTTTTTCAGCTGGATTTATAACAAAATTTCCTGGTTCTAGATCATATTGCATAATGGAAAATTCTTTTTTTTTATAATATATACACTTTATGATGAATTCACTAGGTATAAAAAAAGTACCTAAAGATACAAAAGTAGTTGTTGCAATGTCAGGTGGGGTTGATTCCTCAGTTGTAGCAGCTTTGATGAAAGAAGAAGGCTATGATGTAACCGGGATAACTCTAAAGCTTTATGATGACGCTAAACCATCAGAAAAGGGTAGACAATGTTGTGCAGGACAAGATATTTTAGATGCTAAGAGAGTCTCAGAGAAACTGAATATCAGGCATGAAATCTTATTTTACCAAAAAAAATTTAAATCCGAGGTTATAGACTCTTTTATAGACGGTTATGTAAGTGGTGAGACACCTATTCCTTGTGTTCAATGTAATCAAACAGTAAAATTTCGAGATTTGTTTAAATATGCTAAAGATTTAAATGCGGACGCCTTAGTTACTGGTCACTATGTCTCTAGAATCCAAAAAAATGGACATGCAAATATGTACAGAGCAAAAGATCAAAATCGTGATCAAAGTTACTTTTTATTTAGCACTTCCCAAGAACAACTAGATTATCTTAGATTTCCACTAGGTGAGATTGATAAATCAGAGACTAGGTCTATAGCTCAAAAATTAAAGTTAAATGTTGCAGACAAACCAGATAGTCAAGATATTTGCTTTGTACCGAATGGAGATTATAGTTCTGTTATAAGAAAATTTAGGCCTGAGTCTTTCAAACCAGGAAAAATATTGGACATTTCCGGAAATGAGATAGGAAAGCATGAAGGAATAATAAATTATACTATCGGCCAAAGAAAAGGTATCAAAATATCAAATGAAAAGCCTTTATATGTTGTAAATATTAATGCAGATAATAATACAATAATAGTAGGTGATAAAAAATTATTAGAAATTAAAGAAATCAAATTAAGAAATCTAAATCTTTTAGGAAATAAGAAAGATTTTGAAAATTTGATTAACATAAAAGTAAGATCTACTGGAAAATTTTTAAGAGCAAAAATTAGTATTTCAGAAAATACTGCAAATGTTGAGATTTTGGATAGTGATACCGGTATTTCTCCTGGGCAAGCCTGTGTTTTTTATTCAAAAGATAATTTTGGGGATAAAGTGCTTGGTGGAGGTTGGATTCACAAGACTTATAACAAAAATTTATCCACTTAGTTAACAGTTAATTTTAAAAACACGTATAAGGTGATACCTTTTTTTTTCTAAAATGATTTAATTAAATTAATTAAGAGGCAACTCTTAACTGGCCATTTAGGGAAAAACCGAGAGGTTCAAGCTTAAAGGGCAGAAAGGTGGACCTAGTAGCGCTAGAATAGTTCATCGGGAAGGCTTGGCGGTAGCGCCTACAACGACGAGCCAAAACTACTAAATTTCTGGGCGAAAGCCTAGAAATTTAAGTGGTTCTTCTCCAAAAAAATCTTGAAAATAAATAAAATAAAATTACTCCAACAAAGTAATTCCATTCCAACCCATGTTTGAATTGTGTGTTTCCTTTTGTAATCAATATTGGCAGACTTAAAATTCCAACTAAAGTAAGAACTGATACTAAAGCAATCTTTAAAACTAAGACTCTCTTGTTTATTAATTTTTCTAACTTTAACTTAAGTTTATAAAAATGGTAAACTAAAATTCCTTGAGCGATTATTTCAAATATAATAAATAATAAAAGTACCAATCTTCTAAAAAGTTTGTAAATTTGAATGTCAAATTTTACGCCAAGCAATATAGAATGAATTACCAAAAAAACTGCTGATAAAATTCCAAATGTTTTAAATTTGTAATTAATTTTCGATAAGTTTAAATTATTAACCAGTTGATTATTATTTTTCCAATAAAAAAACAAAAGTGCAGCAGTTAAAAACATAGCAGGTTTAAATATCAAATATTGAGGAAAAGTTCTTGAGGCTCTACTTATTGATAGTCCTCCATCAAGATAAGGAATAGAAAATCCAGACCTTCCTATTTGATCAACCGAGAAAATTGTGTTTTCAAGAAATTCTGGATTTTGAGAAATAATTAAACACAAATTGATTGCTATTAATGGAATAAGAAAAATCCATAAACTCAACTTTCTTATTTGAGCTATTTCTTTCATAGATATTATAAATATTGATTATTTTCTCTTATTTCTTTTTCTAGCTCTTCTTTTTTTAGAGCCAATCTTTCTACGCCCTCTATGTTTTTTGGGATAACCCATATTTTTTACTCCTTTTATATATTTTTGTATAAAACTTATGTAAGTTTCAATTATACTTATTTTATGAAAAAGTCTATAAGCACATTTTTAAAACATCCAACAAAAGATAGCACTAATAGGTCAGCTAATCCCTCAGTGACAAGAGCTTCAACTATACTTTTTAACTCTATGCAGGAACTTTTTCAACATGAGAAAAAGATTAAAGCTAACAAGAAAATTAGTTATTACAGTTATGGGAGATATGGTAGTTCTACGACAATAGAGTTAGAAAATATTCTTAAAGAACTGGAACAAGCTTATCATGTTTTTTTAACAGGAACAGGATTTGGGGGAGTTGCTCTTGCAATTATGAGCTTATGTAGACCAGGAGATGAAATTTTAGTTTCAGACAATGTTTATGGACCAACCAAAGAAATATCAGCAGATCTTGTAAAAGAATTTAATATAAATGCTAAATTTTATGATCCAGATAAATTTGAAAATTTAAAGGACAAAATCACGAAAAAAACTAAAATGATATTAGTTGAAAATCCAGGTAGTAATACTTTTGAATTTCAAGATCTTTCTAAAATAGTAAAATTAGCAAAAAGAAAGAATATTTTGACTTTTCTAGATAATACTTGGGGAACACCATTATATTTAAAACCTCTCAAACTTGGATTTGATTTGTCTTTTACTTCAGCTACAAAATACTACTCAGGTCATTCTGATGCAATGGGTGGATCACTAGCAGTAAATAAAAAAGTTTTTAAAAAAGTAATGTTTTTTTACAAATTATCAGGTTATAGAATGTCTGCTGACGAAGCATATCTAATCATTAGAGGTTTAAGAACTCTAGATGTAAGACTTAAGCAACATTATGAAAATACGAAAATAGTCATAAATTTTTTAAAAAAACAAAAAAAAATAAAAGAAATACTTTATCCTTACAAACCTTCTTCTAAAAATTATAAATTATGGAAAAAATATTATTCCGGTGCTAACGGTTTGTTTTCAGTGGTTATAAAAAGTAAAAAAAAATCATCAGTAGTTAAATTTGTTAACTCACTTGAATTATTTGGAATCGGTTATAGTTGGGGTGGTTTTGAGAGTCTTGTGCTTCTACAAGAATTAAGAACTAACACAAAGTACACTCAAACTAGAAAATATTTTAGATTTGCAAAAGATGAACACATTGTAAGATTCCATATAGGCCTTGAAGACCCTAGAGATTTAATTACAGATTTAAGAAAATCTTTAAGGTATATTAAATAATGTCTGAAAAATTTATTTCTAATAGATTAACGCTTATTATTTTAGTCTCTGCATGTACTGTCATTCTTATTTCGATGGGGTTAAGGCAGACTTTTGGCTTATTTTTTCAAGCTTTTGAAGAAGATTTGGGTGTTACAAGAACTGAATTTGGCTTAGCAATAGGAATACAAATGTTTTTTTGGGGATTTTTTGCTCCAATTTTTGGATTATTAGCTGACAAGTATGGAGGAAACAAAGCTGTTTTCATGGGATTTATAATTTTTGGTTTAGGTCTCTTTATGATTTACTCAGGACCAAATACAGGAATTTTTTTCCAAATTGGTTTAGGAGTTTTAGTAGGAACTGCTCTGGGAGCAACAGCTCTAGCAGTTCCAGTTTCAGAAGTTGGAAAGCATTTTACTGACAAAAATAGAACATTAGCTACAGGAATAGTTACTGCCGCAGCATCAATTGGATATTTTCTTGCTCCTTTATTTACTAAATACAGCTTAGGAGAAGTGGGGTGGCAAGAAACTTTTAAATATTTTATGTACTTTGTTGTTTTTGGAGCTATAGCTTCTTTATTTCTATTACCCTCAAAAAAAAACTCATCAAATAATATAATCACGAAAGAACAAACATTTTTTGAGTCAATGAAAGAAGCTTTTTCTCATAAAGGTTATATATTGTTATTAAGTGGTTTTTTTGTTTGCGGTTTTCAAATTACTTTAGTTGGAACACATATTCCAGGTTATATGCAAGATAGAGGAATGGATGGTTGGCCTGCAACTATTATTTTAGCACTCATAGGTTTATTTAATATAGTTGGGACTTTAGGCATGGGGTATCTAGGGACTAAATATAAAAAAAAAATTTTGTTAAGTTTACTATATGCGTCTAGAGCGGTAATTATATCTATTTTTATATTTTCACCTCCGTCATTAGGAATGTCAATTTTCTTTGGAATTACTTTTGGCATGGTTTGGCTTTCAACAGTCCCACCAACTAACGGAATAGTAGCTCAGATTTTTGGGACAAAATATTTAAGCACTCTTTTTGGAATTGTATTTTTAAGTCATCAAGTTGGTTCATTTCTTGGAGCTTTCTTAGGAGGATACTTTTATGACCTATATGGGTCGTATGATTATGCTTGGTATCTAGCAATAGCTTTATCTGCATTTGCCGCATTAGTCCATTTACCGATAGATGAGAGACCAATAGTTAGAGTCAAGACATCATACTAGTTAATCACAACACAATTATGAGTTGTAGTTTGAGTCCGAAGATGAATCAAAACTGAATCAAAAGGTGAACATGTGACATTAAATTGAGTAGGGTTGTGGATAATTTTGCTTTTTTTGTTATGATAAAACAAGTTATTTTAATAGTGTTTAAATAGCATTAACAAAGGAGCAAAAATGTTTTCAAGAGAATTAGGAGTTAAATTAGATAAATATCACTTACTTAAACACCCTTTCTATCAAAAGTATTGGAATGAAGGAAAATTAACTAGAGAAATTATAAAAGATTACGCTGAACAATATTATCAGCATGTAAAAGCTTTTCCAAGATATATAAGCGCAACACACTCTATCTGTGAAGATCTTGAAAAAAGAAAAATTCTTCTAGAAAATTTACAAGATGAAGAAAATAAAGATGGAGATCATCCAAAACTATGGAAAAATTTTGCTAAGGCTTTAGGCGCAGACGACAAGGAAATTGAAAATGTAAAACTTGATTGGTTTACAAAAGATATGATAGATAATTTTTTTTCTCAAGCAAGAAAATCATACGCAGAAGGTTTAGCCTCTTTATATACTTATGAAAGACAAATTCCAGAAATAGCAGAGACAAAAATTCAAGGATTAAAAAAGTTTTATGGAGTTAGTTCTAAAGAAGGTTTAGAGTTTTTCGAAGCACATAAGTCTGCAGATGTAATTCATAGGGCTGAGTGCGAAAAACTTTTAGATGGTCTTTCCAAAGAAGAGCAAGCAAAAGCGGAGCATGCATCTATTTTAACAGCTAGATATCTCTGGAACTTTCTTAGCGGAATGACATCTAAGCACAAGCTACATTCAGTTGCTGCTTAATATAAGTTTTGTAGTTTAAGTAATGAAGAACGATAATCATGTTTGGGACAATAAGCGCCCAACAGCTCAAATGCTTGGTCGTTGGCAACCATGGCATGGAGGACATCAAAAACTTTTCGAAGAAATATTAAAAAAGACCGGTCAAGTTAATATTATGGTTCGCGATGTTAAAGGCGTGGATGATAATCCATTTGACTTTGAAACGGTGAAAAAAAATATATTTGAAGCTTTAAAAGATTATAAAAATAGAATTCAAGTTACCTTAGTGCCAAATATTACTAATATTTGTTATGGAAGGGGAGTTGGTTACAAAATAGAAGAAATAGTTCTTGATGAAAAAACACAACAAATTTCAGCAACTAAGATAAGAGAACAAATGAGAAAAGACGGAAAACTCAAATAGATGCGAGCCATTCTCACTTGACCTGCTATTAAGCGAAATATATAAAATATCAATCGAGAAGGGATAACTACACTAATGATTTATAACAATCCGTTTTTAGAATTATCAAGTTTTGTGTCACCTATTGCCATGCAAGCGTTCGTTATTGCTATGATAGCCTTAGTTATTCTAGGAACACTGTTAGATATAATTCATAAAAAAAATGTAAAATATTTTTTTAACAATGCAAAGAAAGCAAAAAAAAATGCAAAAATTCAACTTACAACCAGCCAAAAAACATCTGTAATATTAAAAACGGTTGCCTCTGATATTGCTACCACTTCAGAATTGGGAAGAGGAAAAAGAAGAGTGGCTCACGTTCTAGGCATGTATGGTACAATTTTATTTTGGATCGGATCTGTAGTAATGATTTTTTGTTATTCAAGTCCATCCTCAGAAACACCAACCTTCTGGCCAATAATTTGGCACGTTGGTGCATTAATGACAGTTATAGGTGGAGGTTGGTTTTGGTTTTTTTTAAGAGTGGATGTTTATTCTGAAGCGCAACCTTGGTATAGAATAATTAAAGCAGATTTGTTTGTTCTGGCTTTACTTGCATCTTCTTTAACAGGTTTAATTTGGTCGTATCTTCAATCTTTAGAATTAAATGATAGGTGGGATGATAAAGTATTTTTATTTTTATTTATTGTTTCAAATCTAGTTTTATTTGGAGGAGTTTACTGGTCTAAATTTGCTCATATGTTTTATAAACCAGGTGCAGCTATTCAAAAAAATTTAGCTGAAGCAGATGGATCTAGAGACAATTTGCCACCACCAGCTGATGTACCTGAGCGATTTGGGTTAGGTATAAAGAGAGAAGAACCGAAGCATTATTAAAAGATTTATGATAAAAAATTTAAAGGAAAAAAAATAAATTATGTCAACTTTTGTATACATGACTCGATGCGATGGTTGTGGACATTGTGTAGATATTTGTCCTTCAGATATTATGCACATTGATGAAACTATTCGAAGAGCAAAAAATATAGAACCTAACTTTTGTTGGGAATGCTATTCTTGTGTAAAGGCTTGTCCAAATCATGCTATAGATGTTCGAGGTTATGCAGATTTTGCTCCAATGGGACATAGTGTAAGAGTTAGAAGAGAAGAAGAAAAAGGGACTATATCTTGGAAAATAAAATTTAGGAATGGAACAGAAAAAAATTTTGTATCCCCAATTACTACAAAACCTTGGGGAAAATTCATTCCAAAACTTGCGGAAGGTGATATGCCTAATCAAGGAGAAATTAAGTCTCAAATCTTATACAGAGAACCAGAAAATTTAAATACAAAAAAAGAACTCCCAACAGTAAGTAAAGAGTCTTTTAAAAAGGGAGTTTATTATTAGTGGCTAAAATAAAAACACATATAGTCGAAAGCGATATCCTTATTGTTGGTGGAGGTATGGCGGGAACCGGCGCTACTTTTGAAGCTAGACACTGGGGCAGGAATTTAAAAATAATTTGTGTTGAAAAAGCTAATATTGATCGAAGTGGTGCAGTAGCTCAAGGACTTTACGCAATTAATTGTTATATGGGAATGCAGTGGGATGAAAACCAACCAGAGGACCATGTGCGTTATGCAAGAAATGATTTAATGGGAATGGTTAGAGAAGATTTGGGATATGACATGGCTCGTCATGTTGACTCTACGGTACATATGTTTGATGAGTGGGGTTTACCAATGATGAAGAATGAAAAAACAGGAAGATATTTAAGAGAAGGTAAATGGCAAATTATGATTCACGGTGAGAGTTATAAGCCTATAGTAGCAGAAGCAGCAAGAAAATCTGCAGATGAGATTTACAATCGAATAATGATAACCCATCTATTAATGGATAATGAAAAAGAAAATAGAATTGGGGGTGCTGTTGGATTTAATATGAGAACAGGAGATTATTATGTTTTTAAATCTAAAACAGTAATTGTAGCTGCGGGTGGTGCTTCACATATTTTTAAACCTAGAGCTGTTGGTGAGGGAATGGGTAGAACTTGGTATGCTCCATGGAGCAATGGATCTGCTTATGCTCTTCCTATAGCAGTAGGTGCAAAGATGACTCAAATGGAAAACAGAATTGTTTTATGTAGATTTAAAGATGGTTATGGTCCTGTAGGAGCATATTTTTTACATTTAAAAACTTATACTCAAAATGCAAATGGAGAAAACTATGAAAAAAAGTGGTACGATCATACCAAAAAAATGGTTGGCGAATATATAGATCATCATCCAACTCCAACTTGTTTGCGTAATCATGCATTTATTCAAGAAGTGATGGCAGGTGGTGGTCCAATTCACATGGTTACAAAAGAGGCTTTTCAAGATCCTCACTTAGAGACTGTTGGATGGGAAAATTTTTTAGGAATGACTGTAGGCCAGGCTGTGGTTTGGGCTTCTCAAAATATAGATCCAAAATATACAAACCCTGAACTAACTACTTCAGAGCCTTATGTAATGGGTTCTCATGCAACTTGTTCTGGAGCTTGGGTAAGTGGTCCGGAAGATCTATCTCCTCCAGAATATTTTTGGGGTTATAATAGAATGTTAACCGTTGATGGTCTTTTTGGAGCAGGAGATACTGTAGGTGGTAGTGCTCATAAATTTTCATCAGGTTCTTTTACTGAAGGGCGTTTAGCAGCAAAAGCAGCAGTTAAATATATTGAAGATAAAAAAGCAGAGGGATTAAAAGTAAATTCTAAGCAATATGAAAATCTTAAAGAAGTAATATATAAACCTTTAGAAAATTATACAGTCGGAAGAAACGAAATTACTGGTGGAACTGTTTCCCCAAGCTACATTTTGCCTATACAAGGCCTTCAAAGACTTCAAAAGATTATGGATGAATATGTTGGAGGAATTAGCTCTAATTATATGACAAATGATAATTTGTTAAAAAAAGGATTAGAATTGCTTGATTGGTTGCAAGAAGATTTAGAGAATGTTGCTGCAGAAGATTACCATCAGTTAATGAGAGCTTGGGAGCTAAAACATAGAGCTCTTACATCTCAGTGCGTTACAGAACATACTCTATTCAGAGAAGAAACACGTTGGCCAGGATATTATTATCGAGGAGATCATTTAAAATTAGATGATGAAAATTGGCACTGTTTAACTGTTTCCAGAAGAGATCCTAAAACAGGTAAATTTACTATGGAAAAAGTACCTGTGTACCATATCGTTGACGAGAAAAAGGACAAGAAAGCTTCTTAGAACTAAATGGATTTCCTAGAAAAATCCGACAAAGATATTAAAGCAATAGCGCAACCTATCTGGGATAATCTTGTAAAAACTTCAAACATAAAAGATTACGGCGGCTTTACTAAAGATTTTTCATCGCAGATGCTTTATGGAGCAAATGAGGTTGAACTTGGAAAACAGTGGGCAAATAACAAGTTACTTACCAGTTTATCTGAAAAGCAAGAATTTTTAGGATGTATTAGAAGAGCTCAATTTATTACGGTTCTTTATAAACAAAAAAGCAATACTATACCTGGAGAATTTCTTGGTCGATTAGTGTTAGGAATTGAAGATGGAGAAGTAAAAGTTTTTGGAGCGACCATCTACTAGGTGCGTCAAGTTGTCAAAATATATTTTTTTGAGAAATATAGATCTCATGCTAAGTCAAATTAATGCTTATCCTAAATTTTAATCAAAAATTTAAAACCAAATTTTCAAACTTCTTTAATATCAAATTATTTCTTCAAGTAGGATTATCAGCTTTTTGGGCAGTGATTCTTGCTGGAACCTTTATTAAGTTTTTTTAATCTTATTCTAACTAATAAACTCTTAACTTATTAGGCTTTTCTATTGATTGACATAGTAATGTTTGAGGCATACTTAAAGGTATGTTGGAAATTTATCTACCTATAGCACAAGTTAATGTAGATATCTTTTTGCTACTTTTTTTAAGTTTATCGGTAGGTGTGCTATCTGGATTATTTGGTGTGGGAGGCGGTTTCTTAATGACACCATTTTTAATTTTCATGGGTATACCCCCTGTATATGCAGTTCCAAATGAAGTAAATAATATTTTAGCTACATCTGTCTCAGGATCTCTTACCCATTGGTTTAAAAATACATTAGATTATAAAATGGGTTTGTTAATTGTAAGTGGAGGAATAGTAGGCACTCTCTTAGGAATTACTTCATTTACATATTTTTCAGAAATAGGAAAAATCAGCTTAATTATTTCTCTTCTTTATATGTATTTATTGGCGATAGTAGGCACTTTGATGATTATTGAAGGAGTAAAGGAAGTAGATCAAGCTAGAAAAAAAATAATTATTAAAAAAAAATTACATGAACATAATTGGTTACAAGGACTTCCTTTTAGAGTTCGATTTCCAAAATCAAAATTGTATGAGAGTGCCTTAACACCCATTTTATTAGGTTTAGTAGTAGGATTTGTCGCGGCGATGATGGGCATAGGCGGAGCATTTCTTATGGTCCCAGCTATGATTTATATAGTTGGAATGCCAGTTAAACTTATTCCTGGAACATCTTTATTTGTTACTATTTTTATTAGCGCAATAGTAACCATACTTCACGCTTTTAATTATGGATCAATTGATTTAACCTTAGTAGTTCCCTTAATACTTGGATCAATTTTAGGTGTACAGTTAGGACAGAAGTTAGGACAATACTTAGATAGTTCTCATTTGAAAACACTATTTGCATTGCTGCTTTGTTCTGTAGCTATAGCAATAGCTTACGATTCTTTCTTTAGAGATAAAACAACTGATTTAGTTAATGACAAAGTTATTAATACTGATTTAAATATTTTCGCAGAATTTACTTTAAATTTTTCTAATGAATCTCCATTGTTATACGGTGCTTTTGCTATAATTTTAGCAATAGCTTTAGGTGCTTTAGCTGCTTGGATGAGAAAAATTGTTAGTCCTATGATCAAGAAATTATTAAGTGATTTTAGAAATAAAAATATACCGAAAAAAGATGAAGTTAAATTTCCAGAAAAATAAATTTTTAAGCGCTTCTGTAAAGTTTGGTCATTACAAATTCTTTATGACCTAAAGCCTCAGCACAAGTAAGTCTACCATTAGCGACTCTTAACATTGTTTTTATCAACTCATCACCTGCTTGTGATAAATTCATTTCTCTGCTCAAAATTTTTGAAACATCACAGTCTACATGTTCTTTCATTAATTTTGCTGTAAGAGGGTTAGCAGTAAGTTTAACTACTGGCTCAATTGGGTTTCCAATTATATTCCCTTGACCAGTTGGAAATAAGTGAATATTAAATCCTCCAGCAGCTTGTAAAGTAACACATTCTGCAGCGGCTGACGAAGTATCCATAAAGTACAATCCTTTACCTTTTTTTGGTTCTTCAGCTGGCTCTAAAACGTCAATAAATTTTAATTTTCCAATTTTTTGAAAATTTCCAAAAGCTTTTTCTTCAATAGTAGTTAAACCTCCAGCAATATTTCCAGCTGTTGGTTGACTTTCAGAGAGATCATCTGTTGCTTCTTTTAAAATAAAATCATTATATGCATTCCATGTTTTCATGAACTTGTCTTTTGCTTCTGGCGTAGCACCTCTAGCAGCACAAACCGTTTCTGCTCCTGTTAATTCAGATGTTTCTCCAAAACATAAGTGAACACCAAATGGTTCTAATTTTTCCATTAAATTACCTACAGTTGGATTTGATGCTAATCCAGATGTAGTGTCTGACTCTCCACATTTAACTGATATCCATAAGTCACTTAGCGGACATTCTTCTCTTTGTATTTCAGAGGCCCATTGAGAAAATTCCTGAGCTTTCTTTGATGCCTTCATTATTGTACCGATATCTCCGGTCCTTTCGATATGAAATCCTTCAACTGGTTTTCCAGTTTTTGCAATTGCATCTACAATCTTTTTTGTCCATTTTGGTTCTATTCCAATTACTATTACAGCTGCTACGTTCGGATTTTTTCCTGTTCCTATCATTGTTCTAAAATGTAATTCAAGATCTGCTCCAAATTGCAATCTTCCGTAAGAGTGAGGTAATGCTATAGTGCCTTTAATATTATTTGCAACAGCTTCTGCACATGCATTTGAAATATCATCAACAGGAAGAATAATTACATGGTTTCTTGTTCCTGCTCTTCCATTTTCTCTTTTGTAACCTAAAAAACTTTTTGGAATTTCCATAAAATTACCACTTCTTTGTTTTTACATTATGAACATGAACATGTTCACCTTTTTTAATTGCCTTAACAACTTTACCAATATCATGTCCGTATTTTAATATAGTGTCTCCTTCTTTAAGATCTTTTAAAGCAATTTTATGCCCTAAAGGCACAGCATTTATAGAATTTACATTAATTGATTTGTCATTTTCCATTATCCAGGCGTTACATTCTTGGCCTTTTTTAGTTGTTTCTATTACAACAACTCCAACATTATCTTTTTCATCATGTATTATGAGATCTGGATGTGACATAAAATATTTAATGGATATAGACTAAATTTTGATATATTTAAAGTAAGATTTAAATTTTTTTTAAGGAATTCTATGGCAAAAATGACAACAGAAGAAGCTTTTGTAAAAGTTTTACAAATGCATGGTATTGAACATGCTTTTGGAATAATTGGATCTGCTTTCATGCCTATCTCTGATATTTTTCCTGATGCAGGAATCACATTTTGGGATGTAGCGCATGAAACTAATGGAGGTTTAATTGCTGATGGCTATACAAGAGCAACTGGAAAAATGTCTATGGTAATAGCTCAAAATGGTCCTGGGATTACAGGATTAGTTACACCAATTAAAACAGCTTATTGGAATCATACTCCTTTGCTTTTAGTAACACCTCAGGCAGCAAACAAAACTATGGGTCAAGGTGGATTCCAAGAAGTAGAACAAATGAATTTATTCAAAGATATGGTTTGCTATCAAGAGGAAGTAAGAGATCCTTCTAGAATGGCAGAAGTATTAAATCGTGTTATTGAAAAAGCAATTAGAGGATCTGCACCTGCTCAAATTAATGTCCCAAGAGATTATTGGACTCAAGTTATAGATATAGAACTTCCTCCGATTGTTAGATTAGAAAGACAAGCTGGAGGAGCAGAAGCAATAGATAAAGCGGCAAAATTATTATCAGAGGCAAAATTTCCAGTAATTTTATCTGGAGCTGGAGTGGTAATAGGTGGAGCAATAGATGACTGTGTAAAATTAGCAGAGAAACTAGACTCACCAGTATGCTCTGGTTATCAGCATAACGATAGTTTCCCTGGAAGCCATCCGTTAGCTGTTGGACCATTAGGATACAATGGTTCTAAAGCAGGAATGGAATTAATTTCTAAGGCAGATGTAGTCTTAGCTCTTGGAACTAGATTAAATCCTTTCTCTACATTACCTGGATATGGAATTGATTATTGGCCTAAGAATGCAAAAATAATTCAAGTTGATATGAACTCTGACAGAATTGGCTTAACAAAAAAAGTAACAGTTGGTATTTGTGGAGATGCAAAACTAGTTGCACAACAATTATTAAACAAACTCTCTCCTAAAGCAGGAGATACCGATAGAAAGAAAAGAAAAGATTTAATTCATCAAACTAAATCTGCATGGTTACAAAAATTATCAAGTTTAGACCACGAGGATGATGATCCAGGCACTGTATGGAACAAAGAAGCTAGACAAAGAGACAAAGATAGAATGTCGCCAAGACAAGCTTGGAGAGCTATACAGGCCGGAATGCCTGAAGATGTAATTATATCTAGTGATATTGGAAATAACTGTGCAATAGGTAATGCATATCCAACTTTTGAAAAAGGAAGAAAATATTTAGCACCTGGTTTATTTGGCCCATGTGGTTATGGATTTCCGTCTATACTTGGAGCAAAAATTGGTTGTCCAGATACTCCTGTTATAGGTTTTGCCGGTGACGGAGCTTTTGGAATTAGCATGAATGAAATGAGCTCATGTGCTCGAAAAGAGTGGCCAGCTATCTCAATGGTAATTTTTAGAAATTATCAATGGGGAGCAGAAAAAAGAAATTCTATATTGTGGTTTGATGATAATTTCATTGGAACAGAATTGGATCCAGAACTAAGTTACGCTAAAGTAGCAAATGCATGTGGTCTTAAAGGCGTCACAGTAAAAACGATGGAAGAAACTACAAAAGCTATTAAACAATCTTGTGAAGATCAAAAAAAAGGCATAACAACATTTATTGAGGTTATTTTAAATCAAGAGTTAGGTGAACCTTTTAGACGAGATGCTATGAAAAAACCAGTTAGAGTAGCTGGGATAAAAAAAACCGACATGAAAACCCAAAAAAGTTTAACTTAAAAATATTTTATGAAACCCAAAGAAAACAACAAAGGTTTTGGCCTTTTATTTTTTGTTGTTTTTTTGATAATTGGATTGTGGCCTATAACTAATGGTGAAAATCCAAGAATTATTTTTTTTCTTTTTGCATTAATTTTTTTAATACTTGGTTTAATTAATTCAAAATTATTAACACCTCTTAATAAAGTTTGGGTAAAATTTGGAGAATTACTAGGAAGGATTATAGCTCCAATAGTAATGGCAACAGTATACTTTGTAGTATTAACTCCACTAAGTATTATAGTCAGAATATTTGGTAAAGATTTACTAAAAATTAAATTTTTAGAAAATAGTAAATCGTACTGGATTAAAAGGGATAAAGATTTAGGCTCAATGGATAAACAGTTTTAATGATAAGTTTTATAAAAGAATTTTGGGATTTTTTAAAAGAAAGAAAAAAATATTGGTTATTTCCAATTATCATAGTTCTTGCTTTGTTTGGAATGCTAATAGTTTTGAGTCAAGGTTCTGCTGTGGCTCCTTTCATATATACAATATTTTAAGTGACAACTATTTTAGGAATATCAGCTTTTTATCACGATAGTGCAGCAGCGCTCATAAAAGATGGTACAATTGTATCTGCAGCTCAAGAAGAAAGATTTTCTAGAAAAAAACATGATGCTAGATACCCTCACAATGCGATTAATTTTATTTTAAAAGACTCCAATTTAAAACTAAATGAAATAGATCATATAGTTTTTTTTGAGAAACCCTTTTTAAAATTTGAAAGATTATTAGAAACTTATATGGCTTTTGCCCCCAAGGGATTTAAATCTTTTAGCTTGTCTATGCCAATATGGTTAAGAGAAAAATTATTTCAAAAAAGATTTTTATTTGAAAAGCTAAAAAAGCACGATGAAAATTTTAAGAATATAGATAAAATTAAATTTTCGGAGCATCATTACAGTCATGCAGCTAGCGCTTTTTTTCCATCTCCATTTAAAGAAGCAATTGTTTTAACACTAGATGGAGTAGGTGAGTGGGCTACTACAACAGTAGCTATAGGAAAAGATAACAATTTAAAAATGTTAAAAGAGATCCATTTTCCACACTCACTAGGCTTACTTTATTCTGCATTCACCTACTATACTGGTTTTAAGGTTAATAGCGGAGAGTATAAAGTAATGGGATTAGCTCCATATGGAGAACCTATATACAAAGATTTAATAATCAAAAAATTAATGCACTTGAAAAATGACGGATCTTTTAGACTTAATATGAAGTATTTTAATTATGCCACTGGTTTGACTATGACAAATAAAAAATTTTCTGACCTTTTTGGAAAACCAGTGAGAAATCCAAAAAAAGATTTATTGACCCAATTTCATATGGATATTGCTTCATCAATCCAAGCTGTTACAGAAGAAATAGTATTAAGAATAACTAGAAATCTAGCTGAGGAATACAAGATTAAAAATTTATGTTTAGCAGGTGGAGTAGCACTAAATTGTGTAGCCAACGGAAAAATTTTAAAAGAGAATATTTTTGATAATATTTGGATACAGCCTGCAGCAGGAGATGCTGGAGGTTCACTTGGAGCAGCTTTAGCTTATTGGTATCGTGAACTAAATAAACCAAGGAAAGAATTTAAAGATCAAATGCAAGGTTCTTTTCTTGGACCATGTTTTAATAAAGATATAATTCAAGATAAACTTAATAAATTAAAGGCAACTTTTAAGAAAAAAGAATCAAAAGAAATAACTCTAATTACTGCTAAAGAACTTTCGAATGGTAAAACAGTTGGTTGGTTTCAAGGACGAATGGAATTTGGTCCTAGAGCTTTAGGTGGAAGATCGATACTAGCTGATCCAAGATCTGAGTTAATGCAAAAAGAATTAAATCTTAAAATAAAATTCAGAGAGAGTTTTAGACCGTTCGCTCCATCAGTACTACGAGAAGATGTTTCTGAATGGTTTGACCTAGATTGTGACAGTCCTTATATGCTTTTAGTTTCAGATGTAAATAAAGAAAAGCAAGTAAAAATGTCTGATAATGATAGAGGCTTATTTGGAATTGACAAACTAAACGTTAAAAGATCATCTATTCCTGCAGTTACTCACGTTGATTATTCAGCAAGAATTCAAACTGTAAATAAAAACACAAACCCAAAATATTATGAATTATTAAATGAATTTAAAAAAATTACTAATTGTCCAGTATTAGTAAACACCTCTTTTAACGTAAGAGGAGAACCAATTGTATGTTCAATAGAAGATGCTTTTAATTGTTTTATGGGTACTAATTTAGATATTTTAGTTATAGAAGATTTTATACTTTTTAAAGAAGACCAAGATAAAAATCTTTTAAAAGATTATAAAAACAAGTTTACTTTAGATTAGTTAGATCTTTTTGTAATTCATTTAAAATATTTTTGATAAATAGATCAGAATGATTTTTGCTATCTAAATGAATTAGATCTTGTGACCAAATATTCGAGTATTCAAAATTCTTTTTATCTAAATATTTTTCACTAAAGTTTATATGAGTTATCTTTTTTTTGTCTTTTAAAATATTATTGACTGCTTGGGCTACATTGTATTTATAGATTTTATCTCCATTTTCATTTGTTAAAAAATGTTTTCTATGAGGAAAAGTAACTAAAAATATTTTTTCAATATACTTATTTTTTTCAAGTTTATTTACATACTCATCTAAACTTTTTTCAAAATAATTAATCTCATTTTTCTTTGGGTTTATTAGATATTTTTCTATTTGGTCATAGTAACATTTAATAAGAATTTCTTTATCAGTTTTCTTTCTGGATATATATTTTCTATAAATATTTGAACTAGATTTATTAATTAAATAATAAAACTTAAAATTTATTAATTGGTAAGTTTTTACTATATTAGAATTATCACTTAAATGAATATTTGAAATAGAGTAAATTTTTGAATAATTATATACAGAATTGTGCATAGTATGGTCTTCAGGTTTAACAGCTATTAAATTCCCATTTTTATAAATTTTGTTTTTTTTATATCTACAGAGTTCATCACCAAAATCGGTTTGATCTATATAGGCAATTACTATTTTTGGAAAAATAGCAAAATCCTCCTCCAAAATTTTAATTTGTAAACTCATTAAAGATGGAGCGTATGAAGTAGTTCCTGCATTGATAAAAGCAATGTTTTTTTGAGATTTAAAGTTCTTAATTAATTCAATGCTTGAAGGAGTTCTAGTTATTTGTTCCATCCATGAGTCTCCTTGAAAAAGAACTAAAAGATTATTGTTTTTTAATTTAGTAATTTCATCGAATAAAAGATTTTCTTTTTTAGGTTTAACAAGTATTTCCCTTAAAGCACTTTCATCTCTTATGTGGTGCAATTTTTTTGAGTATTTTTTATGAAATTCTAAGTTTTCTTTACTTTTAAAAACATATTTAAATTCATCCTCTAAATTATTAAACGTATAAATAAAAAGTAAAAAATATAAAAATAGAAATGCTAAAACAGATGAAAATATAGCTAAAATAAAATTTTTCATTATCTAATTTTTTTGATCAATTTAAATCCAAGACTGTCGCAGGGTCCAATCTTATACCAAACCAATTAAGCCTTACATCTAAATGAGGACCCGTTGATCTTCCAGTAGATCCAACTGTGCCAATTATTTCACCTTGTTTAACTTTTTGTCCTTCCTTTATATAGATATCTTTCAAGTGCATGTACAAAGTGGAGATTCCATGTCCGTGATCGAAAATTAAAGTTCCACCTGTATAAAACAAATCAGGTTCAACCATAGTTGCAGTTCCATCTAACATAGCTTTAATTTTAGTCCCTTCTTTTGCAGCAAAATCTATTCCATAATGAGGCCATTTCGGTTTTCCATTTAGTATTCTTTGGCTGCCGTACACACCCGTTACTATCGCTTTGTCTAAAGGATTGATAAATTTTTTTTTGAAATAAGATAAATCACTCTCAACTTCTCTTGCATCACCTATTAATTTATTCTCTTTCTTAATTCTTTCATAAACTTCTTTTGGGGGAGTAACTTTTTTTTCTGGCAGACCATCAATTCTTTGAATTTTATATTTTCTTTTAAACACTTTTTTCTCAATAATTTCGGTATCTCCATCTTTTGAAATTTTAATTAAAACATTATTTTTTCTATCTCTGCCTAAACCAAAGGCAAAAAAACCATCTTTAGTAACTTTTACCTTTCTATTATCTATACTAACTTTAGAATTAGGCATGGTTTTGCCTAAAATAAATGATCCTTGTTTAAAACTGCCTTGAAATTCTGTGGCAAAGGAATTTAAGGGAATTAAAAAAAATAAAAATATTTTAATTATCTTGCTGTCCATCCACCATCTACCAATAATGAAGTTCCAGTTATCATAGAGGCTGCATCTGAAGCTAGAAAAACTGCAGCAGATGATATCTCAGGTAATTCTGCATATCTTCCTAAAGGAATATTACCTAAAACTTCTTTTCTAAAATTTTTATTTTTAAAAAATTTTTTTGTCATTGGAGTTACTACAAACGTAGGAGCAATGCTATTTACTCTTATGTTGTATTTAGCTAAATCTATGGCCATGCCTTTTGTTAATCCTTCAATACCGAATTTTGTCATATTGTAAACACTTCTAATAGGACCGCCTACATGACCCATTTGAGAAGACATATTAACTATTGCTGCACCAATCTTTTTTCTATTTTTTGTTTGAACCATTTTTAATGCTACTAAATTAGCAACATTGAAAGCAGCAATAGTATTTATCTTAACTACTTTCTCCATATCTTGTTTACGGATTTTTAAAAAATGTTCTGGAATATTTGTTCCAGCATTATTTATTAAAACATCAATTTTTTGCTGGCTATTAATGACTTGTTTTAACTGAAGGTAATTAGTCAAATCACACACATAACTTTTACATTTAACTTTATGTTTTTTTGCTATTTTTGAAACAGAGTCCAAGTCTTTTTTTGTTCTACTTATTAATATCAAATTTGATCCCGCTTCTGCCAATGCTATTGCACATGCCCTACCTAAACCTTTTCCAGCTCCGGTTACTAAAGAATACTTTCCTTTTAAATTATATTTTTTTAAATACATATTTATAAAATCAATTTGAGATCGGTGTATATTAAATCTATAGCCACGAATAGTATAGCTAATAAACCAACCCAAGCAATCCACTTATATTCTTTAATCCATTTTGAAATTAAATTAGCTGCTACTGCCATCAAAATAATTGATAAAACTAATCCAAAAATTAATAAATGATAATGGTGCCCAGCAGCTCCTGCTACTCCCAAAACATTGTCTAGGCTCATAGTAAAGTCAGCTAATAGTATAGTCCAAATAGCTTTTATTAAGTTCGATTTATCTACTTTAATATTTTTACCATTAGTTTCTTTATCTCTAATAACATCTGTATAAAGTTTATAAATTACGTAAAGTAAAAGTATCCCTCCGATTAATCTTAATCCAGTAATTTGTAAAAGGTAAGCCGTAAGTAAAGTTAGAATAATTCTTAAAACTACAGCACCTCCAATACCCCAAAAGATAACTTTTTTTCTTTGAGCAGGTGGAAATTTTGATGCAACCATTCCGATTATGATTGCATTATCTCCTGCTAAAACCAGATCTATAAACACTATTTGAGAAAATATAATTACTTGTTCAGACATATTTATTGATTCAATATCATGTCTGCTGCCTTTTCAGCAATCATAATAGTAGGTGCATTTGTATTGCCTGAAGTGATATTAGGCATGATTGATGCATCTATGACTCTTAAATTTTCTATTCCTCTAACTTTTAGTTTTTCATCTACAACTGAGTCGTCTCCGTTTCCCATCTTACATGTTCCAACAGGATGAAAGATTGTCTGCGTATGTTCGCTACCTGCTTGAACTAATTCTTCATTGTCAGTAATGTGTATTCCTGGCCTATATTCTTCAGGTTCATATTTTTTGAATGCCTCTGTTTCTAGCATTATCTTTCTTACAATCTTTAAACTTTTTGCTGCAACATCTCGGTCATCCTGAGTAGACAAGTAATTCATTTTAATCTTAGGATTATCTCTAGTATCATTACTGGTAATATTTATTTCACCTCTGCTAGTGGGTCTTATATTTGCGATCGTAGGAGTGATACCATCAAAGTCATGCATTTTAGTTGCGCCTAAAATATCTGTACTAATTGGTTGAACATGAAACTGTAAATTGGGAGTAGCTCGAGATGGGTCACTTTTAAGAAAACCACAAACTTGGCTAGCACCCATTGTCATCGGCCCGCTTTGATTAAATATATATTCTAAACCTATTAGTAGATTTCCGAATAAACTATTAATTTTACCGTTTAAAGACTTTAAATTTTTAACTTTGTACACTGGTCTAAACATTAAATGATCTTGTAAATTCTTTCCTACGCCTCTTAGTTCTTGAATAATTGATATTCCGTGATTTTTTAATTTTATCGAGTCTCCTAAACCAGATACTTGAAGAATGTGAGGCGACCCAATAGATCCTGCAGAAAGTAATATTTCTCTATTTACTTTTATAGTTTTTAATTTTTGATTGTTATAAAAACTTACACTTGTAGCTTTTTTTCCTTCAAAGTTTATCTTTTGAACATGAGCATTAACTATTATCTTTAAATTAGATCTTTTTTTTATTGGATTCAGGTATCCTTTGGCAGCGCTACATCGTAATTTTAATAATTTTTCACGAGTTGTAGTGAATTGAAAGTAGCCTACTCCAAAGTTATCACCTCTATTAAAATCATTTGTTCTAGGAATACCGAATTCTTCAGCTGCATTTTGAAACTCTTCTAACATTTTTAAATTAATTTTTTTATTAGTAACAGCTATTGGTCCTTCATCATTATGAAATTCATTTTTTCCTAATTCATTATTTTCTGATTTTAAAAAGTATGGGAGAACGTCTTCCCAACCCCAACCTGTATTTCCTTGTTGTCTCCAGTTATCATAATCATTGCTTTGACCTCTAATCCAAAGAAGACCGTTAATAGAAGAACTACCTCCTAAAGTTTTACCTCTAGGATAGCGAATGGATCTATTATTCATTGTTTCATCTTTTTCTGTATGGAAACACCAATCTACTTTTGGGTTGTGCATCGTTTTATAATAACCTACTGGAATATGTATCCATGGATAGGTGTCTTTACCTCCAGCTTCTAATAAAAGAACTTTATTCTTTTGGTTAGCAGTTAATCGATTGGCAAGGACACATCCTGCTGACCCTGCTCCAATTATTATGTAATCAAATTCTTCCATAGGTAAATTATACTTATAGGAGGAAAATTCTTAATTGCCAATGCGTGATATTCAACCTAGGGTTTTAATACTATTATTTGACTCTGAATTTTTAAAGAGGTTTAATTCTGCAATTAACAATAATCAAACGGGGGAATAATGAGAAAATTATTAACTGTAGTTTTAAGTTTAGCTGTATTTGTTGGTTTTTCAATGAGTACTGCAAACGCTAAAACATTAAAATGTCAGACCGTTCTTAACACTAAAGCTGATGAAGTGAAAATGTTAAAGGACTTTACTGACACTGTAACAGCACTTACAGATGGTTCATTAAAATTTGAAATTTTACCAGCTGGAGCTGTTGTTGGAGTTAAAGAAACATTAGATGCAGTTGACAAGGGATTAATCGACTGTGGATTTGCTTGGACTCACTATTGGTCAGGCGATCATCCAGCAGCTATGTTATTTGGGTCACCAGTAGCTGGCGGTGGAGTAGGTATAGATAACTTAGCTTTCTTATCTTGGTTCCAATATGGTGGTGGTAAAGAATTATACGACCAACTTTGGAAAGAAATGGGAAGAGATATAAAAGGATTTATGCTTCAACCAGTAGGCCCAGAAGCTTTAGGTTGGTTTCCAAAACCAATTAAAGATATGGCTGACTTTAGAAAATACAAGTTCAGAACGCCTCCAGGAATTCCTGGTCAAACTTATAAAGATATCGGTATAGCATCTGTAGCAATGGGTGGTGGAGATATTTTACCAGCATTACAAGCAGGTACAATCGATGCAGCAGAATGGTGTTGTCCGAAACCAGATTTAACATTCGGTTTCCAAAAAGTTCTAAAACACTATTACTTACAAGGCTTACACCAAGTAGTGGTTAATGCTGACTTTTATATTACTGGAAAAACTTACAAAAAAATGACTGCTCATGAGAAAAAATCTCTTGAAGTAGCTGCAAATGCTTCATTAGCAAAATCTTTAAGCTATAGAATCTATGAAAATGGAAAAGCTTTAAGAGAATTAACTACTAAGCATGGTGTTATCTTAGAAGATACTCCAACAGACTACTTTACAGAATATATGGCAGCAGCAAAGAAAACATTGAACAAAAATGCAGCGGATAACAAATTTTTCGCTAAAGTTTATAAATCAATGAAAGAATTTGCTGACATAGCTGTTCCATTCTGGAGTGGTGCTCAAATGTCAAATGCTAAGCTAGGAATGGCCCACGCAGCGACATTGAAGTAATAAGTAAATAACTTTAAAAATATTTTAGAGCGGGCTTTAAAACCCGCTCTAATTTTTTTGGTATAATAATTTTTTATATGGATAAAAAAACTTCAAAAATTGATATTTCAGATGAAATGATTGCCGAAAGACGTGGTGGGGCAGGTAAAATGCCTGATGATATGCCTTTATGGATGGCAAAGACAATTACATCAATAGATAAATTCAGCAAGAGAGTAGGCAGTATAGTTTGTTGGATACTTATGCCTCTAATTTTAGCAATGACTTACGAAGTCATAATGAGAAAATTATTTTTAGCTCCTACTATATGGGCTTATGATATTAGTCGTTTTTTATATGGCGCATTATTTATGTTGGGAGCAGGTTATGCACTATCAAAAGGAGTTCACATTAGAGCAGATTTTTTATACAGAAATTTTAAAACTAAAAACCAAGGATTAATTGATTTTTGGTTGTACATTATTTTTTATTTTCCAGGATTATTTGTATTTCTTTACATGACTATTGGTTATGTAGAAGAGTCTATAAGAAGAGGTGAAAGAGGAATGGATACTACTTGGATGCCATATATGTGGCCAATAAAAACATGTTTATTAATTGGAATAATTTTTCTTCTTATTCAAGGCGTTTCAGAATTACTTAAGAGTTATTGGGCTAAAGAAAAAGGTGAGTGGCCAGGAGAAAATAAATGATTGCAGAATTAATTGATCCAGCTGTTCTTGGTTTTATTCTAGTTGGAGTAATGCTTTTTGCAATATTTGTTGGGTTTCCAATATCTTTTACTCTAATATTTTTGGGATTTGTTTTTGGCTATTTAGGATTTGGGAAACTTGTCTTTTACTTAATGACCTTACAATTTTCGATGGTAATGACAGAACAAACTCTTGCCGCCGTCCCGCTCTTCGTTTTCATGGGAATTATGATGGAACAAGCTGGTTTAATGGAAAGATTGTTTTCAGCATTCCAATTAATGTTAGCTAGAGTTAGAGGATCTCTTTATTACGCAGTTTTATTTGTGTCCGTAATATTTGCAGCAGCAACAGGAATTGTTGGAGCTTCGGTGACAATATTAGGAATAATGGCAGCAAAATCAATGAATAGATCAGGTTACGATGTAAGGTTAGCTGCAGGAACAATTACTGCAGGGGGAACTTTGGGTATTTTAATTCCCCCAAGTATTATGCTTGTGGTAATGGGGCCAATAATGGAAATCCCAGTAATTGATTTATTTGCAGCAGCTATTTTTCCAGGAATCTTATTAGCTACTTTATATGCAGCTTACACTACGGTTAGATGTATGATGAATCCTAAACTAGGACCACCTTTACCAGAAGATATGAGAGCATCAAGCATGACTAAAGTATGGATTGAATTTTTCTTAGGATTAGTTCCTCCAGCAGCTCTAGTTTTTGCTGCCCTAGGAAGTATTCTATTTGGTTTTGCTACACCTACTGAAGCAGCAGGTTGCGGAGCCATGGGCGCTCTTCTTTTATCTCTAGCATATAAAAAATTAACATTAACAAAATTACAGGAAGCTTTAGTTAAAACTTTAGAAATAACAGCATTAATAATGGTCTTAGTTGCAGCTTCTAATTTTTTTGGAGCAGTATTTGCAAGATTAGGCACTCCTACACTATTAACCGAATTTTTATTAGGCTTAGAGATGAACAAGTATCTTATTTTGGCAATGATAATGGTAATGATATTCTTGCTTGGTTGGCCTTTAGAATGGGTACCAATAGTAATGATTATTATACCAATAATTTTACCTTTGGTTGAAGCTCTTGGGTTTAATTTAACGTGGTTTGCGATACTAGTTGCTGTAAATCTCCAAACCGCCTGGCTTTCTCCTCCAGTAGCGCTTTCAGCCTATTTTTTAAAAGGTGTTG
Organism: uncultured Pelagibacteraceae bacterium; assembly: GCA_902580485.1. GTDB lineage: Bacteria > Pseudomonadota > Alphaproteobacteria > Pelagibacterales > Pelagibacteraceae > Pelagilacustribacter. Next base: position 60,931 of record CACHKS010000002.1, read on the forward strand.
TGCCCGAATGGGATTTAAAAGATATTTATTTTGGAATGATGCAATTTATGGTCTTGCAAATTATTGGATTAGTATTAATAGTATTATTTCCACAAATTGCTTTGTGGTTACCAACATTACTTTATGGGAATTAAATATATAAAAAAAGCAGCTAAGACCCCAGAGACGGATGATCACAAAACGCAGGCAGCTGTACAAGATATTCTTAATGACATTGCTAAAAGAAAAGAAGAAGCACTAAGAGATCTTAATAAAAAATTTGATAAGTATGACGGCGAAGTAATTGTTTCCAAGGAAAAAATCGAAGAAGCTATAAAAAAGGTTGATCAAAAAACAAAAGATGATGTGAAGTTTGCACATGAACGAATTAAAAAATTTGCAGAACATCAATTAAAAAGCATGAATAATAATTTTGAAGTTGAGCTATCAAAAGGATTATTTGCAGGCCAAAGATTAATCCCAGTTGATACTGCTGGATGTTATATTCCTGGTGGTAGATATGCACATATTTCTTCTGCTGTAATGGCAATTACACCTGCCAAAGTAGCTGGAGTAAAAACTATTATTTGCGCTAGCCCTCCTAAGGATAAAGATGGAGCGAATCCTGGAATAATATTTGCTGCCAATCATTGTGGAGCAGATGTAATAATGAATTTGGGTGGAGTAGCAGCTATAGGATCTTTAACACATGGTTGTTTTGACAATCCACCAGTTGATTTTTTAGTTGGAGCAGGAAATCAATATGTAGCTGAAGCTAAAAGAATAGTTTACGGAAAAGTAGGAATAGATCAATTTGCTGGGCCTACTGAAATTGCAATTATAGCAGATCAATCCGCAGATAAAGAAATAGTAGCAGTGGATCTAGTAGGTCAATTAGAACATGGTTATAATTCGCCAGGCTGGTTATTTACAACAGATAAATCATTAGCTGAATTTACAATGAAAAGAGTTCCAGAATTAATTAAAGAGTTACCTGAATTAGCAAAAGTTAATGCGGAAGCAGCTTGGAAAGATTACGGTGAAGTAATACTTTGCGAAACCAATGAAGAAATGGCTAAGGTAAGCGATAAATATGCATCAGAACACTTAGAAGTTCATGCAGAAAATTTAGATTGGTGGTTAAAGAGATTGAGAAACTATGGTTCTTTATTTTTAGGAGAAGAAACAACAGTAGCTTATGGAGATAAATGTTCAGGGACAAATCATATTTTACCAACTAAAGGCGGCGGGAGATATACCGGCGGTTTATTTGTAGGAAAATTCATTAAAACGTTAACCTTCCAAAGAATGACAAAAGAATCTACTGAATTAGTTGGCTCTACTGCTGCTCGCCTTGGAAGAGCAGAAGGAATGGAAGCCCACGCCAGAACCGCAGATATTAGACTTAGAAAGTACGGTTATCTTAAATAAGAATTGAATGATAGGTAAAGATTATAAACCTCAAATAGATGGTTTAAGAGCTTTAGCTGTTTTACCTGTAATTTTTTTTCATGCAGGTTTTGATTCTTTTAAAGGCGGTTTTGTAGGAGTAGATATTTTTTTTGTTATAAGCGGGTATTTGATAACAAAAATAATTATTTCAGATCTTAATAAAAATAAATTTAGTATAAAAGAATTTTATTTAAGAAGAGCTAGAAGAATTTTACCAGCCTTGTATTTTGTTACTTTTATTTCATCTATTATATCATTATTTTTTCTTTCTGAAAATCAATTAGTTTTTTTTTCCAAACAAATTTTCTCCGTTATTTTTTTTATTTCTAATTTTTTTTTCTGGAAAAATACAGGCTATTTTCATCCTAGCTCAGATTTACAACCATTACTTCACACTTGGAGTCTAGGGGTTGAAGAGCAATTTTATATTCTATTTCCGATATTTTTGATTGTGATTTGGAAACTAAAACCCGGTAGACTTTTTTTGATCTTAATTATTATAAGTATTTTAAGTCTTATTTTAGCACAGTTTGGAGGCAACTTTAAGTTTCAAAACTTAACACTTAGTTATCCATTTTTTAAACTTCCATTTGAATTATTCTGGCAAGCAGGATCTGGTGATTTTTATTTACCTTTTGGTAGAGCTTGGGAACTTTTAGCAGGTTCTATGGTTGCTTTATATTTGACCAAAAAAAAAAAGAAAGAAAAAAAAATAAATGAAATAATTTCGATCTTTGGTTTTTTTTTAATAACTATTTCAGTGGTTTTTTTTTCCGAGGAATTGCAATATCCAAGTATTTTTACTACATTACCTGTTTTAGGAACAGTTTTAATAATAATTTTTGCAACAGAGTCTACTTACGTATCTAAATTTCTATCAGTAAAACCATTAGTTTTTTTAGGTTTAATTTCTTACAGTTTCTACTTGTGGCATCAGCCTTTGTTTGCTTTTAATAAAATCTATTACGGTCTCAATTTAAGCTTTATTCATAGTTTGATTATAATCCTATTTGCTTTTTTTATATCAATTCTAAGTTGGAAATACGTTGAAACTCCTTTTAGAAATAGAAAAGTTTTAAGTAACAAAATTGTTATTAATTTATTGATCGTTTCAGCTGTAATAATTTTAGTATTAGCCTACTTATTCAATTCAAAAATAATTAAAAGCAACCAAGTGCAATTACCAAAAAATATTGAGGAGACTTTTAAGATTGCAGAAGCCAATAAATGTTTTGATGTTGATTATGCTCACTTAAAGGAAAATAAAAAATGGTATTGTGAAATAGGAATGAAAAACCAAAAGATTAGTTATGTAGTCGCTGGCGATAGTCACGCGCTAGCTCTTAAACCTGGCTTTCATGATTCTTCAGTAGAAAAAAATCTTAAAGGTATTCTAGTAGGCTTTACTGGCTGCCCTTCTTTATTAAACGTACATGTAGTTAGACCTAACCAAAATACAAGAAACTGCAAGTCTTTAAATGATAAGCTTTTTGAATTTATAAAAAAAAATGAAATAAAAAAAATATTTCTTGTTTCGAGATGGACTTACTATACCGACGGGGGTTATGATGACTCAGTAGGTTTTGGCATGGTGTCTGATGAGCCTACCATGTTTTCAAACAAAAATAATTCAAGATTAACTATTGCAAAAGGATTAGAAACAACTTTTAAGAAATATAATGAAATAGACGTACAAATATTTTTCATAAATCAAGTTCCGTTACAACTATATGATCCAAGATATGCATATTTGAAATCGATAACTAAAAATAAAAAAGTAGATAATTCAAAATTATATCAATTTGGAATAAATTATGATAAGCATAAAAAATTTCAACAATTTATAAATAAAAACTTAAATTTACTTAAATCAAAAAATTATAAATTTACGATATTAAACTTTGATAAATTTTTATGCAAAAATTTAAGGTGTAAAATTGGATCAGAAAATGGATCTTACTATAGCGATGTACAACATTTAAGTATAAATGGTTCAAAAAAACTTAAAAGTATGATTAAATCATATTTAGATTAATATGCATGCATTAGTTTATACTGGTACTAACAAAATAGATTTCAGAGAAGAAAAAGATCCAATAGCTAAACCTGGTGAGTCGTTAATTAAAGTAAAAGCTTCTGGCATATGTGGCTCAGATATGCATGCCTTTCATGGCAAAGATGAAAGAAGAATACCTCCTTTGATATTAGGACACGAAGTAAGTGGAACTAGTCTAGACGGTAAATTCAAAAATAAAGATGTTGTTATAAATCCTTTAATAAGTTGTGAAAATTGTGATTACTGTAAAAATGAGAGAGAACATTTATGTCCAAAAAGAACAATGATAGGTATGAGCACACCAATTAAAAGAGAAGGGGGGTTGGCGGAATTGGTATCAGTACCAGAAAAAAATATTTTTGAAGTTCCAAAAAAACTAAGTATTAAAGAAGCTGCATTAGCTGAACCTGCAGCAGTGGCTTTACATGCTGTTTTATTAGCTGAAGAAAATTTGAAAAAACCTTTATCCGAATGCAAGATATTAATTCAAGGAGCAGGTGCGATAGGTTTGCTATGTGGTTTATTTTTAAATAAAGAGAAAAAAGCTACCAATATTTTGATGTCAGACCCAAATAGAAAAAGATTAGATGAGTGTGGTAAATATTTAGATGCAAATTTTGTATCTCCAAAGGATAAATCAATTAAAGAAAATAATTATGATTTAATTTTAGAGTCTGTCGGTCTAGAAGTTACTCGTCATCAAGCAATTAAATCTATTGCACCAGGGGGAACAATAATTCATATAGGTTTAACGGAACCATCTGGAACTTTTAACTTTAAGAAACTAACCATACAAGAAGTTACTTTAGTTGGAACATATTGTTATACAAATAGGGATTTTGAACAGACTATAGCTATTTTAAGAGAAAAAAAATTAGGTGATCTTGGTTGGATTGAATACAGAGATCTTAAAAAAGGATCTGAGGCTTTTCAAGAAATACATCATGGGACTTGTGTTGCTCCTAAAATCATTCTTATTCCCTAGTTCGTCCTATAGTTGTAGACAAATTGCATACCTGAAATAGATTTTTAACATAGATAATCTTAAAATATTTAAAATAGAATTCATTTATTAAAAAGGAGTGTTTATGAAAAAAATTTTTTTAGTGTTATCTTTTATAGTTTTTTCCTCAGCTTATGCTGGAGGTCATATAACGAAGAAACAAAAAGAAGAAACTATACAATGTCTAGGACATTATAGTGCAACAGCTGTTTTACCTGCTGATTCAATCGAAGTTACAGATATGGAAATGGCTTTAGCCTCAGTTAAAGTAATACGATCTTTTCTTCAAAAAGAACAAGTTAGCGATGATGAGATGAACAAAGGCATGAACGAACATGTAGACAAAGTTTATGGCAAACCATTTAACAAAGGTATGAATGATAAATGTAATAAATTTATCTATAAACTAATTCCTGGTTCAAAAGAAGAAATAGAAAAATTATCCAGAACTATTTATGCAGGTTAATTTATGAGTGGATACGTTATTGCCAATATTAATGTTAAAAATCCTGATGCCTACAAGGAATATGTTGGAAAAGTAAAACCAACTGTAGAAAAATTTGGAGGAGAATATCTCGTAAGAAATGGAGAATTTAAAGTTATTGATGGCGAATGGAAGCACCCAAGAACTGTTGTAATCAAATTTCCAACTTATGAAAAAGCATTGGAGTGGTATAATTCTGAGGAATATAAACCTGTTAAACCAATTCGATTAGCAAACTCAGTGGCTAATGGAATAATAATTAAAGGAGTATAATATGATAGATAAATTTGGAAACGCATTTTATTTAATAATTTACTTAGCTCATTTCGTAATAGTTGGCAGTTATGCTTACCAATTAGTTTTTGATACTAAAAAATTTCTAAAAGGTAGAGGAGTAGATAAGACAGCTACTTTAATAACTAGATTTGCTGGTTCATTCATGATTGCAATAGTTTTAATGGCGATCTATGTAGCCTTTGTAAGATCAGGTGGCTTAGTTGCTACTTGGGCATTCTTTAACTTGGTTTTTATAATTAACGTTTCAATATTAGCTGTAAATTTTTATACATTAAAAATTGATAAGACAGGTTTAACTAAAAAAACAAGAAACGATGGAATATATGCTCCAATTGTTCTTGTAATTATTAGCGCTATTCTCTGTTACGGTTTAGCTGATAAGATTTACGTTTAATAAAAGGAGGAACGGTGGCAAAATTTATGAATATAGTTAGATGTAAAGTCAAATCATCTAGCAGAGATGAGTATCTTAAAAAAATTGATGAAATGCCTAAGTTTGATGGACAGATTTCAGCAAAGTATGTTGAAACAAAACCTAATGAATTTTTTATGATCGGGGAATGGAATTCTGAAGATGATATAGCGAAAGCAAGACCAAAAATGATTAGTTTTTTGGATACGCTAAGACACACTTTAGATGAATTGTCTCCTGAGTTAGGCGTAACAGATCCTCACTCTGGAACAGTAATAGTTGAAAAATAAGAAAGGGGGGAAACGATGGCAAAATTTATAACTTTAGGAAAGTATACTGCTAAAGGTCTTGGAGGATTTATTAGTAATCCATCTACAGATAGAAAAGCAGCAACTTCTGCACTAGCTGCATCAGTTGGTGCTAAGGTAACTAGATACGCTGGTTTGAGAGGCAAGTATGACTTTATGGCTGAGATAGAAGGCACATTTGAGCAAGCTGCTGCAGCTTCAATGGTTGCAACATCTAGTGGCGCAATATCTGATTTTACTATTTTAGAAGATGTTAATCTTAATGAAATAGCTAAAACAGCTCAAAAGATGGCTTCTACGTACAAAGAACCAGGAAAATAATTATTTTTTATAATTGATACAAATTAATGTGTCGGTGAAGTTTATTTGATTTTTAAAGTCAGATTTAAC
>CACHKS010000003.1:0-64455 GCA_902580485.1 uncultured Pelagibacteraceae bacterium
ATAAAAGATTTTTTAATAATAAGTTGCACAGGCAAAAATGACAAAATTGGTTTAAAAATTAATAATAATTTTTTTATTCATGATTTTCAAACTAAAATTAAAAACAATGAAATAATGGTTTCAACCATATTAAATTTATTCAATAAGCACAAAGCAAATATCGATGAAAACTTTTCAATAATCGTTAATAATGGCCCAGGTAGCTTTTCAACGATAAGAGTGGCTTTATCTGTCGCAAAAGGAATCAAAATATCAACCAATGTTAAGTTGTTTGGATTTAAAAATTCAGATTTACCTCAATTTAACCTTGAAAATATTGAAGTTTTAATTAGTAAAAATTTAATAGAAAAAAAATTGATAAAACCATTATATTTAAGTTAAATTAATAAAATAATGAATGCTATAGAAGAAAAATGTAAATTAAAAGGTGTTAGGCTTACTGATCAAAGAAAGATCATAGCTCAAGTAATGTCGGACTCTAAAGAAAAGTATGGTTCAAAAGATCATCCAGATGTTGATGAATTGCACAAGAGAGTTAGTGAAATAGATAACAAAATTAGCATTGCAACAGTATATAGAACAGTAAAATTATTTGAAGAGTCGGGTATTGTTGAAAAACATGATTTCAAAGGTGGTAAAGCTAGATACGAACAGTCTCCCGATGAACACCATGATCATCTTATAGATATTAATAGTGGAGAGATAGTAGAATTTGTTGATAAAGATATAGAAAAGCTTCAAGAAGAAGTAGCAAAAAAATTAGGCTATAAGCTCGTAGATCATAAATTAGAATTATACGGTTCAAAAATTAAAAAATAAATTGTCAAAAAAAATATTTATCAAAACTTTGGGTTGTCAAATGAATGAATACGATAGTAAACGTATTTTAGATTTAACAAAAAAAATTAATTATATTTCAACTAAAAACATCAACGAGGCTGACTGCTATATTCTTAACACTTGTCATATAAGAGAAAAAGCTACAGATAAAGTTTATCACGAAGTAGGTAGAGTTAAGAAAGAGTTTAGAAATAAAAAAAAACCGATCGTTTTAATTGTTGGTTGTGTAGCGCAAGCTGAAGGTGAGATACTGTTAAAAAAAGAAAAATATATAAACGCAGTAGTTGGTCCACAATCTTATCATGAAATAAATAAAATAATTATAGATATAGAAAATAAAAATACAAAAGTTAATTCAACTGAATTTGAAGTAATAAAAAAATTTGATCAGCTTAATGTGGTCAAAAATACTAATAATAAAATTTCTTCTTTTTTAACAATTCAAGAAGGATGCGATAAATTTTGTAAATTTTGTGTAGTTCCGTATACCAGAGGGCCAGAATATTCTAGATCATCATCTGAGATTTTATCGGAAGCTAAACAACTTGCTGACAATGGATCAAAGGAAATAGTTTTATTGGGGCAAAATGTGAATGCTTATAAATTTAAAAATCAAAGACTTTCTGATTTATTGTATTCTCTTAGTCAAATTAAAAGTTTAGAAAGAATAAGATACACCACTTCTCATCCAAAGGATTTTACGGAAGACTTAGTGCAAGCTCATGCGGAATGTAAAAAATTGATGCCACTTTTGCATTTACCTGTTCAAAGTGGATCAACAAAGATTTTACGAAATATGAATAGAAACCATACAATTGAAGAATATCTAGAAATAATTAAAATACTTAAAGAGAAGAAACCTTCTATAAAATTTTCAAGTGATTTTATAATTGCTTATCCTGGAGAAACTAAAGATGATTTTAAAAAAACTGTTTCTTTAATGGAAAAAGTGAAATTTATTAATTCATATTCATTTATTTTTAGCGCGCGACCAGGAACACCAGCTGCAAATTTAAAAAAAATAGATGATAAAATTGCTAGAGAAAGATTGAGGATTTTTCAGCTATCTGCTACTGAAATTAAAAAAAAATATAGAAAAGAACTTGTTAATTCAAATGCCAATGTATTATTTGAAAATAATGCCAAAAACTCAAACCGATATTTTGGTAGAGATGAATATTTCAATTCAGTAATTGTTAATAGCAATGAAAATTTAATTGGCAAGATTAGAAGCGTAAAAATTAATAGTTGTAATCAAAATACTTTATTTGGTGAAGTTAATTTAGAAGATACTAAAAAGGTATACGCAGCATAAAATTATGTCAGAGATAAGTAAATTAGATCAAAATTTAATTATTAGAAAAATTGACTCAGAAACAATTAATATTCAGATAGCTAACAATACAATATTAATGTCAATTGTTGGTGAGTTTGATCAAAATTTAAAAGAATTAGAGAGGTTAACTAATACAGTTATCTTTTTTAGAGGAAACTCTATTACATGCAAAGGAAAAAAGCCCAATTTAAAAGATTTTTCTGAGGCAATTAAATTTTTAGTTAGTAAATATCTTTTGACTAATCTTATTGAAAAAAGCGATATAATGCTATCAGTTAATAAAGATATGAAACCAGAAAAATCAAATGTGAAATCATTTCAGCAGTTAATTAAGACTCCAAGGAAATCGGTTATAGCTAGATCTGAAAAACAATCTGATTACATAAAAGCACTTAAAGAAAATGATATTGTGATGTCACTGGGACCTGCTGGAACTGGAAAAAGTTTTTTAGCAGTTTCTGTAGCTGTAACTTTATTAATGGAAAAAAAGATTGAAAGAGTAATCCTATCAAGGCCGGCGGTTGAAGCAGGGGAAAAATTAGGATTTTTACCTGGAGATATGAAAGAAAAAGTCGATCCTTATCTAAGGCCACTTTATGATGCACTATACGAGTTATTTGGTGCAGATAAAATAGATAAAAGAATTGAAAATGGAGAAATTGAAATTGCACCTCTTGCATTTATGAGAGGAAGAACTTTAAAAAATTGTTTTGCAATATTAGATGAAGCGCAAAATGCAACAGAAACACAAATTAAAATGTTTTTAACTAGAATTGGGGAAAATTCTAAATTAGTTGTTAATGGGGATCCATCTCAAATAGATTTAATCAACAAATCTCAATCTGGTCTCATAAAATCTAGAGATATTCTAAAAAATTTAAAAGAGATTAAAATTATCGAATTTGATCATACTGACGTGGTGAGACATCCTTTAGTTTCAAAGATTATTCGGGCTTATCAGAAAAAAAGCACTGATGATAAAAGTTAATGTAATTTTAAATAACATTAGTTGGAAAAAGTATCTTAAAAATCCAAATAGCTTTATTGATAAAAAGATAGATCTACTTAATAAAAAAAACAAACTATATAAAAAAAATACTTTAATATGCTCTTTACTTCTATCAGGAGCAAAAGAAATAAAAAGATTAAATAAAAAATTTAGAAAAAAAAATAAATCTACCGATGTATTGTCTTTTCCTTTTTATGAAAAAAAGCATTTAAATAATAAAATTAGAAAAGAAAAAGAAGTTTACTTAGGGGACATTATTATTAATTTAAGTCAAGTGAAGAACAAAAATAATAAGGTCAAATTTAAAGAGGAATTAAATAAACTCTGGATTCATGGTTTGTTGCATCTTTTGGGATATGATCACAAATCAGATACAAAATATCTACAAATGCAAAAACAGGAAAATAAATTTTTTTATTTAATTGAATAAAATGCTAAATCTAATTCTTAATAATAGAACAATATTAGTTTTTATCACACCTTTTTTTCTTGGATTACTAACTGTTTTATCTTTTCAGCCTTTTAATATTACCTTAATTAACTTCTTTGTAATTCCAATTTTTTTTTTAATACTAAGCAACATTAATAAACGTTCAAAAAATAAATATCGAAAAAAACCTTATTTAAAAAATCTTTTTTTTGTAGGGTATTTTTTTGGAATAGGTTTTTTTCTTTCGGGTACATATTGGATTTCCTATTCACTTACATTTGATGAAAATTTAAAAAATTTAATCCCTTTTTCGATAATATTAATCCCTTTATCTCTAGGACTTTTTTTTGGTTTTGCATCTTTGTTTTCAGGACCTTTTATAAAAAACAATTATTCTTCTTTTTTTTTATTTTGTTTAGTTTTTTCTTTGATGGATTATTTAAGAGGAAATATTTTATCTGGTTTTCCTTGGAATTTGTGGTCTTACTCATGGTCATGGTTTGTTGAAGTAATTCAAGTTTTAAATCCCATCGGACTTTATGCTTTTAATTCAATTTCGATAGCCTTTTTTTGTTCTCCGGCATTATTATTTTTTAACCACAAATATAAATACTTAATTTTTTCAATTTTTTTATTAATATTTTTTTCATTTTATATTTTCGGATCTTATAAGATTAATAATAGTCAAGAGACAACAGGAGATATTAAAAAGAATATAAATGTAAAGGTAATATCTCCTAATTTTGACATGAGATATATTCATAGTGATAAGGAAATTAAAGAAACAATTCAAAAAATTGTACGATACAGTGAACCTGATCAAAATAAAGAAACTATTTTTATTTGGCCGGAAGGAATATTTGCTGGAATTTATTTTGAAGATTTGAAAAAATATTCAAGTACTTTTAGCAAAAGTTTCTCTAAAAAACACCTGTTAATTTTTGGAATAAACACTGAAGACCCTTCTTCCAATCTTTTCTACAATAGCCTTATAGTATCCAACCATAATCTTGAGATACTATATAAATATGATAAAAAAAAACTTGTTCCTTTTGGAGAGTTCATCCCTTTCAATAATTTTTTTGAAAAATTAGGATTAAAAAAGATCACTTATGGTTATGGATCTTTTTCAAAAGGAAATGAACAAAAAAATTTTATATTTAATGAGTTAAATCTTCTTCCTTTAATATGTTATGAATTAATTTTTCCTAAGTTGACACAGTTTTCAGATAAAAAAACTAATATGATTATAAATATTTCTGAAGATGCATGGTTTGGTAATTCCATAGGACCCTACCAACACTTTGCTAAATCAATTTTTAGATCCATAGAAAATAATACTTATTTAGCTAGATCTGCAAACAAAGGTATAAGCGCTTTTATAGACAATAATGGACAAACGATAAAAAGATTAGAACCATATGAGACGGGAAATATAGAATTAGATGTGCCTTTAATTAACAACAATTTTAAAAACAAAAATGATTTGATATTTTTTGTTCTTTTATTTACATATCTATTTATCTACTTAATTTTAAAAAATAAAAACTGATGGAAAATAATAAATATTTATTTACTAGTGAGTCTGTATCTGAAGGCCATCCAGATAAAGTCTGTGATAGAATTTCTGATATGGTGGTAGACTCCTATCTATCTCGTGATCCTTTCTCCCGTGTAGCCTGTGAAACTCTTACCACAACTAATAAAGTAGTATTAGCTGGAGAGATTAGAGGTCCAAAAATTGAAAAGGAAGAAATTATAAAAAAAGTTAGAGACTGCATAAAAGATATTGGTTACGATCAAAAAGGATTTAGCTGGAAGACAGCCAATATCGAAACATTTTTACACGAACAGTCAGCGGATATAGCAATGGGGGTTGATTCTAAAGACAATAAAGACGAAGGTGCAGGAGATCAAGGTATTATGTTTGGTTATGCTTGTAAGGAAACGGATGATTTAATGCCTGCTCCAATTCATTTTTCACATAGAATCTTAAGATTAATCGCAGAAGATAGAAAAAAAGGAGTCTTAAAAGGAATAGAACCAGACTCTAAAAGCCAAGTTACTATGCTCTATCAAGATAACAAACCAACAAAAGTTACCTCAGTAGTAATATCCACTCAACATTCAAAAGATTTAAATCAAGAACAAGTTAAAGAATTAGTTCTTCCGTATATTAAAAAGTCTATACCAGAAAAATATATTAAAGATTTAGATTCTAAAGAAATTTATATCAATCCTACAGGTCAATTTATAATTGGAGGTCCAGATGGAGACAGTGGTTTAACAGGAAGAAAAATAATTGTTGATACTTATGGAGGAGCAGCGCCTCACGGAGGAGGAGCTTTTTCTGGTAAAGATCCCACTAAAGTAGATAGATCAGCCGCTTATGCAGCGAGATACTTGTCCAAAAATATTGTATCTGCAGGAGTCTCTGAAAAATGTTTGATACAACTTGCCTATGCCATAGGAGTTTCAAAACCTTTATCTATTTTTATAAAACTTGCTGAGGGTGATGAAAATAAAGTAAGTAAAGTTAAAGAAATTATTGACCAAAATTTTAATTTATCTCCAAGAGGAATAAGAGAAATGTTAAAATTAAACAATCCAATATATGAGATTACTTCTGCTTATGGACATTTTGGAAGAAAACCAACAAATAGTGGTGAATTTACTTGGGAAAAAACAGATAAGTCAGATTTATTTAAATTGTAATCTTGAAAAAACCATAATTTTCATTAATATGAGAGGGAATATTACTGGTTAAATTCAAAATGGGCTTAAGCCCATTTTTTTTTAGGAGCATTAAAATATGTTAAATAGAGGATTAGATAAACTAGAACTTTTAAGAATTGTAGACGCAGTTGCAAATGAGAAATCAATTGATAAGGAACTTGTAATTGGTTCGATGGAAAGTGCAATTCAAAAAGCTGCCTTAACTAAGTTTGGAAATGATAATACTATTGAAGTATTAATTGATAGAGAAAGCGGTGATATTAAAATTCACAAAGTTTTAGATATAGTAGAAAATGTTGAAGATCCTTCCAAGGAAATTAATTTAGAAGATGCAAAAAAGATTGACACCAAAAATAAGGATTTAAAAATCGGAGATAAAATTTATGAGGAATTACCCCAAATTGACTTTGGAAGAATCGCTGCACAAAGTGCCAAACAAGTTATTAGCGCAAGGGTGCGTGAAGCTGAAAAAAATAGGCAATACGAAGATTTTATAGACAAACAAGGTCAAATCCTTAGTGGTATCATTAAGCGATTAGAATATGGAAATGTCATCGTAGATTTAGGTAAGGCTGAGGGAGTTATTAAAAAAGATGAACTTATTCCTAGAGAAATTTTAAAAAACGGTGATAGAGTAAAAGCTTATTGTTATGAGGTCAAAAAAGAACTTAAAGGCCATCAAATATTTTTATCAAGAGCACATCCTCAATTTTTAGCCAGATTATTTTTTCAAGAAGTTCCAGAAATTTATGAAGGAACTATAGAAATTAAAGCGGTAGCAAGAGATCCAGGTAGTAGAGCTAAAATTTGCGTACATTCTCAAGATGCTTCTATTGATCCGGTAGGAGCATGTGTAGGAATGAGAGGAAGCAGAGTGCAAACAATAGTCAATGAATTACATGGTGAAAAAATTGACATAATTAAATGGACAGAAGATTTGCCAACTTTAATTTCTGAATCTCTCTCACCAGCAGAAATACAAAAAGTTTTAATAGATCAAGATAATAAGAGAATAGATATTATTTTAACTGAAGAGAATTTAAGTAAGGCAATTGGTAGAAGAGGTCAGAATGTAAGATTAGCATCTAAGTTAACAAATTATGAAATTGATATTTTAACTGACAAAGAAGACTCAGAAAGAAGACAAGCTGAATTTAAGGATAGAACAGAAACATTAATTAAAAATTTAGAAGTCGATGAGACATTAGGACAGCTTTTGGTTTCAGAAGGCTTTACAAGTATCGAAGATATTGCTCAATCAACATCAGAAAATATTTCAAAAATAGATGCAATTGATGAAGAGACAGCGAAAGAATTAATAGATAGATCAAAAGAAACATTGATTAAAGAAAAAGAGGAAGTTGCTCAAAAATTAAAAGAGCTAGGTGTTGAAGAGTCATTAATAGGTTTAAAAGGCATAACTCAAGGAATGCTAGTAATTTTAGGTCAAAAAAATATAAAAAAGTTGAACGAATTTGCTGACTTATCTTCTGATGAATTAATTGGTGGTTTTGACGAAGTTAAAGGAAAAAAAATCAGGATTGAAGGATATTTGGAGGAGTTTTCTTTATCTAGAAAAGAAGCTGACCAGTTAATTATGTCAGCTAGAGAGATTGTTTACAAATAATGTTATGGAAAAAAAAGATAAAAAAAAGACACTTACTATTTCATCAAACTTAAAAAAAAAAATTGATACAAGCTCTATAAGCGCTGATGGAAAAAAATCTTTCTCAGTAGAAAAGAAAAAGCCTTTTAAATTCAACAAAAATATAAGTAGAAGCAATCAATCTTTTGGTAAAGTTAATAATCCAAATATAGATACAAGAGATATAAAAAAGAAAAATTTTGCAAGAAAATTCATAGAGCAACAAGCCACTAAAGCTTTTATAAAAAAAACTGAAAAACCAACAGGAAAAAGTAAATTAAAATTGAAAAATCCAATAGATAAGAGAGATTTCAAACTAACCGTTTCTAGAGCTTTAAATGTAGAAGAAATCGAGATTAAACAAAGAAGTTTAGCTTCAGTTAAAAGAGCTAGATTAAAAGAGAAAAAAAATAAACCAGAGAATGAAGAAAAGAAAGAATTTAAAAAAGTAATTAGAGATGTAAAAATACCTGAACAAATTACAATACAAGAACTTTCAAATCGAATGGCAGAGAAATCTAGTGACATTATTAAGTTCTTGCTAAATATGAAGGTGATAGCAACTATTAATCATAATATTGATAAAGACACAGCAGAATATATTGTTAAAGAATTCGGACACAAACCAATATTAGGAGATCAACCAAATCTAGAAACAAATAAAGTTAAAGAAAAATTAGAAGGAGACATAAAAATTAGACCACCTGTAGTTACAATAATGGGCCATGTTGACCATGGAAAAACTTCTTTACTAGATTCTTTAAGAGATACAAATGTTGTTTCGGGAGAACATGGCGGGATTACTCAACATATAGGAGCTTATCAAGTTACAACAGAAAATAATAAAATTATTACTTTTATAGATACACCTGGTCATGCAGCTTTTACTGAGATGCGTGCTAGAGGATCAAAAATTACTGATATTGTAGTTTTAGTAGTCGCAGCTGATGACGGCATTAAACCTCAAACAATTGAAGCTATTAAACATGCCAAAGCTGCAAAGGTTCCTATAATAGTTGCAATTAATAAATGTGATTTACCAGAAAAAAATATAAGTAAAATTAAAAATGAAATGATGCAATACGAGTTAATTGCTGAAGATCTAAGTGGAGATACTTTGTTTGTAGAAGTATCAGCATTAAAAAAAATTAATTTAGATAAACTTAAAGAAAGTATTTTATTACAATCAGAGATTTTAGATTTAAAAGCCTCATTTTCTGGACAAGCTAAAGGTGTTGTTATTGAGTCTAAAATAGATAAAGGTAAAGGGCCCGTATCAACAGTTTTAATAAGTAATGGAAAATTAAAAAGAGGAGACTATTTTATTTGTGGAGATACTTGGGGAAAGATTAGAGCGATGATAAATTATGAAGGTAAAAATCTTAATGAGGCTTTGCCTTCTATGCCAGTTGAAATACTTGGAATGAATAGTTCAGCTTTTGCAGGAGCAGAATTTTTGGTTACAAGAAATGAAAATGAAGCTAAAGAAATGGCAGAATATAAAAAAAATAATTTTGTTCAAAATAAAGCTATAGCTAAAGATAAAGCAACTCTTTTTGACTCTGCTAAATTAAAAGATGAATTAAACATAATTATTAAATCAGATGTTCAAGGATCTAGTGAAGCATTAAAAATGGCAATTAATAAAATAAAACATGATGAGGTTGAACCAAAAATCATTTTATCTGATATTGGAATGATAAATGAAACTGATGTTTCATTAGCTAAAGCATCTAATGCGATATTGATTGGTTTTAATGTAAAACCTAACAGAGAAGCTAAAAAATTAGCAGAAGAACAAAAGATTGATATAAAATATTTCAATATAATTTATGAAGCACTGGAGCACGTTGAAAAGTCTTTATCAGGTTTATTAGAGCCAGATGTAAAAGAAACAGTTTTGGGTTCAGCAGAGATTCAAAAAATATTTAAAGTATCTAATGCGGGTAAAATTGCGGGATCAAAAGTTATTAATGGAGAGATTAAAAGTAAGTCTAAAGCAAGAATTATCAGGGATGGTGTTGTTGTATATAGTGGAGAAATTCAAAGTATTTATAGAGAAAAAAATCAAGTTAAAGAAGTGGGCACAGGATTAGAGTGCGGGATCAGTATTAAAGATTTTATTGATTTTAAGGAAAAAGATGTAATCGAGTCATATCACGCAGAAGAAATACAAAGGTCTATATAATGGGTAATCAAACATCACAAAGAACTTTTAGCCAAAGACAATTAAGAGTTGGAGAGCTAGTTAAACAAAACTTAGGTGAGTTATTTATCAGGAATGAAGCTAAAATTCCTTTAATTAATTCTAAACTAATTACTGTAACAGAGGTAAGAATGACTCCAGACTTAAAAACAGCTAGAGTTTATGTAATACCTTTGGGCGGTGTAGACTTGAAAGAAACAGTTAGAGCCTTGACGGAATACTCGCATCTTGTTAGAAAAGCCCTGTCTAAAAGGCTAGATATTAAGTTTCTTCCTAAACTTACATTTGTTGAAGATAACTCATTTGAATATGCTGAAAAGATTGAAAAAATTATAAAAAAAATAAAAGTAAATGACACAGAAAAAAAAAGATATAATTAAATCATTAGCGATCCATGATAAGGATGTTGGTTCTACGGAAATACAGATTGGTTTATTAACGGATAAAATCTCTAAACTTTCAGAACATTTTAAAGGAGCAAAAAAAGATAAGCATTCTTCAGTTGGTTTAGCAAAATCGGTAAATAAAAGAAAAAAACTTCTAGTTTATCTTAAAAAGAAAAACTCAGTTTCATATCAGAAAGTAATAAAACAATTAAATTTAAGGAAATAATGTTCAAGATACATAAAGAAGAAATTAAAATAAATGGAAAAAAAATAACTTTAGAAACAGGAAAAATTGCAAGGCAAGCTGATGGAGCGATTATTGCTACTTGTGGTGAAACAATGGTAATAGCAACTGCAGTAGGTGCTAAAAATTTAAAAGAAGGACAAGATTATTTTCCATTATCTGTAAACTACCAAGAAAAATATTATGCTGCGGGAAAAATACCTGGAGGATATTTTAAAAGAGAAGCAAGACCAACTGAGGCTGAAACTTTAATTTCTAGATTGATTGATAGACCAATTAGACCATTATTTCCTTCAACTTTTATGAATGAGGTCCAACTATTACCTACAGTGCTATCTTATGATGGAGAGAACCAGCCCGATATTTTATCAATAATAGCCTCATCTGCAGCATTAGCTATATCAGGACTTCCATTTCAAGGTCCAATTGCTGCAAGTAGAGTTGGATACAACGATGGAAAATATTTATTAAATCCATCGCCTAAAGAATTAGAAGACTCTGAATTAGATTTAGTTGTTGCAGGGACAAAAGATGCAGTTTTAATGGTGGAGTCAGAGACGTCTGGATTAACTGAAAAAGTAATGTTAGATGCAGTTAAATTTGGACATGAAAATTTTATTTCAATTATTAAAGCAATTGAGAGTTTAGCTCAAAAGGCAGGAAAACCTAAATGGGAAATCCAAGAGATAGATCATTCAGAAGTTAAAAAGAAAATTGTAAACTCTTTTGAAACAGGTTTGAGAAAAGCTTTTAAGGAAATCGATAAAAAAAAAAGATCGACTGCTATTTCAGAGATAGATGCTAAATGTAAAGAGATGTTTGCAGAAGATGAAAATGTCACAGAAAACCAAGCTATGGGACAATTAAAGTCTCTAGAGAAAGATATTGTAAGAACAGCAATTCTAAAAGATAAAAAGAGAATTGATGGCAGGGGTTTAGCAGATGTGAGGCAAATTAAATGTGAAGTAGGAGTGTTACCAAGAGCACATGGATCAGCTTTATTCACAAGAGGAGAAACCCAAGCTTTGGTAGTTACTACTTTAGGTATGTCAGATGATGAACAAAGGTTAGAGAGTTTAGATGGTATGCATAGATCAAATTTTATGCTCCATTATAATTTTCCTCCTTTTTCAGTAGGTGAGTGTGGAAGAATAGGAACTGGTAGAAGAGAAATTGGTCATGGTAAATTAGCTTGGAGAGCTATTAACTCATCCTTACCAAAAAAAGAGGATTTTCCTTATACTTTAAGAGTTGTTTCTGAAATTACAGAGTCAAATGGATCATCTTCTATGGCAACGGTTTGTGGAACATCTTTATCTTTGATGGATGCAGGTGTACCTATCAAGGAACCAGTAGCAGGTATAGCAATGGGTTTAATTAAAGAAGGAGATAAATTTTCTGTTTTATCAGATATATTAGGAGATGAAGATCATTTAGGTGATATGGATTTTAAAGTGGCTGGAACAAAAGATGGTATTACATCTCTTCAAATGGATATTAAAATCACTGGCATTACATTTGAAATTATGGAAAAAGCTTTGGACCAAGCCAAAGCGGGAAGAGAACATATTCTAGGAGAAATGAATAAGGCTATCAAATCATCTAGAAAAGAATTCTCCAAACATACTCCTAAAATGGAGACCATTAAAGTTGATAAAAAAGATATTGCTACAGTTATAGGAAAAGGTGGAGCAACGATTAGAGAAATAGTTGAGACTTCAGGTGCAAAAGTAGATGTAAAAGATACCGGCGAAGTTACTGTTGCTGCACCTGATGAAGAGTCAAGAAATAAGGCAATAGAATTTATTAAAAATTTAATAGCTAAACCTGAAATGGGAAAAATTTATAAAGGAAAAGTAGTAAAAATAATGGAATTCGGAGCTTTTGTAAATTTTTTGGGAAAACAAGATGGTTTGGTTCACATTTCAGAGCTAGCTCCCAAAAGAGTTAACAAAGTGGGTGATGTTGTAAAAGAAGGTGATGAAGTATCCGTAAAAGTTGTTGGCTTTGATAGAGGCAAAGTTAAATTATCTATAAAACAAGCAGTAGCTTAGAATTTTACATTTTATATTCAAAATTTTGTGTTTTTTCATTTACTTGAAGTTCAAAAGCACCATTGCGTAAATGAAAATTTCTAGCCATTTTAGTAAGTGGAGATAAAGTTACTAGTCTATTTAAATGATGGGATTGTTTAATTTTTTTAAATACTTCTTTAACAATTAATTTTCCTCCACCTTTTTTTTTGGACCAAACCGTATAGGCAATTGCTATTTTTCCAACGTTCCGATCTCTTAGTGTACTTTGTAAATGGGCATCTTTAGTCATTAAATCTAATTCTTCAACAGTTTTTGGAATATCATTTGTAAAACCAAAACACATAATTGCACAAATTTCATTTTTATATTTTACACCATAAATTTTTCTTCCATATTCAGTCCTAAATTTTACATCAAGTTCTGGTCTTACTGGATCCTCGTGAACATCACACGTATTAAGCTCGATTAACTTAGCTCCTTTAATCCAATCAAAAAAATTTCCAAGTTTTTCTTTTACTTTTAAATTAAATTTTTTCATTTATCTCTTTTCTCGAATAGTTTAATAAATTTTTGTTTTATTTGATAATTGCTATGATTCTAACCCAGACATGCATTTTTTGCAGGCTAAGAAATATTTTTAGGATCAGGCATACCTACCTTATTATAACCTGCATCTACGTAATGAATTTCTCCCGTTACACCAGCTGCTAAATCGCTTAAAAGGTATAAAGCAGAATTTCCTACATCATTAATATCTACATTTCTCTTTAAAAAAGAATGATTTTCATTCCACTTATATAGAAATTTTGCATCTCCAATAGCAGAAGCTGCAAGTGTTTTAATTGGTCCAGCACTTATAGCATTTACTCTAATTCCTTTTGAACCAAGATCTCTAGCCAAATATTTTACACTCGCTTCTAGGGCAGATTTACAAACACCCATCACGTTATAGTTTGGAATAGCTTTAGTAGACTCGTAAGTTAAAGTTAGCATACTTCCGCCTTTTTTCATTATTTTTTCAGCTTCTTTTGCAACTTCAGTAAAAGAAAAACATGATACTAACATGCTCTTTAAAAAATTTTCTCTTGTAGTATTTAAATATTCTCCAGATAATTCTGCTTTATCAGAAAAAGCTACTGCATGAACAACAAAATCAATTTGTCCCCACTTTGCCTTTATATCTTCAAAAAGTTTAACAATTTCCTCTTTATTTTCTACGTTGCAACTCAGTGTAAATTCAGAATTTAGGGATTTGGCTAATGGAACAACTCTTTTTTTTAATGCATCTCCAAGATAGGTAAATGCTAATTCAGCTCCAGCTTCAGCAAGTTTTTGTGATATACCCCAAGCGATTGATCTTTCATTGGCAACTCCCATAATTAATCCTTTTTTACCTTTAGCTAAACTCATTTATACCTTTTCAAAAATTAATGTTGCATTTGTTCCGCCAAATCCAAAACTATTAGACATAACTGCGTTTAAACTCACTTCTTTTTCAGTTTTACTAATTATTGGAAATTTTTTTGCTTCCTCATCCATTTCATTAATGTTCGCAGACCCAGTTATAAAATTATTTTTCATCATTATTAAACTATAGATAGCTTCATGTACTGATGCAGCTCCCAAGGGATGCCCTGATAAAGATTTTGTTGAACTTATTTTTGGAATTTTTTCCTTAAATGTTTCTGCTATAGCTTTTAATTCTGTAATATCTCCAACTGGAGTGGACGTACCATGAGTGTTAATATAATCCATTTTATTCCTAGATGTTTTTAATGCAATCTGCATACACCTAACAGCTCCTTCTCCAGAGGGTGCTACCATATCATACCCATCTGATGTTGCTCCATAACCAGTAATCTCGGCATAAATTTTTGCACCTCTTGCTTTTGCATGTTCGTATTCCTCAAGCACTAAAACTCCACCACCTCCAGCAATAACAAATCCATCCCTAGTCTTATCATATGCTCTTGAAGCTTTTTCAGGAGTATCATTATATTTTGAAGATAAAGCTGTCATAGCATCAAACATCGCAGTCATTGCCCAATGTAGCTCTTCACTTCCACCGGCAAACATAATTTTTTGTTTACCAGATTGTATTAGTTCAACAGAATTTCCTATACAGTGTCCACTTGTAGCACAAGCAGAACTCATCGTATAATTAACTCCCTTAATTTTAAAAGGAACAGCCAAAGTTGCTGACGCTGTACTTGCCATTGTTCTTGGCACAATAAATGGACCCATTAATTTTGGAGTTTTTGCTCTAGTCTTATCTGCAGCTAGGATCACATTTTCTATTGAAGGACCACCTGAACCCATAACAATTCCAGTAGAAATATTACTTATTTCTTTTTCCTCTAATCCAGAGTCTTTAACTGCTTCCTTCATAGCAATATAATTATATGCTGACCCAGATCCCATAAATCTTATTGTTTTTCTATCAACATGATCTTGAATTTTAATATTAGGTTTTCCGTGTACATGACTCTTTAAATTATGTTCTTTGTATTCTTCAGAAAAAGATATTCCTGATTTTGAGTTTAGAAGAGATTGATAAACTTCTTCTTGATTATTTCCAAGACAAGATACAATTCCAATACCTGTTATTACAACTCTTTTCATGACTTAAATAAACCTACTTTTAAATTTTCAGCAGTATAAATTACCTTTCCATCAGCACTCAATATACCATTAGCAAGACCAACTACAGCACCTTCTTTTTTTAAAACTCTTTTCATATTTATTTCATAAGTTGCCATTTTGGCTTTTTTTAGTACCTCACCTGTAAATTTTACAGTATTTACCCCTAAAGCTCGTCCCTTTCCAGGTTCACCTATCCATCCTAAATAAAAACCAACTAATTGCCACATCGCATCCAGTCCCAAACAACCTGGCATAACTGGATCGTTTTTAAAATGACAATCAAAAAACCATAAATTATCTTTTATATCTAGTTCTGCTTTAATAAAACCTTTTTTAAACTCACCTACATCTTTTTTAATTTCAGTAATTCTGTCAAACATCAACATAGGAGGCAAAGGAAGCTTGGCATTACCTTCGCCAAATAATTCCCCGTTGCCACAAGCAATTAATTCATCGTAATTAAAATTATTCTTTTGCATAGATTTAGTTAATAGTTTTTACTTGATTTATATACAATTTTATATAAATAATTATATAAATTTTAAATACTTCTAAAAAGCTATAGTTTATGCAACAAAAAAAAGAAATCATAAATAGATTAAGATCTTCTAACCTTAGGCCAACAAAACAAAGAATTTTGATAGCTAAAAAATTGTTTGATCGAAAAGAAACTTTTCATTTTACAGCTGAGTCATTAAATAAAACAGTTAACAAAAAAATGCAGAGAAGGATTTCTTTAGCAACAATTTATAATACTGTTGAAGCATTTAAAAAAGCTGGGCATATAAGAGAAATTTTGACAAATTCTAGCAAAAGTTATTATGATACGAACATAAAGTCGCACCATCATTTTTATGATCCTGATAAAAAAAAACTGACTGATATTGATTATCAAGAAGTTGTTTTAAAGAAAATTCCAAATCCACCTAAAGGAAAAAAAATTAAAGATTTAGAGGTTGTAATTAGCTTACAAAAAAAATAATTTCATATTGACTTACTAGTTTAGAATAATTATAAACTGGAATAGTTACTTTCTTACAAAAAAAATTATGAGTGTTGAATATAAAAAAAATGGTTCCGGAAAGTGTCCTGTTATGCATGGCAGCATGACAGCACAAACTACACCTACACATTGGTGGCCGAAAAATTTAAATTTGGATATTTTGCATCAACATGACACCAAAACTAATCCAATGGATAAAAAGTTTGATTATAAGAAAGAGGTAAAAAAATTAAATTTTAAAGGTATTAAAAAAGATTTACTAAAATTAATGACCGATAGTCAAGAGTGGTGGCCAGCTGACTTAGGTCACTATGGTGGTCTATTTATAAGAATGGCTTGGCACTCTGCCGGCACTTACAGAATTGCTGATGGTCGAGGAGGAAGCGGAACAGGCAATCATAGATTTGCTCCTCTTAACTCTTGGCCAGATAATACTAACTTAGATAAAGCTAGAAGACTACTTTGGCCAATTAAAAAAAAGTATGGAAATAAAATAAGTTGGGCCGACCTAATGATATTAGCAGGGAATATGGCTTACGAGTCTATGGGATTAAAGATGTACGGTTTCTCTTTTGGAAGAGAGGATATATGGCATCCAGAGAAAGATGTTTACTGGGGTTCAGAAAAAGAATGGCTTCAAGATAAAAGATATTCAAATAATGGAAATCGTAAATCATTAGCCAATCCTTTAGCTGCAGTTGTTATGGGACTAATTTATGTAAATCCTGAGGGTGTTGATGGTAAGTCAGATCCTTTAAGAACTGCTCACGATGTAAGAGAGACATTTGGTAGAATGGCTATGAACGATGAAGAAACATGTGCATTGACGGTTGGAGGTCATTCAGTAGGAAGAGCTCATGGTAATGGTGATGCTTCTTTATTAGGACCAGAGCCTGAAGCTGGACAAATTCATGAACAAGGATTTGGATGGAACCGAAAAGGTGGAGGCGGTTTAGGAGTCAATCAAGTAACTAGCGGAATACAAGGAGCTTGGACAACTCATCCAAATAAATGGGATGACACTTATTTAAAACTTTTATTAGACTATGAATGGGAACTCAAAAAAAGCCCTGCAGGAGCTAATCAATGGGAACCAATAAATATGAAAGAAGCTGATAAACCTGTTGATTTGGCTGATTCATCAATCAAACGAAATCCTATTATGACCGATGCTGATATGGCTATGAAAATGGATCCAAGCTATAGAAAAATTTCAGAAAAATTTAGAAAAGACCATAAGTACATGGCAGATTCTTTTACAAGAGCATGGTTTAAGTTAACACACAGAGATATGGGGGCAAGAAAGAATTATATTGGGCCTGATGCACCTAAAGAAGATTTAATTTGGCAAGATCCAGTACCTCAAGGAAAAAAAGGTTTTAATGTTACTAAAGCTAAAAAATTAATAGAAGCTACAGGTTTAAAAAATTCAGATTTAATTAGCACATCTTGGGATAGTGCAAGAACCTATAGAAGAACAGATAAGAGAGGTGGAGCGAATGGAGCAAGAATACGTTTATTGCCGCAAAAAAAATGGGAAGCTAATGAGCCAACTAGACTAAGCAAAGTTATTGGAGAATTAGAAAAAGTTGCTAAAAAAGTTAAAGCAAGCGTAGCAGATATTATTGTGCTAGCAGGAAATGTCGGCTTAGAAAAAGCTATTAGAAAAGCTGGTTTTAAAATAAAAGTACCTTTTACACCTGGTAGAGGAGACGCCACTCAAGACCAAACAGATATTGATTCCTTTAAAGTGTTAGAACCTTTACATGATGCTTTCAGAAACTGGGTAAAAGAGGAGTATGCAGTTGATCCAGAGGAAATGATGTTGGATAGAGCTTCTTTAATGAACTTATCAGCAAAAGAAATGACAGTACTAATTGGAGGTATGAGAGTTTTAGATACAAATCATGGTAATTCAAAACATGGAGTATTTACTAATAAGCCAGGGGTTTTGACAAATGATTTCTTTGTGAATTTAACTGATATGAAGTTTATTTGGAAACCTTTAGATAAAAATCTTTATGAAATTATAGATAGAAAATCCAAAAAAACTAAATTTACAGGAACCAGAGTCGACTTAGTTTTTGGGTCCAATTCAATTCTTAGATCATACGCTGAAGTATACGCTCAAGATGACAATCAGGAAAAATTTATTATAGATTTTGTTCAGGTATGGACAAAAATAATGAATGCTGACAGACAATAACCAATAAATTTACAATAGAATTGAATGTTAAAATTAATAATAATATACGAAATCAGTTTTGTATTTTTTTGGAATATTTTATATCATTCTAACTCTGGAGTTGAAAATTGGTTTGAAGAAAGGATTTTATCTGCAATATATACTATCCTATCAACAATGGCTTTAGGTTTTGCAATTGTTTATACTATATATATAACCGCAAAAATATCTGGAGTTCTAGATAAAGTGAAGAAAATTAAAGATCCTAGAAGGGATATAAATAGATGACAGAATTAACTCAAGGCATTTTTTCAACTGCAAAAAATATTTATAAATCTAATAAAGGATCAATACTTAGAACAATAATCTATACTATTGGTCACTTTGCTATAGCAATCATTGTTTTAATGCTGGTAGCAGATGTTTCTTTTGCGATTGCTCTTACAGACGCTATAGTGGAACCATTAGCTAATGCCGTTTGGTACTTTTTGTTAGACAAATTTTGGGCCTCAAAAGTTAAACGTTAAAGCAGGCCCCACAAACTATCTTTTTTTATCCACCCTTTATATTTATCAGATTTAGCCTTGCACCAAGTTTCTTTGCATTTTATAATTTTTGCAAGACGTCCTTTTTTAAGTACCACTATGGGTTTTGAATAAACTGTAGGATTTTTGAACATTATTAGTTGTTCATCGATTACTATGGCAGCTTTTTTCTTTGAAAGTTGAGATACATGTATCCAGCCAGAATTATTTTCATGATCTCTTATTTTTCTAAAATTATCAGACTTATCTTGAATTAAAACAGGCAAAAATTTCTTTTTATATAAAATTTTTATTGGATACTCTCGAGATGGACCTTGTCTAAGATGAACTTTATCAAAGCGTAAAGTTAAAAAATATTCATCTTGAGAAAAGCTTAAACTTTCAAAAAACAAAACGCTAAAAATAATTATAATTATTCTTAGCATTTATTAATACACTTTGGGTTAATAGCTATTTTTGATTTTCTGAATTCAGTATTCAAGGAGTCAAATATAACTATACGACTTGCCAAATCATTTTTGGTATTCAATATACATTTTAAAACTTCATTTGCTTGCAAAGAACCCATAATACCCGCAACTGGAGAAAATATTCCATCTGTTTGGCAATTATTTTCATTATCGGGTGGACTTGGCATGAAACATCTATAGCAAGGTCCCTTTTTCTTAAAATCGAATTTCATGAGTTGACCATCAAATTTACTTATAGCTGACGAGATTAGTATTTTTTTATTTTTTACGCAATAATCATTTATTAAATATCTGGAGTTATAATTGTCTGTGCCATCACATATAATATCAAAACTACTTAAAATTTTCTTTATATTTTTGAATGTTATTTTTTTTTTAAATGAAATAATTTTTATTTTTTTATTTATTTTGTTAATAGCCTTTTTGGCCTGATCAACTTTAAATTTACCTACATCACCGGGATTAAATAATGTTTGTCTATTTAAATTAGAAATTTCAACTTTATCAAAATCTACAATGCCGATTTTACCAACCCCAGAGGACACCAAATAAGTAAGTAAAGGGCATCCCAAACCTCCTAGACCAATAATTAAAACATTTGCTGCAAATATTTTCTTTTGTCCTGCTAAACCAATATTTTTTAAGATTATTTGTTTTTCGAATCGCCTAAATTGTCCTAAGTTTATTTTCATTTCCAGAATTATTTAGTTCCTGTAGATCCAAAACCACCTTTACCTCGTTCAGTTTCACTTAAATCATCAACTTCTTTTAGCTGAGCTTGAACTATAGGACATACAACCATTTGAGCGATTCGAAGTCCTTTTTCTACAGTAAATGTTTCCTGACCAAGATTGATTAATATTACTTTAATTTCACCTCTATAATCAGCATCAATTGTGCCCGGTGTATTTAAAACACTTATTTTTTTTTTTGCTGCTAATCCAGATCTTGGTCTGATCTGTACTTCAAATCCCTTAGGAATAGATAATGAAAAACCCGTTGGAATAATTGCAGTTTTGCCTGGATCGATATTAATATTAGCGTTTATATTTGCGGCTAAATCCATACCTGAAGATCCATTTGTTTCGTATTTGGGCAAAGAAACTTCCTTTGACAGTCTCTTAATTAATATTTTTGTCATTCATTAAAAGTTTATCTAATATAATTTTAGCAATTATATTAGCAATATAACTTTTTTTATTTTTTGGAATAGATTTAATTTTACCTTTTCTATCAATTATAGAAACTTTATTATAATCTGAATTAAATCCAGATTCTTTTCTAGAAACATCATTTGCTACAATTAAGTCGCAATATTTTTCTTTAATTTTTGCTTTCGAGTTTTGAATAACATTTTCTGTTTCAGCAGAAAAACCAACTACTATTTTGGGTCTAGCTTTATTATTTTTACTTAAAAAATCTAAAATATCAGGGTTTTTTTCTAAAATTATATTATTTATATTTGAGTTGTTTTTTTTAATTTTATTTTTACTTTTATTTATCGGTTTAAAGTCAGAAACTGCAGCCGCACAAACAGCTATATCTACTGGTAAAGATTTTTTAACCTCATTCATCATTTCCTTTGCAGTTATTATTTTTTTGATTTTTAAATCTTTTGTGTGAATAAGATTAGATGGTCCTACGATTAGTTTAGTTTTAATACCCAATCTTTTTAATGCTAGAGCTACTTCATATCCTTGTTTGCCACTTGATTCGTTGGAAATATATCTCACAGGATCTAAATATTCTCTAGTTGGTCCAGTTGTAACTAAAGCTTTAAAATTTTTATTTTTCACTAAATTCTTTTGATTAAAATAATTTTTTAGGTAAGAATAAATTTGTCTTGGACTAGACATCTTTCCTTCTCCATACTCACCACAAGCCATTTCACCTTTTTCCGGTCCAATAAAAAGGTAACCATAATCTTGTAAAATTTTTAAATTTCGCTGAGTTGCTTTATGAAGCCACATTCTAACGTTCATAGCTGGAACCAAAAGAATATCTTTGTTAGAAGCTAGTAATACAGTTGTAGGCAAATCTTCAGCCTTGCCAATACTTAATTTTGTCATAAAGTTTGCAGTTGTAGGTAAAACGATAATTAAATCTGCCCACCTAGATAGAGCTATATGATCAATTTCAGCTTCTGTATCTTTATCAAAAATATCTTCAAACGTTTTATTTTTTGTCAATGTCGTAATTGAGAGAGGTGTAACAAACTCCTTACCACTTTTAGTAAGAATAGTTTTTATATCTACGTTATTTTTTTTTAATAATCTTATAAGATCAAGAGCTTTATAGGCAGATATCCCACCTCCAATGACTATTAAAATTTTTTTATTTTTTAACGACATTATGCAATTAAAATACTAATAGACTTAAAATTACAATACCAAAAAAACCAATTATCAAATTGTTTCTAAGATTTTTTAACTTCATTTGTTCAATCTCTAGATTTTTGCTACTTATTGGCCCTATATTTAATTTCCCTTCCGCCATTAATTGAAGAGCATAATTGGCTTTATCCATCAAATCCGGAAAATCAGGTATTCTTTTTATAATCTCTGTAGAAGTATTGATGGCTGTATCTAAAGTAGACTTTGGACTTTTAATATTTTTTAACCAATCTTCTAAAACTGGCCTAGAAACTTCCCATATATTAGTTTCTGGATACAGTTTTCTTGAAACACCTTCTACAACAACCATAGTTTTTTGTAAGATAAGCAAGGGAGTTTGTGTGGGCATATTAAATTTTTCAGTTATTTCAAAAAGTTGGGCCAATAAATTTCCTCCCGATATATCTTTAATAGATTGACCGAAGATGGGTTCTCCAACAGATCTTAACGCTTGAGCAAATTCTTCTTTAGAAGCATCTTGGGGAACAAGACCAGCTTTAAAATGGACTTCTGCTACTTTTACATAATCTCTTTGAATAAAACCGTATAAAATTTCTGCTAAAAATTTTCTATTATTTTTGTCTAATCTACCCATTATTCCAAAATCTACAGGTATGATATTTCCTTGACTATCAACAAATAGATTGCCTTGATGCATGTCTCCATGAAAAAAACCATCTCTGACTGCTTGTTTTAAAAAATGTTGTATTAAGTTTTCTGCTAAGATTTTTAAATCAATTCCCAAGTCTTTAAGCTTTTCATGCTCTCGAATTGATATTCCATCTACTTTGTCTAAGGTTAGGATCTTTTTAGTGGTATAATTCCAGTAGATTTCAGGCACATTAAAGCCTTTATCGTTTTTTGTGTTTTCATATAATTCATTTGCAGCTGCCGCCTCAAATCGTAAGTCCATTTCGATATTTGTAATTTCTCGTAATAAATGAACCACCTCAACCAATTTAAGTCTTTTTGCTTTTGAAAAAGTATTTTCAATTATATAAGCAAACAACATTAAAGCATCCAACTCTTCATTAAATAATTTTTCTATATTTGGTCTTAAAATTTTAATTGCAACTTCTCTATTTTCATTTTCTTCTTTTATTTTTGCTATATGAACTTGAGCGATTGAAGCAGCCGCTATGGGTTCACTTAACTCCAAAATATTTTTATATTGAGTCTCTCCTACTTCTTTTTTTATAATTTTTTTTGCCTCATAAGTATCAAATGCAGGAAGTTTATCTTGCAATTTTTCTAAATTATCCGCTAACTCTTCACCAATGATATCAGGTCTTGTTGCTAGAAATTGGCCGAGTTTGATAAAAGTGGTGCCCATGCCCTCAAGCGCCAAACAAAGTTTTTCCCCAGGTTTTTTTTGATTATTCACCAATTTTTTTTCAGATCCTATTGAAATTAAATTAAAAAAAATATTTATAGTTACAGGTAAAGTGTATATTTGGTTTATAGTATCTATAGCTCCAGAAGTGGACAATTTTCTTGCAATTTTAAATAACTGAAAAATTCTCTTAAACATTTATATCTTCCATCCGGAGTGAATTGCAGAAATACCATTAGAAAGATTTCTATATTCTACATTGGTAAACCCATTTTTAGTTATTAGTTCTAAGAGCTGTTTTTGATTATAGAAAGCATCTATGCTGTTAATTAAATAATCGTAAGGTTTTGATGATCCTACAATATATTTTCCTAAAACAGGTATAGCTTTTGAATAATTTTTATATAAAAAATTTAATAATTCATTATCTATTTTTGAAAATTCTAAACACATAAAACGACCTCCTGGCTTTAAAACTCTGTAAGCTTCCTTGAGAGATTTGTTAATATCAGAAACATTTCTTATTCCATAGCTAATTGTATAAAAGTCATACATATTATCTTCAACAGGTAGAGATTCAGCTCTAGACATGATCCATTTAATATTCTTAAAATTTACAAGATTACTCTTACCTTTCTTAAACATATCTTCATTTGGTTCTACACAAGTGATCATTGATAAGTTTTTATTTCGTAAAGAAAATTTTTTTGCTATATCCCCAGTGCCTGATGCGACATCAATCAATGAGGAACTAGGAGAAGGATTCATCCAATCAATAAATTTATCCTTCCAAATGCGATGTATTCCTAAAGACATCACATCGTTCATCAAATCATATTTATTATAAACTTCTGAAAATACCGAATTGACTAATTTTGCTTTATCTTGAATAGTGCTTTTCATAGATTAATTATATGCCAGAATTACCAGAAGTTGAAGTTGTTAAAAAGTCCTTAATTAACAAAACTCAAAATTTAATTGTAAAAGCAGTCAAAATAAATGATGGGAGATTAAGATATAAAATTGATAGAAACAAAATCAAAAAAATTATTGGGCTGAAGTTTAAAAAAATTTCTAGAAGATCCAAATATTTACTATTTTTCTTTAATAAAGATGTTGTAATGCTAGTACATTTAGGTATGACGGGAAAATTTTTTTTCGTTAACCGCAAAAGAACAAAATATAAAACAAGTTTTTACTACGATATTAATGAAGATAAAGACAAAAAACACGATCGCATAATTTTCAATTTATCAAATAATCAAAAATTAATTTATAATGATGTAAGAAAATTTGGTTTTATAAAGTTTATTCAACGAGCCAGTCTAGAACAAAATGCCCACCTTAAACATTTAGGGCCAGAACCAATGAGTGCTAAATTTAATATTGGATACTTTAAAGATTATACGACAGGAAAAGAAAGGAATATTAAAAATATTTTAATGGATCAAAAATTCATATCTGGATTAGGAAATATTTATGTAAATGAAATTCTTTTTTTAAGTGGAGTAAAACCTGTAAAAAAAATTAAAAAACTTACAGATGTTGAGGTAAAAAAAATTATAAAATTTACCAAAAAAATAATTTCTAAAGCCATAATACTTGGAGGTTCATCTATAAAAGATTTTTCTAGTAGCAGTGGAAAAAAAGGTTCATTTCAGCAATATTTCAACGTTTATGGAAAAAAAGGTGAAAATTGCCCAAAGGTTAAATGCAAGGGAAAGATAAAAAAAATTGTTGTATCTAATCGAGCATCATTTTTTTGTAATAAATGCCAAAAATAATAAAGTTGACCGTATTTAAATGCACATATATACAATCCTAAAAAATGCCAAATACTAAATCAGCAATTAGAAGGGTTAGAAGGGTCAAAAAACAAACCCAAGTTAATAGAATAAGAAAAAGTAAATATAAAAATGCTATTAAACAAATGGAATTGCTAATTAAATCAAAAAATAAAGAAAAAGCTAAAAAATATTTTTCAAAATTTCAATCAATTCTAATGCAGGTTGCTAAATCTGGTGTGGTCAGCAAACGAACTGCTGCAAGAAAGATTTCAAAAACTTTTAAGAAAATTAAATAAAAAAAATAACAATTTTTAGTTGATAGTTTTTTTATTAAGCAAGATTTAGTTTAATAAAAACTAAATATAGTTTCTTTTTCAAGTTGTAATTTCTATAATTTTTTTTCTATCACTGCGTTAGTACTACAACCGAATAAAGTTTTTTTTTCATTACAACCTACAGATACTTGCAAAATTTTTCAAAACAGCGTTTAAAGGAATCTTTCAAGAAAATAACTACATGGACAAAAACAACATAAAGAAACAAAATGTTTATCTTTCTGAAGAAGAAAGAACTTTAGATTGGAATGAGATACAAGGTGCATTCAAAAAAACATTCGGAAGTGAAATTTATACAAGCTGGTTACAAAAAATTTCTTTAGTAAAAGAATATAATGATTATTTAATTCTTAGTGTTCCCACAAGATTTTTTAGAGATTGGATAGTTTCTAGATACTTAGATAAGATTTTAGAGCAAGTAAAAAGTTTTAAGCTTAGTTTAAATAGAATTGAGTTTAAGATCATAGAGGATAATAAAAATAATTCAGATTTAATAACTAAAACAGATGAAATTAATAAAGTAACGGCTATCCAGGACTCAATTTTAAATTACAACAGATTAAATCCCAATTTAAATTTTGAAAATTTTGTTCAAGGCAAAAGTAATGATATTGCTTTATCTTACTCAAAAAAAATATGTGAACATATATCTAGATATAATCCTTTGTATATTTGTGGAGGAGTAGGTTTAGGCAAAACTCACTTGCTTAACGCTATTGGTCTACAGCTTCAATCTGAAAATAATGTTATGTTTATTTCAGCTGAACGATTTATGTATCATTTTATTAAATCTATAAAAAAAAATGATATGGTCAATTTTAAAGATTTCTTCAGAAAATCATCAGTTTTTATTATTGATGATATCCAATTTATACGAGGAAAAGAAAGTTTACAGGAAGAATTTTTTCACACCTTTAATAGCTTAATTGATAAAGGTTCTCAAATAATTATATCAGCAGATAGAGCGCCCATGAAGTTAGATAGAGTGCAGGAAAGAATTAAATCAAGGCTAGCGGGAGGATTGGTTGTAGATATCGATGTTCCAGATCTTGAATTAAAAGTAAAAATTATTAAGAAAAAAATTATTGAAATGGAAAGTCAATTTAAAGAGAATATTAATTTAAGTGAGGATGTAATTAATTATATAGCAAATGAAAGTAAAACTAATATTCGAGAGCTAATTGGTATTTTAAATCGAGTAATAGCATTTAGTAGAGTGCATAATAAGGAACTAACTATAAATGACTGTAAAAATATATTGAAAGATATATTTAATCAAATCAGAGTTATAACAGTAGATAAAATACAAAATGTTGTATCCAACTATTTTAATATTCCCTTAAACGATATGTTATCTCAAAGACGTTCTAGGCCTTTAGCTAGACCTAGACAGCTTGCAATGTACTTAGCAAAAAAAATGACAACTAGGTCTCTCCCTGAAATTGGAAGAAGATTTGCGAATAGGGATCACACCACTGTGATACATGCGGTCAAAACTATAACTAGATTATCAGAGCAAGATGATGAAATGAAGAAAAATATAAATCAAATAAAAAGTCTTTTACAAGAATAATAATAAAAATGCAGTTTATTGTTAAAAGAGATATCTTATTAAAATCTTTAAACTTTGTTCAGGGTGTAGTAGAAAAAAAAAATACCCTTCCAATTCTTTCTAATGTTTTGTTACAGTTAAAAGATAATAAGCTATCAATAGTTGCTACCGATTTAGATATAGTTTTTTATGATGAAATAAATGAAGTAAAGATCTTAACTGAGGGAAGCACTACAACTTCAGCAGCTATTCTATATGATATTCTAAGAAAAATATCGTCTGATTCAGAATTAAATTTTGATCTTAGAACAGAAAATAAACTAAGTTTAAAAAGTGATAATTCTGACTTTAATCTTCTTTGTTTGCCAACTGATAATTTCCCTACATTTGCTGATGAATTTGAGGGACAAGAAATTTTACTAAATAATAGTAGATTTTTGAAACTATTAAACAAAACCAAAATTGCTATTTCTAATGATGATACAAGACATTATTTAAATGGTATATTTTTACATTTAACGGAAGGGCATGGTAGAAATTTTTTGACAGGAGTAGCTACCGATAGCCATAGATTGTCATCTAGCAGTTTAGAAATTGAAAATGCAGATAATTTTTCCTCTTTAATATTACCTAGAAAAACTGTCTTTCAACTTTGCTCTTTATTAGCGGAGTCTAATGAAAAGCTTTCTATGCAAACAAGTGAAAATAAAGTTAAATTCACTTTAGGAAATATGAAGCTGATTTCAAAAGTTATTGATGGCAAATTTCCTGATTATAAAAAAGTTGTACCTACAAATAATGAAAAATCTTTAACTGTGCCTTCAAAAGATTTTATAAATTCTATAGAGAGGGTGACAAGTGTCTCTTTAGACAGAAAAGAAGGAGTAAAACTAATTATTAATAAAGAGAATGTTCAACTTTCTGTAAATAGTGCCAGCTCTGGTGAAGGAAATGAAATAATAAAAGCAAATTTTAATTCTGAAAACCTTAATATTAGTTTTAATTCAAAATATTTAATTGATATTGCTTCAGAAATTGAAGATAAAAACTTAAAAATGAATTTCAAAGACTCAGTTTCGCCAGTTTTGATCGTAGATGCCTCTGATAAAAATAGTTATTATGTAATAATGCCTATGAAAATCTAATTTTAGTTAAATTTACAAATTTTTTTTTATTTTACGCTAAAAGCATTGGGAAACAATCATTCTAAGCAATAAGCCTATGCAGTCGTTTTCTATTAACTTAAAAAAATGCTATAAATGAGCATCTAAATTATAACAATGTCAAAAAATTCTGCATTAAATTCCAATCAATCTTATGGTGCGGACTCGATAAAAGTTCTAAAAGGCTTAGACGCAGTAAGAAAAAGACCAGGAATGTATATAGGAGATACCGACGATGGATCGGGCTTACATCATATGGTCTTCGAAGTTATAGACAATGCTATTGACGAAGCTCTAGCGGGTCATTGTAAAAATATTACTGTTACAATGAATAAAGATAATACTATTACAGTAGAAGATGATGGTAGAGGTATACCAGTAGATACTCACAAAAGCGAAAAAATCTCTGCAGCTGAAGTTATTATGACCCAACTTCATGCTGGTGGAAAATTTGACCATGATTCGTACAAAGTATCAGGAGGCCTTCATGGCGTAGGTGTTTCTGTTGTAAATGCCTTATCGGAAAAACTAGAGCTAAATATCTATAGAGATGGTAAAGAATATTTGGTAGTTTTTAAAAATGGCAATACTTTAAAACCATTAAAGCAAATTGGTAAAACAAAAAAAAGAGGAACACGAATAAATTTTTTACCATCAAAAGAAGTTTTTTCTTCAACAAAATTTAGTGCTTCAATAATAGAAAAACGAATTAGAGAATTAGCTTTTTTAAATAAAGGAATATGCGTAAAACTTCTTGATCAAACATCTAAAAAAGAAAAAGAATTTGTACATAAATATGATGGTGGAATTGTAGAATTTGTAAAACATATTAATAATAAAAAACCAATTTTGGTAAATAAAAATGAAAAAGAAGTCTTTAAAAAACCTGTTTATGTTACCTCCACAAAAAATAATGTAGTGGTGGAATGTTCCTTCGAGTGGAATGCTGGATATTCTGAGGATGTTCTTCCTTTTACGAATAATATACCTCAAAGAGATGGTGGCACTCACCTTCTTGGTTTCAGAAGTGCCTTGACTAGGGTAATAAACAAATATTCTAACGATAGAAATAGCAATAAAAGAAATAAGATTACTTTGTCTGGTGAAGATATTAAAGAAGGATTGACAGCTGTATTATCAGTAAAAATGCCGGATCCTAAATTTTCTTCTCAAACCAAAGATAAATTAGTATCTTCCGAGATTAGACTAATAGTTGAAAGTATAATTAACGATAAAGTTTCAACATGGTTTGACCAGAATCCATCTATTGCCAAGACAGTGCTTGAAAAAATTACCCAAGCTGCAATGGCACGAGATGTTGCTAGAAAAGCCAGAGATAGCGTTAGAAGAAAAGGAACTTTTGAACTATCAGGTTTACCAGGCAAACTTGCAGACTGCCAGATACAAAAAAGAGAAGGTACGGAGTTATTTATAGTAGAAGGAGACTCAGCTGGCGGTTCAGCAAAACAAGGTAGAGTTCGTGAGTTTCAAGCAGTATTGCCTTTAAGAGGTAAAATTTTGAATACATATGTTAATGGTAAATCCAATGGAAATGACCATGCAACAAAAGCATTATCTAAAATGATGTCATCTAATGAAATAGTGACTTTGATTAATGCATTAGGAACTGGTTCAAAAGATTTTAATATTGAGAATTTAAGATATGATAAAATTGTTATCATGACTGATGCAGATGTTGATGGATCTCATATCAGAACATTACTATTAACTTTTTTTAACAATTATCCTTTTAATCAGTTAATTGAGAATGGTCATATTTATTTAGCTCAACCTCCTTTATTTAAAGTGACAAAGTCTAACAAGAGCGTTTATATAAAAGATGAAAAAGAGCTTGAAGAGTATATATTTAAAACAGCAGGTAAAGCAGACAAAAAAATAAAAAAAGGCTCCGCCGAGTACAATAAATTTATGCAAGATCAAAGAGAAAAACTTTCTATTCAGAGATTTAAAGGTTTAGGCGAAATGAATCCCGAAGAGTTATGGGAAACAACATTAAATCCAGAAAATCGAACTATGTTGAAAGTTCAATATAGTAAAGGAACAAAAGAAAAATCTAGAGAGGATCAAAAGATGATCGAAGTGCTTATGGGTGATGAAGTAGCGCCAAGAAAAGATTTTATCACTAGTAATGCTCTAGAAGTTACCAACCTAGATATTTAAATTTAAAATGAATTTATCTACTCTCTTTAGGCTGGGAGAAAATCTTAATTTAGATAGAAAAACCCTAGTTATTTTAAGATGGATAGCAATAATAGGTCAGTTTACAGCAATAAATCTTGTCTACTTTTATTTAAGGTTAGATTTTCCAGTCTTAATCGCCCATGTCGTCTTATTCATTGGCTTTTTAACCAACGTATACTTACAGTTTGGCATTAGGTCAATTACTTTAAAAGACTTTAATGCAAGTTTCTTTTTAATCTATGACTTAATTCAATTGACAGCTCTTTTATATCTGACAGGTGGAATTTCAAATCCTTTTTCGATTTTAATGATTATTCCAGCTATTGTTTCTTCGACATTTTTAAGTATGGGAACAACTATTATATTAGGAATTTTAACTATTTTCTTTTTATTTTTATTAACAATCTTTCATTATCCTTTACCGGGTATACATGATCATTCTATGATATTTCCAAAATTATATTTAACTGGATATTTTTTAGCAATTATTGTTGGTTTAGTATTTTTATGTTATTTTGGAATTAGGTTTTCTGGTGAAAGCAAAAGAAGGTCTGATGCGATCAATAAAGTACAACAGGTGATAGCTAAAGAATACGAACTAGAGTCTCTTGGTGGCCAAGCGGCTGCGGCCGCTCATTCTTTAGGTACACCGTTAGCAACTATAAGCGTAGTAGCCTCGGAACTTAAAAAAGAATTAGGAGAAAATAGCGAACATTCGAAAGAC
Organism: uncultured Pelagibacteraceae bacterium; assembly: GCA_902580485.1. Taxonomy (GTDB): domain Bacteria; phylum Pseudomonadota; class Alphaproteobacteria; order Pelagibacterales; family Pelagibacteraceae; genus Pelagilacustribacter. The sequence goes on from CACHKS010000003.1 coordinate 31,204, forward strand.
ATAGATTTGTTGGTTAGCCAAACTAAAAGATGTGGAGATATCCTAAAAAGGATTTCAAAAAAACAAATAAAAGATGATGAATTTTTCTCTAAAGCTAGTTTAGAAGATTTATTAAGTGAGCTAATTTTATCATTTAAAGAAACCTCTTCAAAAGAAATATCTCTTCATTTAGAACAAGATAAGAATAAGATTTCTTTTCAAAGATCACCAGAAATAATTTATGGTTTGAGAAATTTTATAGGTAACGCAATAAAATTTTCAAAAACTAAAGTTAAGATAATATTGAACAGTAACGAAAAAAATATTGAAATATTAATTAAAGATGATGGACCAGGATTTCCTGAGGATGTTATAGAAATATTAGGAGAACCTTATATTAAATCTAAATCCACTGAAATAAATGATAATGCAGGAACTGGTTTAGGAACATTTTTAGGCAAAACTCTCTTAGAAAGACGTGGTGCTAAACTTTCTTTTTCAAATGATAAAAATGATAAAGCAGCTTTAGTAAAAATTATTTGGAAATGTGAAGATTTAATTAATTAGGCTCTTGTTGAGTCATACAATGAATTGCTCCAAATCCCCAAATTAGTAAAGAACAATCTATCGGAATAATTTCTCTATTTTTAAAATGTTTTTTAAAAATTTTAATTACTATTTTATCTTTTTTGTCATTAAAGATTGGAACTAAAACTATTTTATTTGCTATGTAAAAGTTTAAATAAGTAGCCGGAACTCTTATTCCATTAATATATTTTGCTTTAGGCATTGGAATTTTAATAATTTTAACCTTTCTCGTCTTAATTGATTTTTTTATTATTTTGTAGTTTTCTTTTAGTGATTTGTAATTGATATCATTTTTATTACTTTCATAAGCTAAAAAAATTTTTTTTTCATCAACAAACCTTGCAATATCATCTATATGACCATGAGTGTCATCTCCTGCAATACCTTTATTAAGCCACACAACTTCTTCAATGCCCAAATATTTTTTAAATATAAATTCATATTCTTGTTTTTTTAGACCAGGATTCCGGGCTTGTATATTGCTTAATAGGCACTCACGAGTTGTTAAAAGAATTCCTTTACCATTAACGTCTATAGATCCACCTTCTAAAATTATTCTTTTATTTCTTATAGTTGGAGTAACAGAACTTAAACCAAGGAATTTCTTAATTTTTAAGCATATTTTATTGTCATAATTAAAATCCTTGTACTTTGCCCATCCATTGAAACCCCAATCTATCAAAAATTTTTTGTTATTCTTATTTTTGACAAAGATTGGAAAAGAGTCTCTAAGCCATACTCTATTTGTCTTACAAACTCTAAAATTTATATTTTTAATATTAATTAAATACTTTTTTAAAAAGAAATTTATTTTTTTTTTATTTGTTTTTTTTTCTATAAGAATATTAATTTTTTGGTAATTTGAGATCTTAGATATAACCTCACAGAAAACAAAAGGTATAAATTCAAACTTATTAGGCCAATCTCTTTGATTATGTGGCCATGCTATCCAAGTAGATTTTTGTTTTTCCCATTCAGCGGGCATCCGATAGGTTGGATCTTTTGAATCTTTAAGCATCTTTAGGATTTTTCAATATGCCTTTATAATAATCTATCCTTCTATCTCTAAAAAACGGCCAATGTCTTCTAACAGTTTCTATCTTTTTAAAATCTATATCACAAATAAGAATTTGTTCTGCTAAATTTCCTTTTTTAATAATATTTCCACTAGGATCAAATATTACGCTATTACCCCAAAATTCTAATTTCTTTGAACCTTGTTTTTCTACACCAATTCTATTTATAGCAGCAACATAAACACCATTTGCTATAGCATGTGATCGCTGAACTGATAACCAAGAATTAAGCTGAGATTGTCCAAATTTTTTCTTTTCTTTTGGATGCCAACCTATTGCAGTAGGATAAAAAAGTATTTCTGCCCCTTTTAAAGCTGTTAATCTAGCTGCTTCAGGAAACCATTGATCCCAACAAATTAAAGTTCCTAAATTACCTTTTGAAGTTTTAAAAGATTTAAAACCAAGATCACCTGGAGTGAAGTAAAATTTTTCATAATACTGAGGGTCATCCGGTATATGCATTTTTCGATACTTTCCTGTAATTTTTCCATACTCATCTATTACCACACAAGTATTATGATAAATACCTGAAGTTCTTTTTTCAAATAAAGATAAAAGGAGTATTACTTTTAATTTTTTAGCTAATAAAGAAAACATGTCAGTTGTTGGTCCAGGAATCTTTTCTGCAAAATTAAAATTAGAATGTTTTTCTGTTTGACAAAAATAATTTGTTAAAAATAGTTCTGGTAAACAAATAATTTCTGCACCTTTCTTTTTGGCTTTAAAGATTTTTGATATAGCGGAGGAAATATTTTTCTTTTTTTCAGATGACATTTTCATCTGTATTAAAGCTAATTTCGTCTTTCCCATTTTATTTAAATATTTTTTGGAAATTTCTTTTGCTTCTATTTTTCCAATTTTGTCTGTGGTAAGCGTCACTTGCAATTAAAGGTAAGACACTCGTTGCTTCAGCAAAAACCATTTGTTCCTTTGCTACATCTACTTTTCCCCATGAACTAGCTTCTTTTAAAGTTGAACTACTACAAGCGCCATCTCTAGTATCGGCTACGGTAATTTGAATTGCATATTTGTGCATATCAACTTGTTTTCCTAATAAATCTGCGCATACAACTGTATCTTGAACAAAATTTTTAGGGACACCTCCACCTACCATTAATAAGCCAGACTGCTTAGATTTTATTTTAATCTCAGTTAATTCTCTCATTTCTCTTATTGAGTCTATTGTTATATGCTTATCAGGATTTTGCTCTTGGTGCATGACTAGTCCAAAACCTGCAGAACTATCTGTAAAAGCAGGACAGAAAATAGGAACGTTATTATCAAAAGCAGTTTCTATTAATGAACCTTTCTTTTTAGAGTTCTTTTTTAAAAATTTCCCTAATTCTAGAATGAATTCTCTTGAGGTATAAGATTTAGGCTGCATAGAATTGGCCACATCACAAATAGCTTGATCACAAGCTTGAAGCTCTTCTTCATCGATGTAAGTGTCATAAATTCTATCAATATAATTTTTTCTAAGCTCAGTATCGTCTTGGAATTGAGATCCTTGGTAATGTTTAAATCCTAAGGCTTCAAAGAAGTCCATATCAATTATAGAGGCTCCAGTAGCTACTACAGCATCTATCATGTTGTATTTAATTAAATCTGAATAAAGTTTCATACAACCTCCTGCAGAAGTTGAACCTGCAATTGTAAGGAAAATAGAACAGTTTTCATCAGATAACATCTCATTGTAAATTTTAGCTGCATTAGCTGTATCTCTAGAGGTAAATGACATTTTACCCATCCCCTCAATTATATTTCGAGCGTCAAAGGAAGTAATATCAATATGCTCTACAGGATTATTTAGAAACGATTTTTTATTATGTCCGATATTAGGACCATTTTTTTTTGTCATTAAGCAACCAAGTAATTAACTTTACTTGAATCCTCGTATAAAGACATGATTGGTTTATCATTCAACTCAAAGATTTCATTTGAATAAAAACCATTAAATTTTGTTCTAAAAGTTAAACCGTACGCACCTAGTTGGCCCAATTCAATATAATCGCCTTCTTTTATATTATTTGGTAATAAAAAAGGTCCTTTCATATAATCCAAACTATCACAAGTAGGCCCAAAGAAGCTAAATGCAGTTAGTTTTTTAGAGTGAATTCTTCCATTGGTGATCATCTTGCTTGGTAACACAAAGTTTGGAACTCCTGCATCAAATAAAGAGCCGTATGTACCATCATTAATATATAGTTTATGTTTTTTTCTAAGTAAAACTTTAACTATTGTTGATCCACTTTCAGCAACAATAGCTCTTCCTGGTTCACAAATGATTTCAGGCAATTTTGTTAGTTTCAAATTTTTAAGAGATTTTTTTATTTCATTTAGATAGTTAGCCAGAGGTTCAGGATTAAGATCTGGATAGATTGATGGAAAACCTCCACCAATATTTATAACATCAGGTATAATTTTGGTTCTCTTAATTATATTTCCAATTTCACGGATACCTTTTGAATAAGAAATTTTATGCATGCATTGAGAACCGACATGGAAGCTTATTCCAAGTTTTTTTGAATAATCTTTACATAATCTTACAAGACCTAATGCTTCAGATGTTAGTGCTCCAAACTTTCTTGATAAATCAATTTCAGCATGTTCATTAGAAATGGCTATTCTCACAAATAAGTTTAAATCTTTAGCTTGATTTGTAGATTCAAGAATTTTTCTAAGTTCATCTTTATTATCTAATGCAAAATTTCTAACTCCATAATCAAAATAAGCAGATGCAATACTTTCTTTGCTTTTAACAGTATGCATAAAATATAAATTAGCTTCTGGCTTAATTTTTTTTATTAATTTAATTTCATTTAGAGAAGCCACATCAAAATCTTTTATCCCACTTGAAATGATTTCTTTAATTACTCTTTCATTAGGATTAGTTTTGACAGCGTAAAGGACTTTTCCTGAAAAATTATCCTTAAAAAATTTTGTGGATTTTTTTATCGACTCTGGCCGTATACAGTATACGGGGTAATCTGGTTTTAGTTCATTAACTAATTCGTCAACGCTTTTAAATTTTCGCATTTCATGTGTCCCTCGTTAGTTTACACAGAAGGTTTTTAAAAAATTTTAATAAAAAAAACCTTATTTAATCGCATTTAAGGTCTTTTGAACTTTATGTAAAGAAAAAAATGACATTTTGGCCTGTTGTAATAATTGTCTTAATAACTATATGTTCATCATATGAGAGGTCAGAAAAATTATCCAAAGCAACTAAACCTCGCTGATTTTGAGGACAAGTCTCTACTTATACTAGATGATGACGATCCATTGAGAGGAAGGCTTTCTAGAGCCATGGAAAAGAAAGGTTTTGTGCCAAAAGAGGCTAAAACTGTCTCTGAAGCCCTTCAGATAGTTAAAAATAACCCACCTAATTTTGCGATAGTAGATCTAAGACTTGAAGATGGAAATGGGCTAGATGTGGTTAAAGAGGTATCTCAGAAGAAAAAAGACTGCAGGATAGTAATGTTAACCGGATACGGGAATTTACCTACTGCAGTAGCAGCAGTAAAAGCCGGGGCCATAGATTATATCGCTAAACCCGTTGATGCCGACGATGTTGAAGCAGCTTTATTAGCTTTACCAGAATCAAAGGCAACACCACCAGAAAATCCTATGTCTGCTGATAGAGTAAAATGGGAACATATTCACAGAGTATTTGAATTATGCAATCGAAATGTTTCTGAAACTGCTAGAAGACTTAAAATGCATAGAAGAACTTTACAGAGAATACTGTCTAAACGATCTCCAAGATAATTTAAAATATCCTTTTAATTTTTTTAATTTGATTGATAGCAACGGTTGCTAAAAGAATTTTGAATAATTCTGCTAATAAAAAAGGTTGAGCACCTAATTTAAATATTGGTTTATCCCAACCTATTAATTCTCCAAGCCAGAGCATTCCCAAGATATAAATAAAACTTGTTGCAAAAGTTAATTTAAGAAAGTTAGTAATTAAATTATTGTTATAATTAAATTTCCCCGCAAAAAAAGCAGCAACCAGGAAACCAATTAAATAACCCATTGTTGGACCGGTAAAATAAACTAAACCAACTCCTTTTTCTGGAGTTCCTGAAAAAACAGGTAAACCTATAATGCCTTCTACGAGATATAATGTAATAGTTGCAACACCAAGTTTCCATCCAAAACCTATACCAATTATTAGGACTACCAAAGTCTGCATTGTCATAGGCACAGGATAAAAAGGAATTTTTATTTTTGATGAAATAGCTAAAAGTATCGTTCCTATTAAAGCTATAAAAAGGTTTTTTACTAATTTCGATTGCGTAAAATTTTTTACAAGTTCCATAAGTATATATTTATCTTTTTTTTAAATTAAATCTACTTATTTGTTAGTTGTATAAATACATCCTCTAAATCCCCGTCTTCAGTGACAATATCTAGTATTTTTATATTATTTTGACTTAAATATTTGATAATTTCCCCAAAATTAAGTGAATTTTTTTCATAAGTAATCGAAATTGATTCATTAGAATTGATATTAAATTTAATTCCTTCCATTTTTAATATTTTATTTTGATCAATATTCTTAACTTTAAAGTTAATTTTTTTGGTTTGAATTCTATCTAAAAGTTTTTGGGTAGTATCAAGAGCAACTAAATTACCTTTATCTAAAATTGCTATTCGATCACACATTTCTTGAGCTTCAAATAAATAGTGAGTAGTCAGAATAATTGTAACGCCTTCTTTATTTAATTCTTTAACATTGTTCCAAAGATTATTTCGCAATTCAACATCCACACCTGCTGTAGGTTCATCTAAGATTAGTATGGGAGGTTGATGAACCATTGCTTTTGCAATAAGTAACCTTCTTTTCATGCCGCCTGATAAGCTCCTAGAATAAGCATTTGCTTTGTTTTCCAAGGCTACCATTTTTAAAATTAACTCAGTAATTCTATCTTCTTTTTTAACTCCATATAATCCAGCTTGTAAATTAAGCAATTGTTTAGGGGTAAAGAAAGCATCCAAATTAACTTCTTGAGGAACTATTCCAATCGAAGCTTTTACTTGCCTAGGGTTTTTATCAATATCAAATCCCCAAACATTTACTTTACCTTTTGTTTTTGAAACAGTTCCTCCTAAGATATTAAGGAATGTTGTTTTGCCAGCACCATTAGGCCCAAGTAAACCAAATACTTCTCCTTGATCTACTTGAAAATTTAAATTTTTGAGCGCTTTATTTTCTTTTTTGTTTTTAAAATCCGAGTAAACTTTTGTAAGATTTTCAACAGTTAAAGCAAATTTATTCATAGTTTGATTAAATATAGGTCAAAAATTAATGTAATATATATATATGAGTTCTATAAAAAAAACAGATCATTATTACCTCATAGATGGTTCAGGTTATATTTTTCGTGCTTATTACGCTTTACCTCCTTTATCTAGAAAAAGTGATGGACTTCCAACGGGTGCAGTAAGTGGTTTTTGTTCTATGCTTTTTAAATTGTTAGAAGATTCAAGATCAGATGACTCAATTCATAAGCCAACACATTTTGCAGTTATTTTTGACTCGGCTAGAAAAAATTTTAGAAATGATATTTATAATGAGTATAAAGCAAATAGGGCTGAAGCACCTGATGATTTAATTCCCCAATTTGAATACATAAGAAAATCAGTAAAGGCATTTAATTTACCATCAATAGAACTTCTTAATTATGAAGCAGATGATCTTATAGCTACTTATGCAAAACAAATTACAGAAGCAGGTGCCAAAGTTACAATAATTTCTTCTGATAAAGATTTAATGCAATTAGTATCAGACAAAATTAGATTATATGATCCAATGAAAAGTAGGGTTATTGGAGAAAAAGAAGTTTTGGAAAAATTTGGCGTTAAACCTAATCAAGTTATAGACGTACAATCCTTAGCAGGCGATTCATCAGATAATATTCCAGGTGTACCTGGAATAGGGATAAAAACAGCAGCAGAATTAATTAACAAGTATAAAACTCTAGATATATTATTAAAAAAAGCTTCTGAAATACCTCAAAATAAAAGACGAGAAACATTATTGGCTAATAAAGATAAAGCATTGTTAAGTAGGCGGCTAGTAACTTTGAAAGATGATGTTCCAGTTAAGGATGATCCGAGTAGTTTCATGATTAAAGAAATAAAAAAAGATAATCTTTATAATTTTTTAAGAGATATGGAGTTTAATAGATTATTAAGCCAAGTAATTAGATTTTATGGAGAAGATAATGTAGTTAATCCTATTTCTAACGTAAAAAAAACTACAGTTTCTAAAATTGATGTCAATCTTTACAAAAGTATACTTACTGAGAAAGACTTAGATAAATTAATAGACATTTTAAATAAAAAATCGTTTATTTCTATAGATACAGAAACATCATCTCTGAATCCATTAGAAGCAGAACTAATCGGAGTTTCTTTTTGCTATGATCCAAACAAAGCTTATTATATTCCCGTGGGACATAAAAATGTTAAAAGTCTTGATAAAGAATTAGTTCTAAAAAAAATTAAACCACTGCTTGAAGACCCAAGTATTAAAAAGATTGGTCAGAATATTAAGTATGATTTTATTGTTTTAAAAAATCATGGTGTTGAAATTAACCCTATAGAAGATACCATGTTATTGTCTTATGTTCTGGATGCTGGAAATAATAGACATAACATGGATACTCTTTCTGAATTGCATCTTAATCACAAAACCATTTCTTACAAAGATGTTGTTGGTGTAGGAAAGAAACAGCAAAATTTTTCAGAAGTAAAGTTAGAAGAAGCAACCAAATATGCTGCAGAGGATGCAGATGTAACGTTAAGGCTTTACAATCTTTTATTAGAAAGGATCAATAAGGAAAAATTAGAAAAAATTTACGAAATATTTGAAAAACCGATGATTAAACTTCTTTCAAAATTAGAGATAAATGGAGTCAAGGTTGATCAGGTCTATTTAGAGCGATTATCAAAGAAATTTGAAGAAAAATTAAAAAAAATAGAAAAAGACATTTATGCGATTTCAGGAAAAGAATTTAATATTGGTTCTCCAAAACAGCTCGGAGAAGTAATTTATAATGATTTGAAAATTGCAAAATTGAAGAAAACCAAAAAAGGGAGTTTAGCTACAAGTGCAAAAATTTTAGAGGATTTGGCAATAACAGGACATAAATTTCCTAATCTGGTCCTGGAATGGAGACAAGTATCAAAATTAAAAAGTACTTATACCGATGCATTACAAGATCATATTAGCAATAAAACTAATAGAGTGCATACTTCATTTCTTTTAGCAGCTACTAATACAGGTCGACTAGCTTCTAGTAATCCAAATTTGCAAAATATACCCATTAAAACTTTTGATGGTAAAGAGATTAGAAAAGCCTTCATTGCTGAAAAGAATAATATTCTTATTTCTGCTGATTATGACCAGATAGAAATGAGAATACTTGCAGATATTGCAGATGTTAAAGAGTTAAAAAAGGCTTTTAAAAACAATCAAGACATTCATGCTTTAACTGCCAGCCAAGTTTTTGGATTATCATTGAATAAAGTTACTGATGATTTTAGAAGAAAAGCTAAAGCAATAAATTTTGGAATTATTTATGGTATTACACAATATGGTTTAGCTAAACAAATATCTGTATCTAATCAAGAAGCACTAGATTTTATAAATTCTTATTTCAAAAAATTTCCAGAGATAAAGGAATACATGAACTCAACAATCAAAACATGTAGAGCTAAAGGTTATGTTACTAATATATTCGGTAGAAGAATTCATCTTCGAGGCATTAATGATAAAAATTTTAGTGTAAGAAGCTTCCAAGAAAGAGCTGCGATTAATGCTCCTATTCAAGGTTCGGCTGCTGATGTAATAAGACTTGCTATGATAAAAATAGATAAGATTCTAGCTGATAAAAAAAATAAAGCTAAAATGCTTCTGCAAATACATGATGAATTAATATTTGAATGTTTAAAAAAAGATGAAAATGAAATTAAAAAAACTATTAAAGAGGCTATGACTGGGATTTCTAGTTCAGATCATCATATGTTTTCGATTCCTTTGGAGGTGAGTATTAATTCAGGTAATAATTGGGGAGAGGCTCATTAGACGCCTAAATTTTGACATTAAGATCTTGAAAATGATTATATGGCACAAACAATTGCATTAGTAGATGATGATAGAAATATTTTAACCGGCATAAGCATTGCTCTTGAGAGAGAAGGTTTTAAAGTTCAAACATATATAGATGGAGAGTCAGCTTTAATTGGATTAACGAGAAATCCACCCGATTTAGCAGTCTTGGATATTAAAATGCCAAGAATGGATGGAGAAGAATTATTAAAAAAATTAAGAAAAAAAATATCAATTCCTATTATTTTTTTAACTTCAAAAGACGAAGAAGTCGATGAACTGCTAGGTTTAAAATTAGGTGCAGATGATTTTGTAAAAAAATCTGGAGGATTTTCAACTAAAGTTTTAATTGAAAGAATAAGAGTTCAATTAAGAAAAAAAAATAACGTAATCGATGATAATAAAAATATAATAAGTCATGGAAAATTAAAATTAGATCCATCTCAATTAGAATGTGAATGGGGGGGAAAACCTTTACCTGATAAACTAACAACTACAGAATTTTTAATTGTCAAAGAATTGGCTAAAAGACCTGGGGTGATAAAAGAAAGAGCTCATTTAATGGATATTGCTTATAAGGAAAATACAGAAATTGAAGACAGAACTATAGATAGTCATGTTAAAAGAATAAGAAAAAAATTCAAAAAAGTTGATGAAAAGTTTTCTGCAATTGAAACTAGATATGGAAGTGGGTATAGATGGAATGTTAGTTAATGAAAGAAAAAAAATCAGCATCTATATTAAAAAAATTTCTATTATTTAATTTAGGCGTTTTTTCCATATTAGGACTTCTCACAATAATCTATCTTAAGGCTATTCAGCCAAATCTTGTTAAAAAAAGAGCAACTGACCACTATATTATTATTAACAATACAGTTGATCATCTTCAGAGATTGAATATTAGTTTCAACTCAAAAGATATTAGAACTTTTTTATTGTCAACGCGTTTTTTGTTTCAAAGTCTAGATAGAGTACAATTTTATAATATCAATGGAGATTTAATTGGAGATACTAATATTTTAGATTTGGACCAAAATGTTTTTACAAGATCGGATATTATTATTGAGGAAACAATAGACGGAAAAATAAAAGAAAAAGATAATTTAAAACAATCAATCAAAAAACAAAATGAAAATTTGATAAAGGAAACGATATTAAATGAGTATGAAAATGAACCTATAACTATTTCAGAAAATATCCAAAACAATTTTTTTGTTAGCACGCTAAGCAGGATTCAGCTTAACAAGAAAGATGTAGGTTATATAGTTGTATCAGAAGAAGCCAATGATATTCTCAATGCAGTTAAAGAAAGACAAGCTTTTATAATTAGAACTGTTTTAGCAGTTGCATTAGTAATTTTAATTTTTTCTCTTTTTTTAAATAAATATATTTTAAAACCGATTGGTTTATTAGTTACATTTAGCGAAGCAATTAAAAAAAAGTCTAATAAAAATATTGATATAAAAAATTTTTTTGTTAGAGAAGATGAAATTGGAAAATTAACAAAATCTATTGATGAAATGACTAAGGAACTTCAAAAAAGAACTACCAGAGCAGAAACTTTTTCTAACGATCTTGCACATGAAATTAGAAATCCTCTAGCTTCATTAAAAAGTGCTTCAGAGTTATTAGATAAAACTACTGAAAAAAAAGAAAGTGAAAAATTATTAACAATTATAAATCATGACGTAGAAAGAATTGAGAGGTTAATCACCGATTACTCTCAAATGCTTAAAGACGAAGCTTCTTGGTCTAGAGAGCAAATGAGCAAAGTCAATTTAATTGAAATAATTACTAATGTGGCAGATGATTTTAGACAAGATTTAAAGAATCAAAATAAAAAAATTCAAATAAGTATTAAAAAAAAGATAGTTTCAAAAAACGGTCATTATATCTTAGGTATTGAAAACAGATTAGAGCAAGTAATAGCTAATTTATTGGATAATTCTATTTCATTTAGTGACGATAATAAGAAAATCGAAATTGAAGTTGAAGAAACTTCAAATAATTTAGTAATATTGATCAAAGATGAAGGTCCAGGGTTTTCAGAAACCTCTCCTCAAAAAATATTTAAAAGATTTTACAGTAATAGACCAAAAAGCTTTGGAAAACACTCTGGTTTAGGTCTAAACATCGTTAAGAATATTGTAGAATTACATGAAGGAACAATATCTGCCTCAAATAGACTAAATAAAGGAGGCGCACAGGTTGAAGTATTGCTACCTAAATTTTCTTAGCAATCTTTCTTGATAACATTGATTTATGTTGTTAAATAACTCTAAAATATGTCTCAAGATTTTAAAGTAAAAGATATTAGCCAAGCTGAATTTGGTAGGAAAGAAATTTCTCTAGCTGAAACAGAAATGCCTGGTTTAATGACGTTAAGAAAAGAATACAAAAGCAAAAAACCTCTAAAAGGAGCACGAATACTTGGATGTCTACATATGACTATCCAGACCGCTGTTTTAATTGAAACTTTAGTAGAGTTAGGAGCGGAAGTTAGATGGTCATCTTGCAATATTTTTTCTACACAAGATCATGCGGCTGCAGCAATTGCTAAAGCGGGTATACCTGTATTTGCTTGGAAAGGTGAGACCGAAGAAGAGTATTGGTGGTGTGTTAAACAAACTATAGAGGGCAAGAAAGATTGGAAGCCAAATTTGATTTTAGATGATGGTGGAGATCTTACAGCTTTAATGCATAAAGATCATAAAGATTTACTCAAGGATGTTAAAGGTGTTTCTGAAGAAACAACAACCGGTGTTTTAGCACTAAAGAAAATGGAAGCTAAAAAAGAACTTTTAATACCCGCAATCAATGTAAACGACTCAGTTACTAAATCTAAATTTGATAATCTTTACGGCTGCAGAGAAAGTTTAGTAGATGGAATAAAGAGAGCAACTGACGTTATGATGTCTGGTAAAGTAGCAATAGTTGCTGGATTTGGTGATGTTGGAAAAGGCAGTGCTGCATCATTAAGGCAAGCTGGTGCCAGAGTTATGGTGACAGAAACAGATCCAATTTGTGCATTACAAGCAGCTATGGAAGGTTATGAAGTTGTATTAATGGATGAATCTATTAAAGATGCTGACATCATAGTAACCGCTACAGGCAACAAAGATATTGTAACAGCAGATCATATGAGAAACATGAAGGATAGAGCAATATTATGTAACATTGGTCACTTTGATAATGAAATTCAAGTTGAAGCCTTAAAAAATTATAAATGGGATGAGATTAAACCTCAAGTTCATGAAATAGAATTACCAAGCAAAAAAAGAATTATTTTATTAGCCGAAGGAAGATTGGTAAATTTAGGTTGTGCAACTGGGCACCCAAGTTTTGTAATGAGCGCTTCTTTTACTAATCAGGTGATTGCACAAATCGAATTATGGAATAATTCTGACAAGTATGAAAAGAAAGTTTATGTTTTACCAAAACATTTAGACGAAAAAGTAGCTACATTACATTTAGATAAAGTTGGGGCAAAATTGACTAAAATGTCAAAAGAGCAAGCAGACTATATTAGCGTTAAACCATCAGGGCCTTTTAAACCAGATACTTATCGCTACTAGATTAGTAGCTAATGATTATTAAATCTTTAGATCACCTCAGATTAATTTCAAATAAAGTTGCAGGAAAAGTATCCCAAAATGATTGCATTTTTTTAATTGGTGAAATTGGTGTAGGAAAAACTACTTTTACAAGAAATTTTATTAACTATTTGCAAAAACGAGAAGGTGTTCAAGAAACAGAAGTTTTAAGTCCTACATTTAACTTATTATATGAATACGATATTAAAAATTTGAAGGTAATGCATTATGATCTTTATAGAATTAAAAATAGCAAAGAGTTAGACCAACTCGGCATTTTTAAAGAAGATTTAAATTCAATAAAAATAATTGAATGGCCAGAATTAGTTGAGACAAATTTAGCAAATAGATTAGAGTTGCATTTAAAATATTCTAACAAAGAAAATGAAAGAGAATTAAGCCTTGTAGGACATGGAAAATGGAAAGATATTAATAAAAATGAATTATAAATTAAAAAAGATTTCTGGCGACGCATCTTTTAGGGAATTTTATAGAGTAAAAAAGAACAATAAAACTTCAATCATAGTCTTTGCAAGAAAAGAACAATATAAAAATTTAATTGTTTATTCCGTTGTAAATAAAATTTTAAATAGTCATAATATTTTATCACCCAAGCTTCTAAAAAATTATTATAAAGACAATATGATAGAAATTACAGATTTAGGTGATAGATCTTTCTATGATTATATTAAAAATAAAAAAAAAAAGCTTAAAGATTACAAAAAATTAATCGAATTACTCATTAAATTACAAAAGATTAAACTTAAAAATCAATATTATTTTAGTGGAAGAAAAATAAAATTTACTAAATATTCTCTTAGCCATCTACACAAAGAATCAGATTTATTTTTTGATTGGCATCTACAACATTGTTCTAAAAATTTAAAACTTGGAAAAATTAAAAAAATATTAAAGAAAGAACTTAATAATATTTATAAAAAACTTTATTTTAAAAACAATTGTTTCACACATAGAGATTTTCATGCATCAAATATTATGATGACCAAAAACAGATTAAGTCTTATTGATAGTCAAGATGCAATAATTGGAAATCCTTTATATGATGTTGCTTCATTGATTGATGATGTGAGGATTAAAATGCAAAAAAATTTACAAGATAATTTATTTAAACACTATATAAAAAAATCAAGATTTAAAGTTAAAGATCAATCTCACCTAAAAAATGATTTCGATATTTTATCTGTTCAAAGAAATTTAAAAATACTTGGAATTTTTGTACGTCTTTATAAAAGAGACAAAAAATCAAATTATCTAAAATATTTACCCCACACCTGGTCGCTTCTTGAAAGAAGAATGAGAAATCCTATTTTTAATAAATTGAATATATTATTTAAAAAGCATTTACCTTTAAAAAAATTAAAAAAGGTTAAAATATGAAAATTAAACATGGGATGATTTTAGCAGCTGGATTAGGAAAAAGAATGCAACCCATTACTTTTAAAACTCCAAAGCCATTAATTCAAATAGGCAACAAGAACTTGATAGAAAGAGCGATAGAATTATTAATCAATCATGGTGTAGAAGAAATAGCTGTTAATGTTCATCATCTACCAGGTCAAATAAAAGATTTTATTAATAAAAAAAAATATAAAGTAAGAATTACAATTTCTCACGAAAAGGACAAATTACTTGATACTGGAGGGGGCATACTTCATGCCACTAAATCGTTCAAAAAACCATTTCTAGCAATTAATCCAGATACTATATGGAGTAAGGTTTACTATAGCGAATTAAAAGATTTGGAAGATCTATATTTTAAAAAGAAAAAACCTTGTTTATTGTTAGTCAATAAAAATTTGAGTTTTGATAGTTCTTTTAAGGGAGATTTTAACCTCCATGACGGCGTAATTACTAGAGACAATAACAATGAATTCATTTTTACTGGCCTTCAAATTTTAGATGAAAGTGTTTTTAGTTCCATAAAAGATAAAATATTTTCTATGAACAAGATCTGGGACTATTTAATTGAAAAAAATTCTTTAATTGGAAATGAGAGTAAGCAAAAGTTTTATCATTTAAATACAAAAGAAATGCACGACAAATTATCAAATTTAAATATTACTGATTAAAAATAATAGTTTTAGCTCT
Source organism: uncultured Pelagibacteraceae bacterium (assembly GCA_902580485.1). Classification (GTDB taxonomy): domain Bacteria; phylum Pseudomonadota; class Alphaproteobacteria; order Pelagibacterales; family Pelagibacteraceae; genus Pelagilacustribacter. The sequence continues at coordinate 46,668 of CACHKS010000003.1, forward strand.
AGTTTTATCTAGATAATAATATTTTTGAATTTTTAGATTTGTATCAAATTCAATTATTAAAGGATTCCCTGTTGGAATTTCAAGTTCATTTATCTTGTCATCAGAAATATTAAATAGGTATTTGCATAGCGCTCTTAGTGAATTACCGTGAGCTGATATTAAAACGTTTTTATTTTCTTTAATATGTTTTTGAATTTCTTTTTCATAATAAGGGATTGCTCTTTTGTATGTATCTTTTAAAGACTCCGCAAAAGGTATCATCCCCGCGGGTATACTTGGGTTTAAAGGACTAAATAAAGAATGATTTTTGTCATTCTCAGCCATTGGTGGTGGCGGTATATCCCAAGATCTTCTATATTTTTTAAACTGCTCTTCACCAATTTTCTTTTTAGTTTCTTCTTTATTTAAACCCGTTAAAGATCCGTAATGTCTCTCATTTAATTCCCAAGAAGTATTGAATTTAAGTTCCAAACCATTTTCTTGAAGTATGGCAGTAAGAGTTTTGATGGCTCTTTTTAAAAAAGATGTGTAGGAAACATCTATATTAATATTTAGATTCTTAATTAATTGACCAGATTTTTGAGCCTCTAAAATTCCTTTTTCAGATAAATCAACATCCACCCATCCAGTAAATCTGTTTTCTGCGTTCCATACGCTTTGACCGTGCCTTACTAGGATTAATTTGCTCATAATAGATAAATATCAGATATTATGTAATATTAAACTTATAATGAAAAATAATGTCTTAAAGTTGATTAAATATCTTTACTATTTCTCTTTAATAGCATTGCTCATTCTTTATTTATTTCCGGGTAGTCTCATTGGATATCTGTTCTATGGAGATTATGGAAAACAACCAGACCTTATTCCAAATCCCATTGGAACGTCTATTAATCATGCATTAGCTTTTTTCTATTTATCGATACTTGGTTTAATTAGCTACATGAGAGATAAAAGCTTTAATCAAACTGCTATTTTTTTAATATCTTTATCAATAATTCTAGAACTATCACATTATTTTATACCCAATAGATCTTTTGAATTTCTAGATCTTTTTGCGAATTTACTTGGAGCTTTAATAGCAATATTTATACTTATATTTTATAAAAGATATAAAAGGATTTTATGAATAAGATAATCTTGAGTTTATCTAGTATATTAATTTTATTTTTTGCTGGGCAATTACATAGTGAGGAAAAAGTCATTTATGGCTTTGTAAAAGTAATAGATGGAGATTCAATTAAAATAGGTAAAGAAAGTATAAGACTTCAAGGAATAGACGCCCCAGAAGTTAAGCAGGTCTGTAAAAAAAAAAATGATAAACCTTATATGTGTGGATTGATTGCAAAAAATGCTTTAGAAAATTATATAAAATTTTCTAAAGTTAAAAGTGAAGAGAGATTAGTTTACTGTTATTATTCTGAACGTGATAGATATAAAAGAATTATTGGGAAATGCTTTCTTGGGAAAGAAAGCTTTTTTTATTTAAATGAAGCAATGGTTCTTAACGGACATGCTGTTGCATACACCAGATATTCAAAGGACTATATAGAGGCTGAAAATACAGCTAAGGCAGAGGGCCGAGGAATATGGCAAGGAAAATTTGATTTACCTGAGGATTGGAGAAGAAAAAATAAATAATCTATAATGTTTTTGTGATTCGTAAAACAAATTTTTATTTATTAATTTTATTATTTTTTGTTACTGCCTGTTCTTCTATCCCAAAAAATACTCAAAATAGCTGTGCAATCTTTGAAGAAAGATATCTTTGGTATAAACACGCTAAAGCTTCATATGAAAAATGGGGAGCACCTATTCACTTACAACTTGCTTTTGTAAAAAAGGAGAGTGATTTCAATTGGCTAGCTAAACCTCCTAGAAAAAAATTATTTAAAGTAATACCTTTTAAAAGACCATCGAGTTCTTTTGGCTATTCTCAGGCTGTAAAAGGAACCTGGGAGCAATATAAAAGAGAAACTGACAATCCATTAGCAACGCGGGCTCGTTTTAAAGACTCAGTTGATTTTATAGGTTGGTATATTCATAAAACTTCTAAGATATTAAAAATATCTAAGAAAGATGCCTACAGACAATATCTAGCTTATTATAAAGGCTGGGGAGATTATAAAAATTATTCAAAAGATAAAAAAGCCGTTATTTATGCTAAGTCAGTGAGAGATATGGCAAGTAAATACAGAAAACAACTTACGCTTTGTAAAAAAAATCTAGATAAAAATAAATATATTATTTTTTAAGTTGTTTATTTAGCTCAATTTCTACAGCATCAATTCTTTGAGTATTTTTTCCAACAATTGTGTAGATAGTTGGTATTACATAAAGAGTAAAAAAAGTAGAAAATATCATTCCAGCAAATATTGTAATTCCCACTGTCAGTCTACTTGCTGCACCAGGTCCAAAGCTTATGATAAGTGGTAACACACCTATAATAGTAGAGAGGCTAGTCATTAAGATTGGCCTTAATCTGATGGCTGCTGCCTCAAATACTGCTACTTCTAAATTTTTTCCTTCTTTTCTTAATTGATTTGCAAACTCAACAATTAAAATTCCATTTTTCGCGGATAACCCTATCAGTATTATTAATGCTATTTGGCTATAAACATTTAAGGAGGACCCTACGACCAGAATACCTAGCAATCCTCCAAGGATAGCCATAGGAACAGTTAACATAATTGTGAGTGGATGTTTCCAACTTTCAAACTGAGCACACATAGCAAGATAGGCCGTAATTAGGGCCAAAGCAAAAATAATATATAATTCGGTGTTTGTTTTTTTATATTCTTCACTCTCACCTTTGTAAGCTATTTGAGCTTGAGGAATATTTTCTTCCACAACATTAACTAAAAACTTTAATGCCTCATCTAATGAATAGTCCCCCACTAGTCTCGCGGAAATTGTAACTGCTTTTTGTCTATTATATCTTGCTAAAAAAGGAGACTGACCTTCTTCATTGTACTCAACTAAATTAGATATAGAAACTAGCTTTCCATTATTTTTTGATCTAACAAATACTTTGCTGATACTGTCAGGTTCTTGTCTATCCTTTATGTCTCCTTGAAGAATAATTGAATATTCTTTTCCATCTTGAGTAAAATTAGTAACCTTTTTTGAACCAAAAATAGTTTCAATTGTTCTTCCTATGTCTTCAGTAGAAACTCCCAAGTCGGCTGCTTTTTTTTGGTTTATCTGGACATTGAGTTGAGGTTTGTTCAAATCAAAGTCATCTTGTATTGATACTAAGCCTGGATTCTTTCTTGCTTCTTTTTTTATAATTTCTTTCCACTTAATAAGTTGATCGTAAGTATTGCCTAATATTACAAATTGAACAGGACTTTCTACTCCTCCAGTTCGAATTCCTTGTGGCATGATGGGAAATGCTAGAACTCCAGGAACCTTTCCTATCTTTCCAAATGACTCTCTCATTATTTTAACTCCATGCCGATCTCTTTTTGACCAAGGTTCTAGAAGCACTATAATAAAACCGCTATTAACCTGTTTTGCTGATCTTCCAAATCCTGGTACTCTCATTATAAGTTTTCTGTACTCTCCTTTACCTACTTCAGGAAGTAAGAGTTTCTCAATTTCCTCTGCTTTAGTTTTTGTAAAATTAAAACCTGATCCTTGTGGGGCTTTTACAATTACAAAGAAGGCTCCTCTATCCTCTGGAGCTATTAATTCTTTTGGAGCAAAATTAAATAAAAAAATAGTTAAAAATAGTGTTCCTACTAAAAAGGATGTTATTATTTTCTTTTTTTTTATCCAACCTAAGAGAGATATCTTGTAAAGTTGAGTTAAATTTTTTAAAAATTTTTCAAATTTTAATACAATTTTTGATTTGTTCATATTTTTCTTTAAAAATTTACTTCCAAGCATTGGGCTTAAAGAAAGAGCTACAAAACTAGAAATTATTACTGCAGAAGCCAAGGTAATTGCAGTTTGAGTAAACAAAACTCCAGTGATACCTTTTATAAAGATTAGAGGAACAAAAACTGCTACTAATACCACTGTTGTAGCTATAATAGCGAAGGATACTTGCTTTGCTCCCTTGTAGGCTGCTACTAGAGGACTATCACCCAACTCTATTCTTCTTACAATATTTTCTAACATTACTATTGCATCGTCTACTACAATCCCAATAGCTAATACTAGAGCCATAAGTGTAAAAAGGTTAATGGAGAAACCAAAAATATAAATAGATAAAAAAGTTGAGATCAAAGAAACAGGTAATGCAATTAACGGGACAACAAGAGCTCTTATGTTTCCTAAAAATAGATAAATTATTATTGTTACTAAAATTAATGCTATGAACAAAGTTTTATACACTTCATAAATAGCAGCTTTAATATAATTACTTCTATCAAACGAAACTTCAAGCGTTGTACTAGGTGGCAGGGAGGGTATTACTTCATTAATCTTTTTCTTAATGCCATTCGCTACAGCAATCGTATTAGCATCGGACTGTTGATATATCCCAATTCCTACAACTTGTTTACCATTTCCTTTAAATAAAGTTCTAGTTGACTCGGCGCCTAACTCTACTCGAGAAACATCTCCAAGTGTAATTATAGAACCATCTTTTGCTCTTTTAAGAGGTAATTTTTTATAATTTTCTAAATTTTTATAAGCTTTATCTAATTTTATTGTGAGATCAATATCTTTAGACTCAATTCTTCCTGCAGGAAATTCTACATTTTCTCTATTTAAAACCTGTTCTACTTCTTGAGTTGTTATATCTCTTGCTGCAAGCGCAATAGGATCTAACCAAACTCTCAAAGAAAGTTCTCTCTCTCCTCCTAAACGCACTCTACCGACGCCATCAACTGTAGAAAAAATATCAGTTAAATACCTGTCTGCATAATCTGTTAACTCTAAATCTGTCATTATTTCTGAATTAAAGGAAAGCCACATGGTAGTTCTCATTCCTGCACTTTGTTTAAATATTTCAGGTTGTCCCGCGCCATCTGGTAAATTATCTAAGACTCTTGAGACCGAACTTCTTACATCATTAGCAACATTATCGAGATCTAAATCAGTTTCAAATGTTAGGGTTATTCTTGAGCTTTCATCTTCACTGAATGAATCAACAGTTTCAAGTCCTGGTGTTCCAGCAACAAAATCTTCTATTTTTTGAGTTATTTGGGTATCTACAACTTCTGCTGACGCTCCTCTATATTCAGTTTGAATTGTAACGACAGGTGGCTGAACATCAGGTAGTTCGTCTGTGGGTATTTCCTGAAAAGTTACTAGTCCAAAAATAACAAGCACCAAACTCATTACTGATGCTACAACAGGTCTTTTAATAGATAGGTCTGTTAAAAACATATTTATCTTATGGATTTATAATTTTAATTTTAGATTTATTTCTAACTTTAGATATACCTTCACTAATAACCATATCACCTTCATCTATTCCTGAAACTACAGATACTTTACCAAAGTTTCTTTTTCCCATCTTAATATTTTTTTTTTCAGCGATATTGGCGTTTACAATATAAACAAAAGCAGTATTTCCCTGAATAGTCACAGCACTTTCCGGGACACCGATCTGATTTATTTCATCATAAATTATTTTTACAGTCATTAATTGACCAGGTATAATTTCAAAATTTGAATTATCTACAATAATTCTCGCTAAGATTGATCTAGTAGATGGATCTATTCTTGAACTAATTGACTCAACTTTACCTTTAAATGTTTTATTAAAAGCTGAATTTATTATTTCTGCTTTCAAATTAGGCTTTAAAATACCTACATAGTTTTCTGGAACTTTAATGTCAATTACGATTTTTTTTAGATCATCAAGAGTTACGATTAGACTATTCGATCCAAGAACACCTTGAGCAATCTCTCTTTTTCCTACTTTACCTTCGAAGTCAGCAACAATATTTTTTCCATCTTTTAAAGCAATTATTATTTCACCTTTTTTTACAAATCTATTTTCAATATTTAAATTACCGACTATATTATCTTTTTGGACCCTATATACTTTAGAGCTCTGAGCAATAGCAGTTCCAAATGTTTCTATACTTTTATAAAATAGTGATTTTTCTACTTTGCTTACAATTACTCCGGGTGCAGGCCTTACGCTAAATTTTTTCTTAAAATGTAAACCAATAAAGTGTCTTGCAGCTATTATGACAAAAATTGCAATAAAAAAAATTATTAAAAATGTTTTTAACTTCGATGCTGTTTTCATTTTTTATTTTAATCCGTATTCTGCCCAAGAACCATCATAGACAACGGGTTTTCTACCACTTATGATAGAATTAGTTAACCCTAAAACACATGCAGTTATTCCTGATCCGCAAGTAAATGCTATCTTTTTATTTGGATCAATTTTATTTTTCTCAAAAATAGATATTAATTCATCTTTTTTTTTAAAAGTATGATCACTGATATTTAATAATTCTGTAAAAGGCATGTTTTTTGAGTTCTTTATATTACCACCTTTTAATTCTTTTCTTGCTTCGGGCTGTATACCTAAGAATCTTTCTCTACCACGGGCATCAACTAGTTCAAAAGATTTATTTTCAATATTAGCATTTATTTGTTCTTTATTTAAAACTAAAGACTTATTTTCATTAGCTAAATATGAACTTTTTTTAAACGCTTTGATATCTTTTGTTACTTGTTTTTTCTCCTTCAACCACTTTTTTAAACCACCATCTAAAACTGAAACTAGATTTGAATCGTGATTAAAATATAAAAAGGTATACCAAACACGGCACGAGCTGATAACGTCTGAATTGTCATATATAACTACATGGTCAGAATTTTTTATTCCTAATTCAGAAATAATTTTTTCCCATATCTCTTTTTCGGGCAACATGTGTGGTAAATTAGATTTCTGATTAGAGTTTTTATCTATATCAAAAAAATTTGAGTTTTTTATATGAGCTAATTCAAATTCATTTTGAGCATTTCTATTAGAGGCTGGCAAATGCCAACTTCCATCCAAAATTCTTACGTTTTCTAAATTTTTTTCTAACCAGTCTGTAGATACTAAGTTTTTCATCTTCTATTTTTTTCTATGTATCTTTGATGATATTCCTCAGCTTTACAATAATTTTTTACCTTTGAAATGTTTGTTTGAATTTTTCCATTAAACTCTTTGTTCTTTTCGATTAAAACTTCCTCAGCTTCTTTTTTCTGCTCGTCTGTTTCATAAAATATCTCACTACGGTATTGTGTTCCAACATCAGGATATTGCATATCTTTTTGAGTTGGATCATGCATTTTAAAAAATAGATCTAATATTTTTTTAAAAGAAATTATTTTGTCATCATAAGTAATTCTTACAACTTCTGCATGGCCAGTATTTCCACTACATACTTCTTCGTAAGTAACATTAGGATTGATCCCTCCGGCATAACCTACTTCTATCTCTATAATTCCAGGTTTGTCTTTAAAGTTTTCCTCAGGTTTCCAAAAGCAGCCCAGCCCAAGTGTTGTACATTTCTTCATAAGTTATTTAATATGTCTAGAATTAAGGAGGATATTAAATTGTTAACACAAAATCAAATAGGCGTATTGTACATGGTAGGAAGCGTAATTTGCTTTTCTATAATGGATATCTGCGTAAAATGGCTTGATTACTATCCTGTTGGACAAGTTTTATTTTTAAGATTTTTTATTGGGTTTATTCCAATTTTTTTCATTATACCTAAAAATAAATTATTAAGTTTTTATAAAACATCTAGGCCAGGTCTTCATGCGTTCCGTGCTATCACTGGTGCTGCGGCTATCATTGCATTATTTATTGGACTGAGGGAATTACCTTTAGCCGATGTTGTGTCTTTAACATTTGGAGGACCGATATTCGTTACTATTGCTTCGATTTTCTTTTTGTCTGAGAAAGTTGGAATTAAAAGATGGTCAGCTGTATTTTTAGGTTTTATTGGAATGTTATTAATAGTTCAGCCAGCTTTTATTGATTTGAATTATTACTACATCACTCCAATAGTTTTTTGTATTTTTTTTGCTTGTGTAGCAATAAGTGTTAGATCTTTATCAAAAACTGAACCTAATTATACAATTGCTTTTTATTTTACTTTTCTCTGTACTTTACTTGGTCTAGGTTCAATATTTTTTGTAGAATGGAAGATGCCAACATCAATTGACTTGATAATTTTTATAGTAATGGGTTTATGCGGAAGCATAGCAAATCTTTTATTAACTCAAAGCTATAGATTAGCTGAAGCTTCCTTAGTCACACCTATAAAATACTTAAGCTTAGTATTTGCAATTGTTTTCGGATTCTTAATTTGGACTGAAGTTCCTAAGATTCTAACCTTGTTTGGAGCATTATTGGTCATCGCAAGCTCTTTAATAATATTTGTTAGAGAGTCCCAGCTTAAAAAACAAATAATTAATCCACGGGCATGAGAAAACCAGGTTATTGGAATAAGGCAAAAGCTTCTTTGTCTAAAAAAGACAAGGTAATGAAAAAATTAATTAATAGTTATAAAGATGGGGCTCTCATAACAAGAAATGATGTTTTTTATTCACTATGCAAAAGTATAATAGGTCAACAAATAAGTGTTGCAGCAGCTAACTCTGTTTTTTTAAAATTCGAAAAGAGCTGCAATGGTAAAATTAACGCAAAAAATGTTCATAGATTATCATCTCAAAATCTAAAAAGATGTGGTTTGAGTAGACAAAAAGTAAGGGGTATTAAAGACTTAGCCAAAAAAATAATCAATAAAAAATTTAAACCTCATTTAATTAAAAAAATGAATGACGAAGAGGCAATTTTATATTTATCTGAACTGAGACAAATAGGAAGATGGTCAGCTGAAATGATTTTATTATTTACTTTTAATAGATCAAATATTTGGCCTTTACAGGATATTGGTCTTTTACGAGCTATATCCAATAATTATAATAAGAAATATTTCCCTCCAAAAAGTTTTTTAGATAAACTTTATAAAAAATTTACTCCTTATTGTTCTGTAGCAACATGGTATCTTTGGAGATCAATAGATAATGAGCCTATCCAATATTAACTACCTTCTACTATCTGGTGATGTCTTACAACATGTCCTTTAAGAATATCATGTGCTTCTTGATATTCTGCAGAATCATAACACTCTACAGCAGTGTTATAATCACGAAATTCAACTACAACTGTTCTAGGAGATTCAATTCCATCATTTTTTCTATTTTTTCCACCTCTAACCAGAAATTTTCCAGAAAATTTTTCTACTGCCGGCCTAGCTTTAACTGCGTATTCCTTTAATTTTTCTGCATTATCAATCTTTTCGTATATACACACCCAATAAGCTTTCATTTACAACTCCTCTAAAATCATTTACTTTTTTCTATGGCAGACAAACTTATCATAGATTGGAAAGAGTATAATCTAATTGTAGAAAAGTTAGCAATTCAAATCCATAAAAGTGGTTATAAACCAGATTTATTAATTGGAATTGCAAGAGGCGGTTTACCTATCACTGACGTATTAAGCAGAATATTTAAATTAAAAAGTGCTTACCTAGCGGTGGAGTCTTATTCAGGCAAGGGAATTGAAGATCAGCAAGGAGAATTAGTATTTTCTCGAGAGATGAGTTCTACAGTTCAAGACATGAAAGGAAACATTCTTTTATGTGATGATTTGTCAGATACTGGAGTTACATTAAATAAAAGTATTCTTTGGTTGAATAATTATCCTCCTTTAAAAGGAAATATAAAAAATATTAAAACAGCTGTTTTGTGGAAAAAGAAAGACTCTACTTTTGAACCAGATTTTTGTGCTCAAAAATTAAATAGCAATCCGTGGATAGTTCAACCTTTTGAGCGTTATGAAGAAATAAAAATAGATGATTTAATTAAAAAACACAAAAATTAAGGGCCAGCTTTCGCTAGCCCTTCAATTTTTTTTAAGCTACATAAAAACTTAAAACGCTTAACACTGCAATAACCCAAATAGCTGGAGATGTTTTTGAAAACTTTCCAGTTAGTATTTTAATTAAAGCGTAAGCAATAAATGCTAAAGCAATCCCGTTGCTAATACTATAAGTGAGCGGCATAGTAATCATAGCCAAAACAGCTGGAGCTGACTCTGCTATATCATCCCACTCGATGTCTGTGATGTTTCTAACAAACAGTACAGCTACGTATACTAAAGCAGCACCATCAATTTCTTTCGGTAAACTAGTTGCTAATGGCGCAAAGAATAAGCAAGCTAGGAATAATATTCCTATAACTAAAGAAGTCATTCCTGTTCGGCCACCAGCTTTAACTCCCGCACCAGACTCAACATAACTTGTGACAGTTGAAGTTCCCATGAAAGCACCAGCAACTGATCCTACACTGTCAGAAAGCATTGCTTTGTTAATATCTTGAACTTTACCTTTTTTATCTACTTTACCTGCTACATTCGCAACCGAAGTTAATGTCCCTGCAGTGTCAAAGAAATCGATAAATAATAAAGTAAATATTACTGTAGACATACTAGCTGTCAAAGCAGCCTTTAGATCAAAAGCAAAAAGATAAGTCATTGGAGGAATTGATCCTACAACACCATTAAATTTAGCTAAGCCTGTACCCCAAGCTATAATACTAAATACAAGTATACCAATTATTATATTACCTTTAACTTTCATTTTTTCTAAAACAACCATTACTACAAAAGCCAAGCATCCAAGAAGAACTAATGGGTTTTTAATATCTCCAATCGTAACAAGTGTTACTGGATGATCTCCAACCACACCCATTATCTCCAGTCCTATAATTGCTAAAAATAATCCAATACCCGCACCTATTCCAAGTTTCAAACTTCTAGGTATTGAATTAATTAGCCATGCTCTGATTGGTGTTAATGAAATAATTAAAAATAATACACCGGCTACCAACACTGCACCAAGTGCTGCTTGAGGCGTATAACCCATACTACCAACTACTCCAAAAGCAACAAAAGCATTAATTCCCATTCCAGGAGCTAATCCTACAGGCCATGTCTTTCCATAAAACGCCATTATGAAACATGCCAGAGCCGTCGCTAGTATTGTTGCAGTAAAAACTGCTCCAAAGTCAAAGAACCCTTTTTCAGGTCCTGCAAATTCACCAGAGAGAATAAAAGGATTTAAAAACATAATATATGCCATCGTAAGAAACGTGGTCACTCCAGCAATTACTTCTGTTTTAAAATTAGTTTTATGCTTTCTGTATTCAAAATATTTTTCCATCATAATAATTCTACCTCCGTTAAATCTTGAATACTCCGATTCGATGAAAAAATCCTTTAAAAGTTAGGTTTTTTGACATTTTACAACCTATAGGTAATATTTCTGTTTATAAGTTTAAGGTATAAAATGAAATGATTGTTATGGCTAAAAAAAAATTTGTTTTTTTAATTATATTTACTTTTTTACTTTCTCTGACCGCTTGTCAGACCGTCTCTAAAAAAATAGATGAAAAAACAATGGAAGAAGAAAGGGAATTGAGCAAGTGGCTAAACAAATCCGAGTCAGAGCTGAAAATTGTTTATGGACAGCCTGACAAAATAGAATTTTTAGAATCAAGAAATAGAAATTATATTTATATTGATGAGAAATTTAAGATTAAATGTGAAAGAAAATTTGAAATAAATCCAAAAAATACAGTAATAGGATTTAGTAGCAAAAATTGTTTTTAGGGACTCTTACTCATAAATTTTAGCAGTTTTTAAAATAAAACTATATTCCTCAGCTAACTCAGTTATTGCGTTATCACGTCCACTCATACCTCCATGACCAGCTGCTTCCATTTTACATTTTAACAGTTGAGGATTTTCATCAGTCTTAACATCCCTTAATTTCGCAATATATTTAATAGGTTCGCTATACAAAACTCTATTATCAAAAAGAGAAGTAGTAATCAGCATAGAAGGGTAAGATTTATTATCAAGATTATTATAAGGAGAGTAAGAATAAATATATTGAAAGTATTCTTTGCTTTCAATTGGGTTTCCCCATAATTCCCATTCAGCAGGAGTAAGTGGCAGTTTTTCATTTAGCATAGTAGTCATAGTGTCAACAAAAGGTACAAGTAGAAGCATTGAAAAAAATAATTCAGGCGCCATGTTAGCCAGTGCTCCACCAGTGAGTCCACCAGCTGATCCACCGTAAAAACAAATTCCACCTTTGTAAGTATATCTAAGATCAATTAAATGATTAGCACATGCAATGTAATCTAAAAAAGTATTTTTTTTTAATTTCTTTTTTCCTTCTTCATGCCAGACATCGCCAAGATCACCTCCTCCTCTAACATGTGCGATTGCAAAAGTTATTCCTCGATCTACCAAACAAAATCTTGAGGCACTAAATGAAGGAGAGACACTATGTTTATAAGCTCCATAAGCGTAAAGTAAAATTTTTTGTTTTCCATCTTGTTTAGAATTTTTTAAACGTAATAAGCTAATAGGGATCATTCTGCCATCATGAGATTTAGCTTTTATTCTCTCAACAACATATTTATCTGGATCATGACCTGAAGGAATTTCAGTTTCTTTCACAAGTTTTTTTTCTTTTGTTAAAATATCATATTCATAAATTTTACCTGGAGTTTTCATACTTTCCCAACTAACTCTAATTTTAGAAGTGTTTCTATTTTTTTCCATTAAAGACGCTGCAGGACAACCTATCGTTTCATCTGAAATTTTTATTTCCTCTTCTTCATCTGTTTTTATATTTCTTATAAATAATTTTGGAATAGCATCCGTTTTTTCACTTCGAATAATAAAATCATCTAAAAACTCTAGAGATCCAATAATTGTTTCTTTTTTTGCAGGAATAAATTCTTCTAGTTTATTAATATCATTAATTTTACATCTAAGAATTTTATAATCTCTCGCATCTTTGTTTGTTTGGATATAAAAATACTCTTTCCAAGAGTCTATTGAGTACCGAACATCTTTTTCTCTTTTTTGGAATAAAACTGGTTTAATAGAATTTGTATTTGATGGAAAAAAATATTCTTCCGTAGTGATATGATCGGATGATGAAATTATGAAAAATTTTTCATCTGAGCTTAAACTTATACCGCAAGTAAAAGTTTCATCTTTTTCTTGAAATATTAATTTATCACTATTAACAGGTGTTCCTATTTTATGCTTATAGATCTGTCTAGGTCTATGAAATTTATCTAGTTTTGAATAAAAAAAACTTTTACTATCTAAAGACCAAGTTATACTTCCGCTAGTATTTTCAATGATATCCATTTCATTTTCATTAATATCTAGATCTCTTAGATAAATTGTGAAATATTCAGATCCTTTAAGGTCCAAAGAATAAGCCATATATTTATCGCAATGAGAAACGCTTATGCTTCCTAAACCGAAATATTCTGAACCACATTTCTTCTTTTCTAAATCGCCATCGAAATAAATTTCTTCAGGTTTAGAGCCGTCTATAAGTTGTCTGATATTTTTTCCGTAATTACCTTTAGCTTCAGTTGTAGCCCAATAATAATATTTTTTGTCTTTAAATTTTAATGAAGTATCATCTAATTTTATTTTAGATTTAATTTCATTAAAAAGATTTTTTTGTAAATTTTTTACATCTTTAAAATAATCCTTTGTAATAGAATTATTTTCTTCTATATAATTCCTTACTTCAGGCAATAATTTACTTGGATCTTTTAACACCTCTAAAATATTAGGTTGATCTACCCATGCATAATCATCTTCTAATGATATGCCATGATGTTTTTTTACAGATTCTATTTTTTTCAATTTAGGAGTTTTCATGGTAAAAAGTTATATGAATTTGATTTTGATTGGAACTATCATTTTTGTCATTATTTATCTTTTATTAAATGCATTTGCTAGAGCAAGTTCAAAAAAAATTGCTCTTACTCTTAAAAAAATTGCAGTATATTTATCTTTAATTCTTGCAGCTTTATTTACTATAGGTGGAAAGTTTTTATTCTCCTTACCTTTTTTATTTGTAATTTTAAGCGGATTAAAAATTAAAGGTTTTACAGCTTTGCAAATGTTTCAATTATGGAGATTAATTCAATTCTTAAAAAATTCTGGGAGGTTTTCCCAAGGTCAGTTTAATCAACCTCAAGGTTCATCAAGCGTATCAGTAGACGAGGCTTATAAGTTGTTGGGACTAAAAAAAGGATGTTCTAAAGAAGAAGTATTGAAAGTAGCAAAAAAACTACAGCAAAAAATTCACCCAGATAAGAACACTGATGTAAAGACTGAAGAATTAAGCAAACTTGTAAATCAAGCAGTAGATAAAATAATTAAAACTGATTTTAGTTAAGGATTTTAATTGATTTATAGTAAACTTCTTCGAACGAAATTTTATCTTTTCCAAGAGTATCATGGGTAGTAGTACCTTTCATGACTCCCTCAGGCTCGACAGTAATCATTTTTGAACTGTATGAACCATATGCAGCGACAGGGCTATCGCAGAAAATTGTAAGTGCTTTAACTTTCAAAGCTACAGATATATGTGCCCAACCCGTATCATTTCCTATATATAAATCACAATTTGAAATTATTTGTAAAGTTTCTTTAATGGTCATTTTTTCAAAAGAAAAAGAATTTTTCCCCACACTTGAATTTTTAAATTTATTTATAAGATTAATATCATTTTCTCCACCAGCTATATAAAATTTACATTTTATTTTTTTATTAATTTTTTCAGCTAGTTTTATATAATTATTAATGTCCCATCTTTTTGTTGGGCCTGAAGCACTTACTCCTAAACAAAGATGTTTAAAATTTTTATCTAAACTATTATCAGTTTTTTTAATTATTAAATTGGGTTCAGTGGAAACAACCTGATTAATTATATCTTCAGTAAAAATTTTTGCACTAAGTACAATATTATCTTTACTTCTAAACAAAGGATATTGATAAATAGATTTAATACCTGCTAATTTTGCGATTAAGTTATATCTTAAAGAAGAATTAAAAATGAAAATTTTATCAAAATTTCTTTGTTTTAAATCATTTTTTAATTTTAAAATTCCACCTATACCATCCATTTCTTTTTCAAGAGTAATTATTTCATTTATGTGATTATCTTCCGCAAAAAGATCTTTAGCCTTAGAGCTATCTTTAGCTAGTAAAGAAACCGGAGTTTTAAATTTTTTTGATATAGCATGAATATAAGAAACGAATAGAACTTGATCCCCAATACCTTTTCTGGTGTTAATACAAAGAATTTTCATACTTGATTCTAACTATATAACTTAGATAAAATAAATTAGGTAAGATTATGATAACTAGAGGGGTATATTCAGCAACTTGTAGTATTTTAAACAATGATTATTCATTAAATGTGGATGCTACGATTGCACATGCAGCATCTACAATTAATAACGGTCTGCATGGGGCTATATTTTTTGGTTCCACAGGTCAGAGCCAGCTAATTTCAATTTCTGAAAAAAAGGATCTAATTAGTAAAATTTCAAACCATAAATTAAAAAAAAAATTCTTTTTAGGGACTGGATGCAATTCTTTAAAAGAAACAACAGATTTAATAAAATATGGTTTTGAATATGGTTTTAAAGATTTTCTAATAATGCCTCCAGCATATTATAAAGGCAATACAGACGAAGGAGTATTTAATTTTTATTCATTTATCATTTCTAAAATGCCTAAAATAAAAATTGTTTTATATAACTTTGAATTACTAAGTGGATATAAATTTTCTGTTGAAGCCG
The DNA here is from genome assembly GCA_902580485.1 of uncultured Pelagibacteraceae bacterium. Classification (GTDB taxonomy): domain Bacteria; phylum Pseudomonadota; class Alphaproteobacteria; order Pelagibacterales; family Pelagibacteraceae; genus Pelagilacustribacter. The sequence continues at coordinate 62,346 of CACHKS010000003.1, forward strand.
TTACTAAACTTGTTAAGGCTTTTCCAGATAATATTATTGGATGTAAAGACTCAACTTCAAATTTATATGAAAATTTAAAGCTACCAAATTTTTTGATGTTTCCAGGAACAGAAAAAAAATTACTAAAAGGATTAGAGATGGGTAATAGTGGAATTATATCTGCTATTTGTAATGTGACAGCACCACTTGCTAGAAAAGTATTTGATGAATTTGAAAAAAATGAAAAACAAACACAAAATGATAAATTAATTGCAGTTAGGGAAGTGTTTGATGGATATAATTTGATATCAGCTCTACATAGTTATATGTCTACAAAAGATAATAATTTTAAAAATTTATTACCTCCCTTGACTCTTTTAAACTCCAAAGAAAAAAAAGAATTAATTGATAAATTAGATAATTTAAAATTTGTAATCGAGGATAATTTAGCGGCTTAGATATGATTTTAGCGAGAGTATTTTCTAACATTTATAAAAAAGAAGGAGGAATAATTTTAATTGACTCCAATGGCCAGAAATATATTTGTGGAAATCCAAGAAGAGATAATCCAATTACTATAAAATTACTAAATCAAAGCTTAAATTGGAAACTTATTTTAGACCCAGAATTAGAATTTCCTGAAGCTTATATGAGAAATGAAATATTAATTGAGAACGCATCTTTGAAAGAATTTTTAATGGATTTAGTTAAAAATTTAGGAAGACGAGAGGTAAATTCAGCAAGCTATATTTCAAAAAGAATATTTCAGATATGGAGATATTTATCGAATTTTAATTTACCTGGTAAGTCTAGAAAAAATGCCGAGCATCATTATGATATTGGCGGCGAAAAGGGTGAAAAACTTTATGATATATTTTTAGATAGAGATCACAGATTATATTCATGCGCCTATTGGAAGGATGATACGAAAACATTAGAAGAGGCTCAGAAAAATAAGATAAACCATATCCTAAAAAAATTAGATATCAAACAAGGTCAAAAAATTTTAGAAGTCGGGTGTGGATGGGGAGGAATGGCTTTTGAAATTGCAAAACAAAAAGGTTGTGAGGTTACGGGTATTTCTTTAAGCAAAAATCAAATTAATTATTGTAGAAAAAAAGGCAAGGAACTGGGTTTAGACAATCAAGTTAATTTTGAATTAGCCGACTACAGAGAAATTGACGGTCAGTATGATAGAATTTATTCTGTGGGAATGTTTGAACACGTAGGAAAAAAATTTTATAAAGCTTTCTTTGAATCGATGAATAAATTACTTAAAGAGGACGGTATATTTTTGTTACATACTATAGGTGTGGTCGATAAGCCTTCTCCCCCCAATAAATTTATAAACAAATACATTTTTCCAGGAGGAGTTTGTCCATCATTTAGTCAAATAATAGAACCTATAGAAAAAACAGGTTTAATAGTGGCAGATACAGAAACTCTTATTAGACATTACGACAAAACACTAGAAAGTTGGTTGGAAAGATTTTTGGCAAAAAGAAAAGAAGTAAAAGACCTTTTTGATGAGAAATTTTTAAAAATGTGGGAGTTTTATTTAGCAAGTTGTGCTGCGGCTTTTAGATATAGGGACCTAGCTGTTTTTCAATTACAAATTGTGAAAAACTTTCAATCAGCTCACAGAACAAGAGACTATATATATTCATAAAACCTGATATTTAATTAAATACAGGTATGAAAAAAAAGAAAAGAAAATCAAAAAAAAGATACCTCAAAAAAAAGGTTAAAAAATTTGCTTTAAAAAAAAAGAGTAAGAAGACTTCAAAAAAAAGAAAAAAACACAAGACAAAAAAAAACAAAAGAAAGAAGAGATCCAAATCTCCAAAAAAAACTAGAGCAGTAATACTTGGTTTAATTAAAGCTAATGAGAAATTCAAATCAGCTATTAGGTTTAATTTTAACTTAGATAGATCTCTTCAGAACTTTTTTCAAGGAATATCCAATAAAATTTCAGAGATTAAAAAGGTTATTCAAGAAGAAAGAGAAAAACAAAAACGTCTTAAAATTCAAATTATGGAGCGAGAAAAAAAAGAGATCCAAAATAAATTAAAGTCTGATTATGAGAACGAACTAAAAGCTAAAAAGCTAGAACTGCAAGAAGAGATTAAGC
>CACHKS010000004.1:0-62485 GCA_902580485.1 uncultured Pelagibacteraceae bacterium
CTTAGTTAATCCTGGCATATCGTTTTTTCCATCGCCATCATAGCGATCCACTAATTTAGTAAGAAAAATTTTATAATTTTCCATTGAACAAGGTTTGCTCAAATATTTTGTAAACTTTCTTCCAAATGGGCTATTTGCCTTTCTTCTTTTGCATGATTTTTGCTCCCAATTAGCATGAGGCCAGATAGTTGCTAAAGTTTTTTGATTATGCTCTTGTGCATAAACAACATATTTATCTGCTTCTTCCCAAGAAAAAACTCCTTGTTCTCTTTCAATTCCATTCCAAATAAAAGGGCCAGGATGAGGTCTTACCCACTTACCATCTTTACCTCGCATTCTATCGTCACGCATTTCTGTCAAATCTCCAAATCTAGTCTCTGCATTTGCTGAAAAGCTTAAAATTGAAACAATAAAGATAACTAATAATTTCTTCATTTTAAATACTCTCTTTTTTTGATAATTTAAATCTTCTGTATACCAAGATGAAAACTAGCAGCATAAACACTGCACCAATTCTAAATTCTGTTCCTAAAATATAATCTGCAAACTCTTCAAATAATCCTAATCCCATTCCTGAAATAGCTACAGCTGGTAAATTGCCAAGACCTGCTACAATAACTATCATAAAAGATCTAACTGTGTAAGGAAGTCCTACATAAGGATGAAGGGTAAGAGTAATTGAAATTAGAGCTCCCGCAATCCCACATAACGCAGCATTAATCCCAAAAGTTGCAGCATAAACTTTTTCTGTGTCTACTCCTAAAATTTTTGCAGCTCTAGCATTTTGCGCCGTAGCTCTTATAGCTCGTCCTAGTCTAGATTTTTTCATATAAACAACCAAAGCTATTGCATATAAAACGCTTATAAAAGCAGAGAATATTTTTGAATTTGGCAGGGTAACTGAATTATCAAATAACATTGTTGTTCCATATTCAGACTGTGCAACAACTACATCTGCACCAAAAATAAAATTCATTAACTGTTGAAATACAATAGCGATACCGAAAGTTGCTAAAATTGAAATAAATAAATCTCGATCCACAACTTTATTAATCACTAATTTATAAAGTGCCCAGCCAACGAAATACATTATAATTGGAGAAACAATAACTCCCCAAGCTGGATGAATTCCAGCAAGATACATGGTGTATGCAATATAACCTCCGAGTATTACTAAATCACCTTGTGCAATATTGATTATATTCATAACCCCCCACTGAAGAGCCATTCCGTAGGCAATAAGTGCAAATAAAATCCCTAGAAGAATTCCGTCCAATGATGCTTGGACCATTAACATTGGAGCTTTAAAAATTAGAAAGTCCATAAAATTTCAAAATTTATAAAAGAAAAGCCCCTAGAAAACTAGGGGCTTTTTCAAATTATTTATAAGCTATTAACTTCTTTCTGACCACTTAGGGATTGGGTGGTAGAATTTGTCAGATGCCCATTTAGTTGGAGCAACAACTTTATTCTCACACACATCACCTTTACATCTTACTTGGAACAAGATCATTGGCTTAGCAGTATTTTGACCACCAGGACCAAATTTAATGTTTCCATAGAAAGTTTGCATTTCAGTAGTTTTTAAAGCATCTCTTACTTTGTCTCTATCAAAAGAATTTGCTCTTTCGAACGCATCTTTAAATACTAGCAAAGCAGCAGATGATTCAGCTGATTGGTAAGGTGGAGCATAACCAAACTCTTTTTTAAAGTCTTTGTCATACTTTTTACCTGAACCAAAAAACTTATCTTTATAGCTTAAGTTTTTATGCCACTGAGAAGCGCACAGTGCGTATTCTGATTTCTTTCCATGTTGTTTTGAAAGTTTTGCAGCATCACAATGTGTCATCGCTAACATAGGAACGTCAACTTTCATTTCAGAAATTTGTCTGATTGCAGTTAGTGCTCCTTTTGTGTGACCTGATACAACGAGTACATCTGGCTTAACAGCTTTTACTTTAGCCAATGTAGCTGCCATATCGTTAAGTTCTTTTGGTAGTTTGTCATCGATAATGATCTCAGATCCAGTTCTTTTTGCTGCATCTAAAATTCCAAGTCTCACGTCTTGGGAGAAAGCATCTTGTTCAAACGCTTGAGCAATTTTTACTCCTTTACCGCCGTTTTTTTCTACCGCTAAATCAATAGCTACTTCAAGGTATTGGTTAGCTGGTGATAACACCGCGAACAAATATTTATATCCTTTTGTAAATAAAGATCTAGATGCACCATTTGCTTCCACCATAGGAATTTTATATTTCTCGGTTACTGGTGCAATGGCTTTCGTTAAACCTGAACTGTATGGTCCAAGCATGTAATGAACGCCATCTTGTTTAATTAGTCTTTCAGCTAACTGAGCAGCTCTTTTAGGATTTGATTCATCATCATAATAGATGATTTCAAATTTATAGCTTTTTCCTCCAACTTTTACACCACCCATTTTGTTAATTCTTTCAACGGCCATGTTGTAACCGTTTTGAGTGTGTACTCCATTAGAAGAATATTTTCCTGTAAGAGATATTGCTGAACCTAACACAATGTATTCACCTTCAACTTTTGCAAAAGATGAAGAGATACTTGCTAATGTTAAAGTTATAGCTGAAATAAATATAGTAAATAGTTTTACTAGTTTATTCATTAGTTCCCCTTTGTTAATTAATTAATTAATTTCAAATATTTAAACAAGAAATGAGGATGAAAACAACAGTAAGAATAAATTAAAAACTTTGTGTCACAGCAATATAAATTGCTATAATAATTAATACACACGCAGAGATTGTATTTAAAAATTTTGGGTTGTCTTTAAACCATAAAGATACTTTGTTTGCCGCAAACGCATAGATCATTAAAGTTAAAAAATCTAAACATATGTAAGTAATTATTAATATTAAAAATTGAGCAGTATAATTTAAAGTAAAATCAATAAACGATGTGAATATTGTTCCAAAAAATATTATTGATTTTGGACTTAATCCTGCAACCAGAAAACCATCTCTATAAAAAGAAAAAACAGACTTAAGACTCTTGCTTCTTGAGTTAATCATTTTAATCCTTGATGTGTAAGTATCATAAGCTAAATAGATGATATATAAAATTCCAGTCCATTTTAGCGTTTGAAGGATGTCCGGATTGTCACTCAAAAAAGTTCCAATGAAAAAAACTACCAAAATTCCTTGGCATAAATTCGCTGATATATCTCCAAAGGCAGTCCATATAGACTTTTTAATTCCATAATTTAAAGTATGAGAAACGATTACAACACGCGGCGGACCTGGAGTAATAAACAAAAATAAAATTATTTGTATAAAAATTAAAAAATCTGTTGGAAACATTTTAAAAGCGATTATATAGAAACTGATGAAAAAAAGAAGTTTAATTCCACAAACAAAAGTTAAAAATCCAGAGCCAAAAGAAAAAGATGATAATTGGGTTATCTGGGCGGCATGGGCAGATCGTATTACCTTTGAAGAGATAAGAGAAAAAACAGGAAAAACAGAATCAGATGTAATTAAATTAATGAGAAAAAATTTAAAGCCAGGTTCATTTAGGCTTTGGAGAAAAAGAGTTCACAACACTAGTATAAAGCATAGAAAAAAATTTAAACTTGGGCGAAAAAAGCTCAGGGAAAAAATTAAAATTACTGATATATATTAACTATGAAAAAAGTCACAATGTACACTGGAGATCCTTGCTCATTTTGTGAAGCAGCCAAGGCTTTATTGAAAACCAAAAATGTAGAAATTCAGGAACTAGATATATGGAAAGATCCTGCTAAGGCAAAAGAAATGTTGCAAAGAACAAATGGTGCAAGAACTATTCCTCAAATATTTATAGGTGATCATTATATTGGAGGAAACGATAGACTCCAAGAAGCTAATAGAACCGGTGAATTAGATAAACTTTTAGAATCATAATGAGAAGAAGCTTTTTAAAAGTTTTAGGTTTGTCACTGATTTCCTCTTTATTATTACCCTTCAGCTTTATCTCGGCAGCAACAAAAAAACTTTTTAATAAAGATTTAACTGACGAACAAAAGAATATTATGTTTAATGAGGGAACGGAAAAACCTTTTTCAAGTGAATTAAATAAGGAGAAAAGAGATGGTTTTTATCATTGTGCAAATTGTGGGGCTAAATTGTTTGCTTCCACATCTAAGTTTGATAGCGGAACAGGATGGCCATCTTTTTCGGAAGCCTTACCAGGAGCTTTTAAAACAAAAGTTGATCGTAAATTTGGAATGGTAAGAACTGAGTATCATTGCGCTAAGTGTGGAGTCCACCATGGCCATGTTTTTAATGATGGGCCAAGCGCAACTGGAAAAAGATTTTGCAACAATGGTCTTTGCTTAATTTTTAAACCTTCAAATTAATATCTTTTAAAGTTGGCATTGAGTCACCTGCGCCTAATTTTGTAGTAGAAAGTCCGGCAACTTTGTTGGCTATTTCTAAACACTCTTTTATTTTTTTTCCTTTTAGTAATGCAAACGAAAATCCTCCGTTAAATGCGTCTCCTGCTCCCGTAGTATCTACTGCTTTATCTGCAGTTGCTTTCAAGTAAATTTCTTCCTTACCGTCTGAATAAAATAATCCTTTTTCACCTAAAGTAATTATGACTTTTTTAATTCCCATATCTATTAGTTTTTTTGCGCTAACTCTTGCATCACTTTCATCGTTGATTTTGACTCCAGTATAAAACTCCGCTTCAGTTTCATTAGGGGTAAAGTAATCAACCAACTTAAAAAAATCACTGCTTAGTTCACATGCTGGTGCAGGATTTAATATATTTATTAGGCCAAATTCTTTTGCAGCTTTCAAGCAGTACAAAGTAACCTCTATTGGGATTTCCAATTGTGTTAAAAATATTTTTGATTGTTTAATTAAATTTATATCAATTTCCTTAGTAGTTAAACTTGAAGGAGCTCCTCTAACAACAGTAATGGCATTTTTTCCAGTATTTCTATCTACATGAATACCAGCAACCCCAGTCTTGTGATTGTTAGAAATAATTATATTTGAGGTATCTATATTGTCTTTTTGAAGTTTATCTATTGCAAGCCTGCCATAATCATCATTGCCTAACTTAGAAATAAAATTTACTTTTCCTCCCAACCTTGAAATTGCTATAGCTTGATTACATCCTTTTCCTCCAGGCCCAATATTATAGCTATCACCCAAAATTGTTTCCCCAGAGCTTGGAATTTTATTTCCTGAAAAACTGATATCAGCAACAAATATCCCAAGAACAGTTATATCGTTCATTAACCTAGACTAGTAAGGAAAGGAAACATTGTCAAAATATAATAACTAATAACTTGAATTTGATTAGTCGCGATTAGAATTCCAGTTATTAATAATATAGCTCCACCAGTTTTGGTTATTCTGTTGTAATATTTTCCAAAACCCTTTTTAGAAATTAAAAAACTATTCATATAATAACCAGATAAAATAAAAGGAATAGCTAATCCTAAAGAATAAAAAGAAAGCAAAAGAATTCCTTTGCTTATAGATGCGTCAGTGGCTGATAAAGCTAAAATAGAACCTAGAATTGGACCAATACATGGAGTCCAACCAAAAGCAAAAGCTGCTCCTACTACAAAAGGAAATATATAATTATCCCTATATCCTTTTGTATCTATTCGCTTTTCTTGATTTAAGAGTTGAAAATTTAAAATACCTAACATTTGCAAAGAAAAAAGAATAATTATTACTCCTGCTGCTATTCTTAACTCGTTAGATAAAAATAATAAAATATTTCCAACTGCAGATGCTGTAGCACCAAGTGTTATGAATACTAATGAAAATCCTAAAGAAAATAAAATCGTTTTATACAAGACAACTTTTTTATCTTGATCTATTTCATTTAAATTTTTACCAGTTATATAAGAGATATATCCTGGGATAATGGGTAATACACAAGGTGTCAAAAAACTTATAAACCCAGCACCAAAAGCAAAAACTAGCTTAATAATCATACTCTCTTTATATTTGCCTTTGATATCTCTCGCAATTACAATATTGGCTCATGATAATTAAATACATAGGCTTTTTATTTACTCTTTTATGGTCTTATACTTTTATTAAATCTCAAAGTATTTTTAAAAAAGGATCTGGTTTGTTAATTACATTATTTGTTTCAAATATCTCTTGGTTAACATTTATTGCTGCTTGCTTTTATGGGTTAAAGAATTTCTCATTTTATCAAACATTGCTTGGAATTGTAGTAAGTATAATTTTGGTTCACTTAGCATTCGCAAGATTAAGTCTTTATATTAATTCAAAATTTAGTGATAAAAGATATTTAATAATGATTAAAACAGCTATTGAATATTTGATTATTTCAATTTTTGCCTATTATATTTTTTTCTAATTAGTTAAAATAGTTGAAAGAGTATTAAATTTTTTATCTATGATAACAATTTCACCAGATCTTGGTACTACATCTGTTATTGCTGTAATTATTACATAATGAGTTACTAGTACTAAGTTACCCCCATTCCCATTCCACTTTTGAATATAATCTCTCAGTTCTTTAATTTGGTTCTTTGCATTTTTGTCATGGGGCGGCTGAAAAGTGGAATTGAGCGCTGGAAATTCTTTGTAATTTTTAAATGCATATTTAGCAGTATCTTTACATCTGCACCATTGACTGCTTAAGACTTGATCAATTTTAATTTGGTTTATTTTAAATAATTTACCAATTGTTTCTGATTGTTTTATTCCTTCTTTGCTAAGATTTCTCTGAGTCTTACAATCCTTAAGTTTAAACCCTGGGGGATCTCCAAATCCTGGCGCTTTTGAGTGCCTAATTAAAATAATCTTGTTTCCATTTTTTGCAGGTTTCCAATTTGCTTGAAGTTGGCTAATGTTAAAAAATAAAAAAAGAAAGGTTATAAAAAGTAGATGGGGAACATTTTTTCTTATCATGGTGGATGAAAGGAAAGTCTTACAAATTTATGTTGCCTTGGTCTAGTGGACATGGCAAAATAAACTTTAAACTTTTATATGGTTGTATTCAAAACACTTATATAGTGCGTGAATAACTTTTCAACTTTTAGGTTTAAAAACTAGGCAAACGCCATTGTTGCAATAACGTTTTCCTGTAGGTTTAGGTCCATCATCAAAAATATGACCGTGATGTCCGCCACATTTTTTACAATGATACTCAGTTCTTGGATAACCAATAATCATATCAGTTTTTTCCTCAAAAACATTAGGAACAGATTCGAAAAATGATGGCCAACCTGATCCACTTTCATACTTTGTTTTCGACTCAAAAAGTTTTGTTCCACAACCCACGCAATGATAACTGCCCTCTCTTTTTTCATTATTAAGAGCACTCGAGCCTGGAGATTCTGTACCCTCTTGTTTTAAAATATAATTTTGTTCAGGAGTTAAATTAGGATCCCAATTTTTTTTACTCATCTTTTACTTCTTGATCAACACCATACGGCCTAAAATTTCCTTGGTTTGCACTTTTAACCGCTTTTGCAGGAACACCTACCATAGTAGTGTTTTCTTCTACATCTTTAACTACAACAGCGTTAGCAGCAATTCTAGATCCGTCTCCAACTTTAACTGGCCCAATAATTTGAGCACCAGATCCAATTACTACCTTGTTTCCAATCGTAGGGTGTCTTTTTTCATTTCTTTGCCTTTCACTATCTACACTTGGAGAGATACCTCCAAGGGTGACAGCATGATAAATAGTAACATCATTTCCAATTTCAGAAGTTTCACCAATCACAACACCCATGCCATGATCAATAAATAAATTTTTTCCAATTTTTGCTCCTGGATGAATTTCAATGCCAGTAAAAAATCTACTTGTTTGAGAAATTATTCTTGCAATTAAATCAAATCCAGCCACATGAAAAAAGTTTGCTATTTGATGTAAAAAAATAGCTTTTACTCCTGGGTAAGTCAAAACTATACTTAATGTTGATTTAGCCGCAGGGTCTCTTTCTTTTATAGATTTAATAAAATCATTCATATCTAATGAATATATATAGTGCCTACTTGAAAAATTTAAAGAATTAAATATACAATTACATATGAGTAATTCTTTCCATTTAGCCCTCCCCGCTGGAGATATTGAAAAAACAGAAAAGTTTTATACGGATATCTTGGGATGTAAAACTGGAAACAGGGAAAAAGGTAAATGGGTTGATATAGATTTTTGGGGAAACGAGTTAACTCTTCATCAAACTAAAATGAAATTACCTAGAGAAAGACACGATGTTGATATGGGTAATGTCCCAGTTCCTCATTTTGGAGTTCATTTGAAAAAAGAAGTTTATGAACAAATAAAGTCAAATCTGAAATCACAAAATATAAATTATATTGATAAGCCTTATACTAGATTTAAAGGTACAAAATTTGAGCAAAGTACATTTTTTATTGAAGATCCTAACGGAAATGTTTTAGAGCTTAAAACATTCGATTAAAATTGCAACTTTTCCACTATTTGCAAGTGAGATTATCTTGACGTATCATTACCTTCTATTAAAAATAAACAATCTATGAAATCAAAAACAAAAGTAGTGGTAGTTGGCGGTGGTGTTGTAGGGGTAAGTGTACTTTATCACTTAGCCAAGAAAGGTTGGTCAGACGTAGCGTTAGTCGAAAGAAAAGAATTAACTTCAGGATCAACTTGGCATGCTGCAGGATTATTGCCTTTATTTAATATGAGCTATTCAGTTGGACAACTTCATAGATATGCAGTTCAACTTTACAAATCTTTAGAAAAAGAAACTGGTAAAAATGTAGGATTTAGTGTTGTATCAAATATTCGCTTAGCTCAAACTCAAGACAGAATGGACGAGTATCATCAATACGCTGGGGTAGCTAAAACTATAGGAGTGGATGTAAAATTTTTAAAACCCGAAGATGTAAAAGAAATTTGGCCTTTAATTAATATTGAAGGATTAGTCGGAGCAATACAACATCCTGAAGATGGCTATATTCAACCAGCAGATTTAACTCAAGCACTAGCTACTGGAGCAAGAAACTATGGTGCTGAAATTTATAGAAACACAACTGTTACAGCAATTAAACAAACAAAAGATGGTTGGGTAGTTAACACTGATAAAGGAGATATAGAGTGTGAACATGTAGTCTCTTGTAGTGGGAATTTCGCTAGACAAACAGGACGTATGGTTGGTTTGGAAATTCCTGTTATTCCAGTTGAACATCAATATATTGTTACTGAACCTCATCCAGAAATTCAAAAAAGAAGAAAAGAAGGCAAGCCTGAAATGGGAGTCCTTAGAGATAGTGATAACTCTTGGTACATGAGGGAGGAAGCCGGAGGATTATTACTCGGACCTTATGAAAAAGGTGCTCCATGTTGTTATGTTGATGGTCCTTCAAAAGATAGTGAATATGAATTATTTCAAGAAGATTTAGATAGATTGGCTCCACACATTGAGGGAGCAATTAAAAGAGTACCAGCCTTTGGAGAAGTCGGAGTAAAAAAAGTTTATAACGGTGCTATCGCTTACTCACCAGATGGAAATCCAATAGTTGGTCCTGCATGGGGATTAAAAAATTTTTGGATTAATGAAGGTCATAGTTTTGGAATAACAGCTGCAGGAGGTGCGGGTTGGCAATTAGCAGAATGGATTATAGATGGTGAGCCAACAATAGATATGCTTGGAGTAGAGCCAAGAAGATATGGTTCCTATGCAACTAAGTCTTATTTAAAGGCTAAAAATGAAGAAGCATATGCGAATGTATTTACAGTTCATTATCCTGATGAAGAAAGAGAGGCAGGTCGACCTTTAAGACAAGCTCCTTGTTATGATCGTTTAAAAAAATTAGGAGCAGTTTTTGGAGCAAAATTTGGTTGGGAAAGAGCAAACTTCTTTGCAAAAGAAGGGGAGAAACAAGAAGATGATTGGTCATTTAGAAGATCTAATTGGTTTAAAAATGTTGAGAGTGAATGTAAAAATGTAAAAGAAAATGTTGGGCTTCTAGATATGACTGCATTTGGAAAATGTAGAATTAAAGGCCCAGGAGCTGAAGAATTTTTAGATAAGCTTGTTGCTAATAAACTTCCTAAAAAAATTGGAAGAATTAATCTTTGCCACGCTTTAAATACTAAAGGCGGTGTTCATTCAGAATTTACGATTATGAGAGAGGCTGAAGATAGTTTTTATCTGGTTTCTGCTGGAGCATTTCAAAGACTTGATCACGACTGGATACATAAATGGATGCCAAAAGATGGGACGGTTCAATACGAAAATTTAACAAATAGTATGGGAGTTTTAGTAGTATCTGGCCCTAAAGCTAGGCAACTTATGCAAAAAGTTTCTAGATCTGACTTTTCTAATGAAAGATTTAAATGGTTAAGCGCACAAAACATCAATATAGGTTTAGCCCCATGCAGCGCAATGAGAGTAAACTTTGTAGGAGAATTAGGCTGGGAATTACATCATCCAATTGAATATCAAAATCATATTTTTGATCAACTCATGGAAGCTGGTAAAGAATTTGGTTTAAAACCATATGGAATTAGAGCTATGAATAGTTTGAGAGTAGAAAAATCTTATAAATTGGTAGGAACTGAATTATCAATTGAGTACTCACCTTATGAGTCAGGACTAGATAGATTTGTTCACCCAAATAAAGGAGATTTTATAGGACGTGCGGCATTAGACAAATGGAGAGCAAAAGGCTTTTCAAATAAATTAGTTACAATGGAAATACACGGAGTAACTGATGCTGATGTTTTAGGAAATAATCCTATATATGATAATGGTTCTGTTGTTGGCAGGGCCACAAGTGGAGATTTTGGCTTTAGAGTAAATAAATCAATTGCTTTAGGAATGGTAAAACCAGAATTAGCTAAAGTTGGTCAAAAATTAAAAATAGATATTCTAGGTAAAATGCATGAAGCTTCTATAGTAGAAGAGTCTCCATATGATGCTGAAAATAAATTAATTAGAGCTTAGATGAAAATTTTAGTAGCTGTTAAAAGAGTTATTGATTACAACGTTCAAATCAGAGTTAAAGAAGATGGCTCTGGCGTTCATACTGATAATGTAAAAATGTCAACTAATCCTCCTGACGATAATGCAGTAGAGGAGTCGGTTAAACTTAAAGAGTCTGGAAAAGTTAAAGAAGTAGTCGCTATTTCAATTGGAGAAGACAAAGCTCAAGAAAGTATTAGAAAAGCATTAGCTATAGGAGCTGATAAGGGTATTCATGTTAAAGCTGACAGCTATATTGAGCCTTTAGGTATAGCAAAAATATTAAAAAAAATTGTAGAAAAAGAAAAACCCGAGATGGTTTTTTTAGGTAAGCAGGCAATTGATGATGATTGTAATCAAACAGGTCAAATGTTAGCTGCAATGCTTAACTGGCCTCAAGCTACTTTTACCTCTAAAGTAAATTTAAAAGAGAAGTCTGTTGAGATAGTTAGAGAAATTGATGAAGGGTTAGAAACGATTGAAGTGAACTTACCAGCTGTTGTATCTTGTGATTTAAGACTAAACGAACCAAGATTTGCATCTTTACCGAATATCATGAAGGCAAAAAAGAAACCAATGGAACAAATAAATGCAAAAGATTTAGGAATAGATCTTACGAATAGAATTCAGCAAATAAAAGTTGAAGAACCGCCTAAAAGAAAAGCTGGAATTAAAGTTGCAAACGTTGCTGAGTTAGTAAGTAAACTTAAAAATGAGGCTAAAGTAATATAATGTCAGTATTATTAGTAGCAGAACACGATAATTCAAAACTTAAACCTTTTACACTTAATGCAATTACTGCTGCATCTAAGATAGATGGGAATGTGCATGTATTAATAGCAGGATCAAATTGTGATAACGTTTCAAAAGAAGTAGCAGGGGTTCCTTTGGTAAAAAAAGTTTTAGTTTGCGACTCTCCAAATTATCAAAATTATTTACCAGAAAACCTGGCTCCTTTAGTAGTTAAGGTTTCAGAAAAATATGATCATATAGTTGCGTCAGCTAATACTTTTGGAAAAAACTTTATGCCTCGAGTAGCAGCTGCTTTGGATATATCCCAAGTAAGCGATATAATAAAAGTTAATGGTCCTGATACTTTCGTAAGACCTATTTATGCAGGTAATGCTTTTGCTACAGTAAAGAGTAACGACAAAAAAAAATGTGTAACAATAAGACCAACTTCTTTCGATACTGCAGAAAAATCAGGTGGTTCAGCTTCAATTGAAAAAGTTGAAGCAGTGGATATTCCTAACACTTCTAAATTTATTAAAAGGGAAGAAACTAAATCAGAGAGACCAGAACTTGGAACTGCACGAATAGTTGTGTCGGGTGGAAGAGGATTAGAAAGTGGAGAAAATTTTAAACTTATAAACGATATAGCTGATAAACTTAATGCAGCTGTTGGAGCATCTAGAGCCGCGGTTGATGCTGGTTACATAAGTAATGACCATCAAGTTGGTCAAACTGGAAAAGTAGTAGTTCCTGATTTATACATCGCCGTTGGAATCTCTGGGGCAATTCAGCATTTAGCAGGAATGAAAGAGAGCAAAATAATTGTCGCAATTAATAAAGATGGTGAAGCACCAATCTTTAGCGTTGCAGATTATGGTTTAGAAGCAGATTTATTTAAAGCCCTTCCAGAATTCTTGGCTGAGTTAAACAAACTGAATACCATTCAAAAATAATTAATACTCTTTTTTTATAACTTATTTAGCCACTGTACATATTCTTTTGAAACAATAGCTACTCTTAAGTGATCCCAGTATTTTAGATTTTTTGACCAATCGTAACAACTTATTACTACATGATCTTCATAATTAAGATTCCCAGATCCAAATATGACATAATAGTCGTATGAGTAGGAATTTTTATCAAATGAGTGTACTCGTTTTGAGAAGTCTTTCTTCGGTTGATTTTTAAATAAATTAGATAACTCTTTTATAATCTCATCTCTTGTTTTAAGACAAGAATTAATATCATCCTTAAACCATTTTATTCCCTGTATTGATTTGGATGTAAAATTTTGATCAGAAGTTTTGAAAGTCACGCTTATTTTATCATATTGCCCAGAAATTTTTTTTCCATACTTTTTAAATTCTTTATTTCCTTTTGCTTGTTCTAAAAAATATGAATTATTTTTAATTTCACTTTTGTCAAAATATCTTAATAAACTATCACCTAAACTTATTCCTCCTATCTGAAAATCTTTTATATCATCCGCTTGGGATGGGTTTATGAAGCATAAGTTTAAAAAAATTATGATTATAAAACTTTTCTTCATTTTAAATTGGCTTTGATTTTAAAAGAGTTATATAAAAATCTCTAAGTTTCTGCATTTCTTTTGAGGGATTTTTATTATATTGATTGATTTCTATTAATAGGTCATCAGCATCTGCGATGCATTTAGCATTATTATCAATATTTTGAGACGCACTTAAAAGCCAAAATCTTTTTGCTTCATTTAAATCTTGATCTAAATCGGCCAATCCACCGTAATAAAAAAGACCCATATTATAACTTGCTATAGAACAACCTAAATCAGATGCTTTTTTATTCCAGGCTATTGACTCTTCATAATCTTTAGGTGCGCCATACTCTCCTGTAAATAAAAACCATCCAACACTAGTCATTGCGTTTACTTGATTTTGTTCTGCTGCTTTAATGAGGTATTCAACTGCTTTCTCATGATCTTCAGGAATATTGTAACCAGGAAAACCATCTAGATACATATGTCCTAGTTCATTTTGTGATCTGGCATCACCTTGGTCAGCTTTTTTTTTAATATAAGAATGATAATCTTCAGAGTATACACTCGAAGTATTGATTGCAAAAAGAATTAAAAATGCAGTAATAATTCTTTTCAATTTACCCTCTGCTTTTATTTTTTTTTCTTCTTGTAGTTGATTTTTTTTTAGGCAAAGAACTACAGCAAGCTAATATGATAATTATAATTAACGGTGAAATCAAAAGAGCAGGTAAAATCCAATTCCATGGATTTCTATTTTTTAATAACGCTAATCTATAAATCCCATAGTAAAAAGCCCCTACTACTAAGATTATAATTAACCATTCCATATTTTCTCCTTTCTATTCATCTCATTGATTAGTGCAATATTCTTTATATCTTAACGCTTCGTTTTCTGTAATTCCCATTATATTTAATTGTTCATCCTGTGAATAATTTTTATCAAAAAAATAACTTGCAGAAGCATTGCCAACCAAACTTAAATAGCACCAATCACTATTATGGGGCTTTCCAAATCTAAGATCGTTAACTGTTTTCCATTCAAATCCTGTCCAAATTTTAAATCTTCCAATAACAGGTGATACATCAAACCTTGTCACTTCTTGTGAATAAACAATATTTTCGCCTTCTATGGTTTTATTGATCTCGGCGCCTTCTTTAACAAGTTCGCTATTTAGATTTTTTTTATAAAGATGGTATGCGTAGGATACTAAAATTAAAAACAAACCTAGCGCTAATAAAAATAATGTTAAAGATTTTGTATAACCCCAAACACTTTTAGTATTTCTAATTCTACTTTTTTCATCAATATATTTGTTTACAGGGCTGTAATCGTGCACTGAATATGTAATTTTTTCATCAGACATTACTTCTTTTTATCCTTTTCGTAATTAGGAGCATTGAAAGGTCCTTTTTTTAATAATGCTTCATCGTCAGTTGGGAGAGGGACATAAACTATTTCTTTTCTCACAGTTTCTTTTGGCACCTCTACTTTTTCATATACAATCTTTGCACCAACATTTTTTTCAACAATTTTTTCTTTCTCTACTATTTTCTCAACTTCAATTTCTTTAATTTTGACAATAGGATCTTTAAGTCTTTTAATTTTTCCCCAAACATACCTATTAATTAAAACAAACATCTTAGAAAATCTATTAGCAACACCCCTCCAATTAGCCCCAGGTTTGTTTCTAATAACATGTAATCTAGGATCCAATAAAACCAAACTAGCAAATGCTAACATTGTACCGGTAATAGAAATTATAAAACTAAGAACTCCAAACCACAAAAAGAATGCCCATTTTAATGCTTCTGGAGGCATATCTGCATAAACTTTTTTTTCTCCACTTACAGTTTCCTTTTCAAAATATCCTCTTATCCAGGAAGCTACTCTAAAAATTTGGCTATCAGCGGCTTCTCTATTTATTTCAGATATTAAATCATTATTTTGATTTTCTAATTCTTGAATTTGCAAAATTACCTTGGAACTATTTTGATTGATTAATGTTTGATCAGTTTGAAATTTAGTGATTTGATCGTCAATGATTTTTAACTCTTTTTCTTTCTCTTCAATCCTAATTCGACTCTGCTTGTCAATTGATTCAAATGCGCTTTTATTATCTCGACTTGCTTTGTTTCTTTCATTAGTAAGTTGTCTATTTTTATCATCTCTTTTATTTATGAAATCGTTAATTTTTGTTTTATTTTCATTGATGGTTTTTAAAGTGTTAGCTTTTTTATTAAAGGCAATGCCTGGAAGTTCGTTGTACTTGTTTTGTAAATCTTTATTTTCATCAGTAAGTCTTGTAATATCCTTATTTAACGTATCTATTTCAGATGTAAGTCCCTCTATGAGACCTTGATTAGATGATGATCCTGTAAGATCTTGTTTTTGTTTTGATGCTTCTAATCTAATTATATTTATTTGTTTTAAAATTTCTTGTTTTTCCTCGTTCTTTTTATCTATTTGGTCCTGAATTTCATTAAACATTTTTTTTGAGTTTAAATTTGAAATTTTCTCTACATTGCTTGCATATAAATCTATTTTAACTTGAACATCTCTCACACGTTCTCTGCTTATTCTTTCAAAGCCTGTTACAATTGTTTCAAATGTTGAAATATTAACTAAAATTAAAGCAATTAAAAAAGTTACTCTCCAAAAAGTTCTTACTGAATAATAAACAGCAGTAGCTAAAGGAATTTTAGTTAATTCTACAACTGCAACAATCATAAAAATTAACCCTGTTGTTACATCCCTCATATCAAAAGTTTGGCTAGAAAATCCCTCACCTGGCTTATAAAAGATTATTATTAAACCTATTAACATACCTATCACAGCAACTAAAATTTCAATTGTCCAAGCCATTCTTAACAAAAAAATTCCTTTTTTAGTTGTCTGAGATTGTGGAAAAAATTTATTAAATATATTATCTAGATTTGGCATTTATTTTACCTGTTAAGTTTTTAACTTTATTTGAAATATTCAATCCAACATTATCAAATAATTCAAAAATCCTATCTGAAAAATTTCTTTTAACCTCAAATATTTCTGCAACCTTTTTTATATCTTTATCTTCTTCTTCACTATAGATGTGATCGCTATGTGCAAGCCTATAAAGAACAGCAACAATAAATTCTAAAAAATCTTTGTGTCTATCGACTAATAATTTTTTTATTCTTACAGCATGATATTCTATTGGATGAGGATCATTTCCACCTTCTTCCATTATTGTTAAAAGTATTTTTTTCTGTTGTGGATTGTGAGGTATAATCTTTAAAATTTCTTCCTCTTCATGAATATTGAAATGTCCATCATTCTTACAAAGCTTGGCTGCTAAAATTAAAACGCCTATTATACATATAGTTTGCTGACTTTCTTTTCTATATTTGTCCCAAATTACAGAAGTTTCCATGTTAGAAAAGCTAATCATTTATTACCTTTAAATTAAATAGTAAAAATCTATTCATAATCATATCCTTTTTGATACATACACTTTTTTAATACTGCATTAGCTCCAATAATTTGATCTAAAACTTTATTTGTCTCATCAGGTGCACACATTAAAGGGTTTCTGCAGATATAACCTGGATATTGAGATCTAGATAAAGCTCTGCAATAACCAATGTCCCTACTGTAAGAATTATTATTACCTGAACTATGTGACCAAGTTCCGCTTGCACATGATGTAAGAAAAATTAATAGGATTAAGTTAAGCAAAATTTTCATGCTATTGCCTCCTCATAATTATTTGAAATGATTTCTTTAATTCTTCTTTTTATATTTGAATTGGTTCTGTCTTGAATAAATACACCAGATAATTTTAACATTGGTGATCCAGATTTGAGGTATCTAAAGTTTTCATTAGATACAATTGAAACATTAATTAAAGAAACTGTATAGAGTATAAAACCAAATTTACCCAACGATATTGATAGTCTTATTATTGATGATGCTAATTTTCTCATAATATTATTTAAGTCTCCTCTTTATTTAAGAGGAGACTTATTTTTTCTAAGTACCGTCCTTTCCAACACTCATTAATGTTGCGCCAAGAAATCCAAAGATCATTGGGGAAAATCTTGATGCTGCGCCCATAAAGCTTGTTAGATTTACTCCAGCCCATGACAGTGCAAAATCTGCAATTGCAAAAGCAACTAATAAAAACCCTAGTATTTGCAATACTGAAGTACTATTCGTATCTTCTTGTACTTTTACTTTTCTCATTTTTATCTCCTTTGTTTTTGTTTTCATGATTGAAATATAGTTGTTATTTAAAAAAATTCTTGTCCAGGTTTTGATTGGAAATTGGACAAGAATTTTTAGTCCAAAATGTAGAAGTTATTTGGACAAGAAATATTTTTAAAATTCTCTATATTTAAGTTATGAAAAAAATATTTTTCTTATTATTAACTTTTAGCATGTGGTCTAGTCCATTATATGCTTCAAAAATGAATGATTTATTAAAGCAAAATTTTAAAATTGTTAAAACTGAGATTGTTAAATTTGAGAGAGTTGCAGTAAAAATTTTTACTCTCAAAAAGTATAAAACTATTTATATTTGCGCTCAAGAGATCGCTACCTATGGTTTGAGAGATTCAAGCTGCAATAAACCTTAATTTAAGATGAAAAAGCTAGTTATATTTTTTTTATCAATAATCTTTATTGTTTCATGCGATCAACCCAATCCTCCTGTAAAAAAGTCAAAAACAGGTATTTGTCACAAAGATGGTTCACGATATTATGATCAAACAAAACATTTTAAAAAATTCACAACAATCGAAGATTGTATTAAAAGTGGAGGTAGATTGCCAAAAAGAAGGTAAAAAAAGAATAGAAATTTAATTAATATTATTTAAAATATTAGAATGTTTAAAATAGTTAAAAAAATTAGCATAGTGCTTTTTGCAGGTATTTTTCTATTCTCATCTGCAGAAGCTAATTGGATTACTAAAAAAAGTGATAAATCTAAAGAAACAATAAAAAAAGAAAAAAAAGAAAAATCTGAGTGGATTAAACTTAAAAAATTAAAAGAAAAAAATAAAAAAAAAGAAGTTAAAGAAAACAAAGAGGAATATAAAAAAGAAGAAAAGAAAATTACAAATACAGTTAAATCTTGGATTACCAAAAAAACTAAAACAAAATATGTAGGCATTAATGATTTGCCTGAAGGAGCTATATATTTTACTGGTTCTAATGATTCTAAAAACCTATTATTCTATGGTTATGTTTTTCCAGACGAAAACTCAAAGCTAGTAGATGGATTTTATGAAACCAGCAAAGGAGTAGGTTACTTTAATGATGGTAAAACTACTTGTCAGATTGGGTCTACTGTTTTAATAGTCGATCAAGGCGAATTAACTTCAAGAGTTTTTGGAAAATGTTCTAATGGTTTAAAGTTTGCAGGTAAAACATCTCAGACAAAGAATTCTGGTTGGGGCCAAGCCAAGACAAGTGATGGTAAAGAAAGGTTAAATTTTGATTTTAATCTTAACAAAACTGAGATAGCTAAACTCTATAACAAAAATGTAAAAGAAAAATCAATTGTTAGAAGTTTGCCATCTGCACCTAAGAAAAAAATTACTTTAAATCCAAAAGGTAAATATTATGCATTATTAATAGGAAATTCGAATTATGACGATAATGGCTGGGATGATCTTGTTTCTCCAGTTAACGATATAACTGCTATTAAATCCGTTTTAGATAAAAGTTATAAATTTGAAAAAATTATGATGGTCAAAGATGGAACAAAAAAAGAAATCTTTCAAGCTTTCAAAAATTTATCAAAACTTACAACAACTAATGATTTTGTTTTAATTTACTACTCTGGTCATGGAAAGACTAGAGCTACTCAAGCTTACTGGATACCAAAAGATGGTAGTTTAGAATGGGGAAATGGAGATTGGATTAATGTGAATGAGCTTAATATATATCTTACAGAGATAAAAGCACATCACTTAGCAGTAATGGTTGACTCTTGTTATGTAGGTGGAAGATTTAAAGGCACAAACATTCTTGACCTTAAAAATGAAGATCATCGAGCTTTTATGACAGATCATTTGGAGGATGATTTAAACCTTAGGGCGCGTATCGTGCTTTCCTCAGGCAGTGAAGGTCGTGTAAGTGATACAGCGCCAAATTCAAAAAATTCAATGTTTGCTCTATCTTTTTTAAATATTTTACAAACTTCAGAAAAAATGTCTCTTCCCTTGAGCATGACAGATGTTGGTTTTAACGTTAAACGTTCATTCGTTGGTAACTACAATCAAAAACCATATTACTATCATCCCGATGGTTGGAAACATATGGGGGGAGATTTTTTATTTATTCCTAAAAATAATCTTAAATGATTAAAAGATTTTTAATTTTATTTAGTATAATTTCTTACGGTAATACCGCTTATTCAAAAAATTTTAATAGTCTTCTCTTTAGTTCTAAGATGGCTGGAAAAGAGAATTTAGTTATATACCAAACACCATTAACTAATAAAAAACAAATTAATCAATTAAAACAAGATGTTGAGACTGATAAAGATTACTTAAATATAATTAGACCAAAATTAATTAGTAAAAATAAAAACAGACCTCCACGAACTAAATTTAAAGGAGCATCAGAAGATATTTATAGAGATTATGCTAAAAGTGTTGTTTTCATAGGAAACATAAAAAAAAATACTTCTGGTTCAGGTTTTGTAATAAATCATAATGGAAAAAAAATAATAACTAATTGGCATGTTGTTGAAGGCTCTAAAAACGTAAGGGTATGGCTTAAACCTAAAGATTTAGTCGGTGAACAATACATGTTAGATAATTTAGACTCCTACAAAGCAAGAATTGTTAAAATAGACAGAGAAAAAGATTTAGCTTTATTGGAAGTTGCGAAATTACCAAATGACGTTAAGCCAGTTTCATTAGGAAATTTTAACGATGTCAGTATTGGTGAAACAGTTTTTGCAATTGGGCATCCTGATGATTTAATTTGGAGCTTTAGCAGCGGCATGGTAAGTCAGTTGAGGCCAAATTATAAATGGAGATATAAAAATTCCTATCATTTTGCTGATGTAATACAAACACAAACTCCTATAAACCCAGGTAACTCTGGTGGTCCCTTATTTAATAAAAATAAAAGATTAGTTGGAGTAAATACATTTACTAAAGAAGGTGAAAATTTAAATTTTGCTATATCAGTGAACAATATGATTGAGTTTCTTAAAAAACCGGAAAAAAAAATAAAAAAAAATAAGTATATTCAAAAGAAAAAAAAACAACCTACTTGGATCACCAAAAAAAATAAAAAAGTCAAAAAAAATAACATAGACAAAAAATATCCTGATGCCGAAAAAGGAGATATGAACGAAAATGGTATTACAGATGTATGGATGATAGATGAAAACAAAAATGGAAAGATAGATGCTGCAATTATTGATCAAAACGAGGATGGTATAATTGAAGTAGTAGCATTTGATGAAAATGAAAATGAAAACTTTGAAATCTTTCTATTTGATGATGACCTAGATGGTAATGCTGATAGAGCAGAAATAGATGAAGATGATAACGGTACCCCAGATATTATGGCTTATGATAACGATCAAGATGGTAAATGGGATAAATATGAAAAAATATCTTAAATATTTTTTAATAATTTTAATTTAAATTCTTGCGACTACTTATTTTTACTATCTACAGTAAGCTTAATTTTAAGAATTTTATTTTCTAAATCTGTAATAGCTTCAAATATATCTTTTTTTTCTAAAGCTGATATCTCCCCACCCTTCTCACTTTTAGGGTCCTTAGCCTCTTTAACTAGTTCCGTAAGTTTTCCATGTAATATTGTAGATTTAACTAGCATTTCATTAATATCCTTATTTTCAAAATTATCAGCCTTCTCTAACAACTGTGCAATCATATACTCGTAAGCAGTAAGTAAAGGTGGAGCTTTACCTTTTTGAATACAGGCTTCATCAAGTTTAAATGAGTCGTTGTGATCAATTTGTTGGGCTAAATCAGGGTTACTACATTTTCTCAAATATGATGAAGTTTTACCGATTGCTTTGTTAATTTCTTCATCAGATAAAATTTTTAAAACCTCCATTAAACCGCTCTCTATAGAGGCACTTTTTCTTATTTTTGCCATTTCAAATATTATGATTATAATAAATCAAACTCAACTTATTGTTTATGAATTTGATTAAATATAAATTTCTTTTGTTGCTTTTTTTAAGCCTGGTATTACCTGACTTTTTTCAAGCTAAAGCCGATGTAGGAGAAAAATTTAACAATAAAATAATTGAAAACTATACAGAAATTATCGGACAATACCCTTTTCAAGAAAGAAGAAATGATATTGGAATATTTTATGATTTTGCTTGGGATAAAAATAGCAAAAAAATTATCATCAAAAGAGATAATCAAAATTTACCTATTATAAGATTTTCTTTATTTAACAAAGATATTCAACCAGGTATTTCTATTAAAAAATATAATGATACAGATTTATCTCAAACTTCAGATAAAAAAATAAGAAAGCTTCATAAACAAAACGTTGAAGCAAAACTTACTTTTAAAGATAATCAAATAATCTCTCTTAAACCCAACATTTACGATTATAATGATGTAAAGCTATCTAATTTTTATTTAGATTTTATAAATAACATTGATACTAACAAAGGGTTGCTAGAGATAACATTTGAAGCAAACTTTACTAATAAAAGACCTGAGCTTAATTCTTTAGCTAAAGGATTGTTAGGGGACAGTACATATTGTACCCCAAATTTTGGTAATTACCCTATAGAAGAAATAAAAATTAATGAATACAAATACGATGTCGATATAAGGAAAGGTACAGGAACTCCTGTCACTGAAGGATGTTATCCCGTATATTTTACTTATGATAACAATGAAGTAAAAACTATTAGAAAAGAATCTGGTATAGGACAATTCAGACAAGTATTTAATTTTAAAAAGTTTCCTTTTGATAAACAGAAATTAAAAGTTTCAATCACCTCTACCGCGAATAGCAGTCAAAATATTTCAGAGGTTTGGCCAAAAACAGGTTATGGTGCAGTAACTTTTTTAACCCCTGAGAGAGGTGCATTTCTAGGATTAGAAGAGTACATAAATAACATCTCAAAAAATTATCTAAAAGAATGGACTGTAACTAATACCAATATAGAAAGTGAAGAAATAATCTTAGAAAACTATTATAGTTCCTATTCAAATAAAACGCATCCTTACTATGAAAATTCTATCAACTTGGTTTTAGATATTGAGAGAAATTCGGCTCATTATGTTTATAAAATTATTGTTCCTGTGTTTCTAATATTAAGTGTTGCATGGTTTGTTTTATGGATTCCTACTCACCATCTAGAGTCGAGATTAACAACTTCTATAGTTGCTCTATTAGCTTTGATTGCATATAACTTTGTTTTTTCAGATGATATTCCTAAACTAAATTATTTAACTGCATTAGATAAATATATTTTATTGTCCTATATCTTCTGTTGTATACCCACATTTATGAGTATTGGATTTAGTAGGTTTATAGTCAGAAATCAAAGAATGGTTACAATTATTAATAAAAGACTTAGAACCTGGTTGGGACTGATTTATTTATTAGCTTCTATCCAAATATTTAGTTTTTAAATAAACTTTAACTTTCTTCCTATTCTTATTGGTTCATATATCGAAGAAACTTATCAAACGTTATTGAGTCAACTGCTACATATAGAGCGGTATATTGATATCCATTTTCATTTTTATCATAACATACGAGTTGAAAGGGTTTTCTTTCACTCGTTTTAAAATCTATGTACTTAACACTTAAATCATATTTATTTAATCTTTCTTTTTCTAAAAACCAAACTACTTTTTTATATTTTGAAGGAATTATTTCTCGAATATCATCAGCTATTTCAATTTGTTTTTTGTAACAGTCTTTTATATCTCCATTCTTTGAAATCAAAGTTCCTTCCAAAGCAAATATTTCAAAATTATTGGATCTTGAGTCTATGATTACACCTACTTCATCATAAATTTGAAATTTTATTTGTTTTCTATTTAAGTCCTTGGACCTAACTCCAATAGAAGCGAATTTTTTATATTTATATTCTTTTGGATAAAAAAAAGTAGTACTGTCCCTTAAGGCTTTTTTAATTTGATCAACACTCATATAATCTAATAAACTATCCCCAACACTCATGCCTTCTATTTCAAAGTTGCTGACATCATCAGCCTTGCTCCAGGATTGAAGACTAAAGATTAAAACTAGAATTGCTACGATTGCCCTCATTATAAATAGTTTCTAAATAAATAAAAAGAATAGTTTAATTGCTTTATTTTGTTCCATAATCACTTTGCATCCATTTTATTGATTCAATTGAATTGATCGCAACATTTACGTTATCTGAAAATTCCACTTTTTCTGACCAATCCATATATTCAATTTTTATATGTCCTCCATCTACATCTAAATAATAATAGGTTGCAAAACTTTTGCCAGACTTATCATCAGAGTGTCTATAACTGTTTTTTATAAAATTTTTTCCTCCTAGTGATTTTTCCATATCAGACTTAATTTCTTCAAAAATTTTATTACATTTATTTTTAGAGTTACAATAAACATGTCCAGAAACGCTATAGATTTTAAATTTTTGGTCTTTAGGTTTATAAAAAAATTGTAATGAATCATAACTACCTGTTGTTCTTTGATCATCAGCAATCCTGAACTTCATATCAGAAGGCAAATGATCATAGTTATAAAAGTTATTAATTTCTCTCTTACTATAAAAATCTAACAAACTATTACCAACACTCATCCCCTCTATCTGAAAGTCACTAATATCATCAGCTTTGGATGGGGCTGTAAAGCATAAGCTTAGAACTATGATCGCTAAAAGTTTTTTCATTATATTTAGTATTTTAAATTTTGTAAAAAAGACGCATAATCTTTTGATAAAATGGCTACACTAATATGATCATACCATCTTTTTTCTTCCTTTAATCTATTTGACCAATCGTAAATATGAACACCAACTTTGCTTTGATCTTTAAATATGAATTCATTTGCATGGACATGGCTTTCTTTGGTCTTATCGGCGGTATGCGATTGATCCCACTTATTAAATTTTGCAGTATTTCCAAAAAATTCTTTTAGCTCTAAAACAATATCTTTTTCTTTAGAAAAACATTCTTGTATATCATTAATGCAAAATATTCTTCCTTGAATACTGTAAATTTTAAATTTTTTATCATTTTTATCTATGGCAATTGATAAGTCCTCATACTGATCAAGTTCTTTGCTAAGAATAAAAGACTCACCAGAACCAACGCCAACCTTAATAAATTTGTTCCCTGGATATTTATATACAAATTCACTATTCATTTCTTTTTGAATATCATTTTTAGTAAAATAATCTAACAAACTATCTCCTATGCTCATTCCCTCTATCTGAAAGTTACTAATATCATCAGCCTTAGTCCAGGATTGAAGACTAAAAATTAAAACTAATACTGCTATTAATACCCTCATAATTATTTGTAGATACCAGCGAACCAATCATTTAGTTTATCAGACTTGATAGTCGTGCCTACAGAAGTGGTAAAATCTTTTGTTAACTCTCCTTCGTAAAAAACACAAGATATTTCAATTTCCAAATATTTAGACTTGTCGGATAATTGAATAGCTGATCGAAAATATTTACTTTTACCTGTCTTATCAAATGGAACAGTCCCATTATCGGATCTAGAGACAGAATCTCTAAAAATTGATTTTACGTCTTGATACATTTCATTTTTTTGTTTTTTGCAATCTTCAATATTTTTAATATTTTTTTTAAAAGTATTTGTAATGCCTCCAGATAAGCCTTCTATAATAAAATTTTTATCATTTTTTTTATATGTAAATTCTACCGTATCAAAAGTCGTGTATGCAAAATCTGAAAGATTTATATAACCGGAAATCTTAGTTCCGTCATAAATTGAAGCCCATTGATATTCGTTATTATGATTGCCGGGAATTTTGGTAGTTGAATTTTTAATTAATTCCTCAGAAAAATACTTGAGTGCACTATCCCCTATGCTTATCCCTTCAATCTGCAAATCTCGAATATCATCAGCTTGAGATGGGGTTGCTACCCATAAACTTAGAAATACAATTGCTAAAAATTTTTTCATATATAAAATTTTATGATATAAGTTTTGATATGTCTAGAGAAGCAATGAATTATGATGTGGTTATAGTTGGAGCAGGTCCAGCTGGCTTAACTACAGCTATCAAACTTAAACAACTAGATCCTAATTTAAGTGTTTGTATCCTTGAAAAAGGTGCTGAAGTTGGAGCTCATATTTTAAGTGGTAATGTATTTGAGACAAAAGCGCTTGATGAATTAATCCCTAATTGGAAGAATGAAGAAGCGCCAGTAAAAACAAAAGTTTCAAAAGAAAAATTCTTATTTTTAGGAAAAAACTCCTCTCTAAGTTGGCCGACTTGGCTTTTGCCTGCGGTCCAAAAAAATCACAATAATTATATCGTTAGTCTTGCTAATCTTTGTCGATGGTTAGCAGAACAAGCAGAAAAACTTGGTGTAGAAATATTTCCAGGATTTCCAGCTAGTGAAGTTCTTTATAATGATGATGGATCAGTAAAAGGTGTAGCTACTTTAGATATGGGTTTAGATAAAGAAGGTAATAAAAAAGATACCTACCAAGAAGGAATGGAATTACACGCTAAAGTAACAGTTTTCTCTGAAGGATGTAGAGGTCATTTAGGTAAACAATTAATTAAAAAATTTAATCTAGACGAAGGTAAAAACCCCCAACAATATGGAATAGGACTTAAAGAAGTTTGGGAAGTAAGCGAACAACAACACCAAGAAGGGTTAGTTATGCATACTGCTGGATGGCCACTTGATAACAAAACATACGGTGGAAGTTTTATATATCATGCTGAAAAAAGACAAATATATCTTGGGTATGTAATTGGTTTGGACTATCAAAATCCACACCTTTCACCTTTTGATGAATTTCAAAGATTTAAAACACATCCATCAATTAAAAAAATGTTTGAAGGCGGCAAAAGAGTTTCTTTTGGTGCAAGAGCTTTAATTGAAGGAGGAATACAAAGTTTACCTAAGATGTATATGCCAGGAGCTTTACTAATTGGTTGTGATGCTGGAACTTTGAATATGCCAAAGATAAAAGGCTCTCATACTGCGATGAAAAGCGGATTAGTCGCTGCAGAAGCGATCGTAGAAAATATCAAAAATAATACAGATCTATCCATTTATGAAAAAAAATTTAAGGAAAGCTGGGCTTATAAAGAATTGTTTACAGCGAGAAATGTAAAACCTAGTTTTAGTTGGGGTTTAATCCTTGGAATAATATTTACTGGTATAGATCAAATTTTGTTTAGAGGAAGGATGCCTTTTACACTAAAACACAAACATGCAGATCACGAAGCTTTAAAACCAGCTAGTCAAATGCCTAAAATTGAATATCCAAAACCTGATGGTAAGCTCACATTCGATAAAACTAGTTCTGTTTATTTAACAGGAACTAATCATGCTGAAAACCAGCCTGTCCATCTTAGGTTAAAAGATCCTAATCTACCGATTAATTACACTTTAAAAGAGTACGACGAACCTGCTCAAAAGTATTGTCCAGTAGGTGTGTATGAAGTTCAACAGGAGAAGTTTGTTATTAATTCACAAAATTGTATCCACTGTAAGACCTGTGATATCAAAGAACCCTCTCAAAATATCACTTGGGTTGCCCCCGAAGGTGGAGGCGGACCTAAATACGGTAACATGTAAAAAGACTATTGCTTTTGTCTGTGAGAAAGCATAATGGCTTTCCACCATGTATAAAATTATAAAAAATTCTTGGGCTCTTTTTACTGGCTTTGCAGTAATTATGATTTCACATGGTTTTCAAGGAAACCTTTTAGGAATAAGAGCTGTATTAGAAAATTTTAATTTTATTGCCACTGGTACAATGATGTCTGGTTATTTTATTGGATATTTCATAGGCGCAAATATTATTCCAAATCTTGTTAGCAAGGTGGGTCATATAAGAGTATTTGCGGCTTTTGCCTCTATGGCTTCACTTAGCTCATTAGTTCATGTTGTGTTTGTGGACCCTGTTATTTGGACTTTAGCAAGATTTTTAACAGGCTTTAGTATGATTGGAATACTTATAATTGTTGAAAGTTGGTTAAATGATAGAGCAACTAATAAAACAAGAGGTAAAGTTTTATCATTATATATGTTTGTAACTTTTTTTGCATTCGCTTTGGGAAATTTATTGTTAAACGTAAGTAGTCCTAAAAACTATGAACCCTTTATATTAATTTCTCTTTTATTCTCTATAGCTTTAATTCCAATACTTCTTACAAAAAGAAAGCCTCCTACATTCAAAAAAACTAGTTCCATAAAGATTAAGGATCTTTTTAAAATCTCTCCTTTCGGTAGTTTTTCTACGTTTTGTTCAGGGTTCATTTTCTCAGCTATGTTCACCATGTTATCAGTTTATGCTGTAACGATGAACTTAACGGTATTAGAAATTTCTATATTACTATTTTCAGTAACTCTAGCAGGTGCACTTTTTCAGTGGCCAATAGGATCTTTATCAGACAATTATGATAGAAGAATAATAATTATTGGATGTTGTATAGCATCATCTATTTTTGCTGTTCTTTCTATAATGGCATCTGGAATTTCTTTTGAAAATCTTTTTGTAGAAGAAATGTTCAGATTTAACTATTTTTCAACAGATACAAGCATGGATAAAACAAAATTATTTATTTTTATAATTCTTTTGTCTGGGATGACACTTCCGTTATTTGCTTTAAATCTTGCTCTTGTAAATGATTATATTCCAAAAGAAAAGTTTGTTGCAGCTGGGGCTGGTTTAAACATTATTTTTGGTTTAGGGGCTATAGCAGGACCCGTTATGTGTTCAGTTTTAATGAGTATTTTTGGACCAAATGGATTTTTTATTCATTTACTTATTTTTTTCTTTGTAATTACTATCTTTGGTGTCTTTAGAATGAACAAAAGAAAATATGAAGACAATCCAGAGTCAACATTTACACCTCTACCAAAAGATATCACTCCGCTAGGTATCGAACTTGATCCAGATACTGGAGTGGATTTATCAAATACTTCAAATGATAAAAAATAGTTCAGCCATACTAATTGTTTTAATTGCAGGACTATTTTGGTCCTTTGGACCTTTAGTTGTAAGATATATAGATGATGCACAATTAATTCCTTGGCAATATCTTTTTTTTAGAGGTTCAATAATTTTTTTAGTCTTAAATATATATTTATTTTTAGCTGAAGGTCTTAAGTTTACAAAAAATTATAATAAGATTGGTTTATCTGGATTAATTGGTGGAGTAAGTCTTGGTATTGCTAATATATCTTTTATTCTTTCTATAACAACTACTACTGCAGCGGTGACTATGATGATGCTAGCAACTCAACCATTTGTAGCTGCAATTTTAGCATACGTTTTTTTGAAAGAAAAAATTTCAATGACAACTTTTATAGCAATAGTAGTAGCTGCTGGAGGTATAATATTTATGTCTTTAGATAGCAAAGGAGAAGGTTCTTTGTTTGGTTTGATCAATGGTTTGTTGTCATCTTTAGGATTTGCAGGGTTTACTGTTTCACTTAGGTGGAGAAGAAAAACTCCAAAATTTACTACTGTAGCTATAGCGGGTATTTTCTGTGCAGCGGTTGCAATCTTAGTTCTTATATTTAACGACAATAATATTTTTATTTCAGTTAAAAACTCGTCTCTCTCTGCTTTACATGGATTTCTGGTTTGTTCTGGACTTATCTTATTTTCTATAAAATCAAAAGATTTACCAGCTACAGATTTAACTCTTCTTTCGCTGACAGAGGTCTTGGGCGGAATTTTCTGGGTTTGGTTGCCAATATTTGGAATTAATGAAGTTCCAACAACAAATACATTAATTGGTGGAGGAATTATAACAACTGCAATAATCTTTTATGCCTTTAACACTAAACAGCCTTTATCATCACGATATGTTTGGGTGAAAAAAAAATAATTTACAATTTAATCGAGTCCTTCAACCTTTCTTTAAAATAATCCTCGTATGACTTGTTACAGGTTACAATATATTTGTCTTTCAAATTATATATGGTGCAATCTATTTTAGCTATCAAAGTTTGAGCCATTGTAAAAGCTGGAAATCTTTTTAAACGCAAATCAAAATGAGTTAATTGATTTAAAAATTCATTTTTATTTTCGCCAGAAATTTCAAAGTAAACTTGACCATAAGAATAATCCGAAGCAAGAATTTCATCATTTGAATTAATTTTAGAAATAAACTTCAAAATCTCTTTATAATCCTGTTCTACTAAATAAATCAGACTCCACTGATCAAAGGAATTTTTTGCAAATATAAATTTATCATTTGTTGTTACTTCAAGATTTTTAGATGGAGGAAATGTGGAGATTTCCTGGTTTATTTTTTCATTAAATTGATCTTTTCCATCACCTCTAATGATGATCTGTTGAAAATTTTTTTGAGAAATATCTATGCCTTGAGATGATAATAATTGTGTCATGATAGTAACCTCTTATTTTCTGGATCAATAAAAACTGGACTAACAACCTCAACCGGTATGTTTTTAGTTCCATAAGTTGAAGAGACAAATAATTTACTACCCATAAGTTTGTTACCTCCTTTTATCATTGCCATTGCAATACAGTGGTTAAGATTAGGGCTATGGTAACTTGATGAAACATGGCCAAGATATTCAACTGGAGTTGTTATTCGTTTAGGCAATCTCTCACTTTCTACAACATGTTGCCCTTCTTCGATAAATTCAGATTTATCTATAGGAATAATTCCAACTAATTGTTTTCGATCATCTCTAGAAGTATCACTTCTAGTTAAAGACCTTTTTCCAATAAAATCTTTTTTCTTTTTACCTATCATCCAATTAAAATTTAAATCGAGAGGTGTTACGGTTCCATCAGTCTCTTGACCTATTACAACATAGCCCTTTTCTGCTCTCAACAAATGCATTGTTTCTGTACCATAAGCCACAAGATCGTACGCTTTTCCGAAATGAAATATTTTTTTCCATAGTTCCAAAGCTTTATTAGGAGTTATATAAATCTCATATCCAAGTTCACCGGTAAAACTAGCTCTCATGATTCTAACTTCTGTATCCATGTAATCAAAAACTTTAAAAGTCATAAAAGGAAAGTTCTCATTACTAAAATCAACATCAGTAAATACTTTGCTCACTATGTCTCTTGATTTTGGGCCGCTAATATTAAATGTGCTAAATTGCTCAGTAATTGAATTCACATAAACTTGAAGATGTGGCCATTCAGTTTGAAGATATTCTTCCATATCAGCTAAAACTTTAGGAGCTCCCCCTGAAGTAGTCGTTACTATAAAATGTTTATCATTAAATTTGCAGACAATACCATCATCTTTTATCATTCCATCTTCACCTAACATAAGCGCATATCTTGAGCTCATTGGTTTCATTTTAGTAAATGCATTTGTGTATATAAGATTCATAAATTCCAATGAATCTTTTCCTTTTATTTCTATTTTTCCAAGAGTGCTTCCGTCTAGGATACCGGCAGTTTTTCTCGTTTGTTCGGACTCTC
Source organism: uncultured Pelagibacteraceae bacterium (assembly GCA_902580485.1). Classification (GTDB taxonomy): domain Bacteria; phylum Pseudomonadota; class Alphaproteobacteria; order Pelagibacterales; family Pelagibacteraceae; genus Pelagilacustribacter. Next base: position 30,867 of record CACHKS010000004.1, read on the forward strand.
TTTGTACTGCCAGATGCATACTTTCCATTTCAAATTTTTTAAAATACCAAGGTCTTTTCCACTGACCTACATCTTCAAATACTGCTTTGTTTTCTATATGCCAATTATGAATAGGAGTTTTTCTTTGAGGATCATAAAATTCGTAAGTGTTTCTTCCAGCAATAGCTGAAAAGCTAAGAGGAGCATAAGGAGGTCTATAGGTCGTTGTTCCTACTTCTGAGATCTTTTTTTTTAAAATTTTTGAGACTATTCCTAAAGAATTAATGCTACTAATTTTTCCCTGATCAGTACCCATACTATTAGTTGTAAATCGCTTTAGATGTTCGATGCGATCAAACCCTTCTCTAACTGCTTGTTTAAGATCTTTTGTTGTTACATCATTATGTAAATCTATAAAAGATTTAGACCAATTAGATTTTCTCTCATGCTTCGTTTCCCAAAGCTCTTTTATATTAAAATTACTGATATCGTTTAGTTCTATCTTCAATTTGATATTTTTAGTTTTAAAAAAAGATAATTTGTTATTAATTTCTTCAACTGTTTTCTCATAATTATAGTTTCCGCTTACAGATCCTAAAGTTATAGTATTTTGAAAGGAAACATCTGGTTTAAAAGTAACAAGTTTATCATCCCATTTAACCAAGCCTTTTGATTGGGTAAATAAATGTATATCAGGATTTATTCCACCAGAGATGCAAAGCATCGAAGATTTTACTTTAATAATTTTATTAGATTTTTTGATTGATATGGTCTTTATTTTTTTATTGCCATCGCAACCTTCCACTTCAGCATTAATATAAAAAGGAATATTGTTTTTCTCTAAATAGTTTAAAAATTTTCTTCCTATTTTGTCTTTACTTCTTGAGTCTACGTAAGCTGCTGGTTTATGACCAAGGTCAACTAGTGATTTTAAAAGCGAGGCTGTTGTTGAGTTATTTGTAAAAATTACAGGACTAGTTTCTGGTACTACTCCATATCGATGGATATATTTTTCAAAAGATGCAGCTAACATTACTCCTGGCAAGTCATTATTTCTAAACGAAATAAATCGCTCAATATGTCCATTAGCCAAAATAGTGTGTTTAGTTCTAATTTTGTGTAGAGTTAACTCGGATTTATTATTGTCAATTTTTTTTCCTACACTTTTATCCTCTAAAGCAATTAAATGGTTTGTAAAATTGTAGGAAGTTACTAGTGAGTTTTTTAATATCTTTATATTTTTTGAGTCTTTAATAAGTTTTTCTGTTTCGTTTATCCATTCATTTGGTTCTTTGTTGTTAATTCTTTTTATTTTTTTTGAATTTTTTAGTATACCCCCTAGAAAACTATCTTGTTCTAAAAGCAAAACATCATATTGAGTATTGATCAATTTTCTTGCAGTAATTAATCCACTTAGACCTCCGCCAATAATAACAATATCAACGTTATGATTTTGATGAATACTTTTAGATCTAAATTCCTTGGGGGGCTTACCAAGTCCAGCTGTTCTCCTAATTATTGGCTCATAAATTCTTTTCCAGAAACCTTTTGGACCCATGAAAGTTTTGTAATAAAAACCTGCAGAAAACATAGGTGATAATAAGTTATTAATTGAACCAATATCTAAATTGAGCGATGGCCAACAATTTTGACTACTTACTCTTATTCCTTCATAAATTTGTTTTACCGTAGCTCTAGTATTGGGTTCATTATGTTCATTTAAAATTTGAACTATTCCATTTGGTTCTTCTATTCCACATGTGTAGATACCTCTAGGTCTGTGATATTTAAAGCTTCTGGCAACTAACCTGACGTTGTTTCTCAATAAAGCTGAAGCAATTGTGTCTCCTTCATAACCAATATATTTTTTTCCATCAAATTTAAAAGAAACTTCTTTGTCAGTTATATAAGAAGAATTTTTGTTATCTGCAGCACTCATAATCTACTTTTTTACCGTAAAGTTTCCAGAACCAACTTTTGGTTCTCCTGAAGGCGTTTTTAAAGTGTTTGTAAAGCTTTCTTTACTAGGTGGATTTTCATTTAATTTGTAAATTGCTAATATTTCATCTGTAGACGTATTTCTAACAGCATTAAACCATTTTCTACATCCATGAGAATGGACCCATCTTTCATAAAAAATTCCTTTAGGATTGTCTCGGTAAAAAACATATTGTCCCCATTCTTTATCATTAAGATTTTCAGAATTTTCTGGTCTTGCTACATGAGCTTCGCCTCCATTAGAAAACTCTGATTGATCTCTTTCACCACAATAAGGACAATTTATTAAAATCATATCTAGTGTGCTACCGCTGCTGCTCCATGTTCATCTATAAGTCTACCATCAGAAAATCTCTCTAAATTGAAAGCAGCATTTATTTTGTGCGGTTCATCGTTAGCAACAGTATGTGCAAAAACATTAGCGCTACCAGGTGTTGCTTTAAAACCGCCTGTTCCCCAACCACAATTAAAATATAATCCTTTCACTTCGCACTTGCTTATTATTGGGCTAGCATCAGGACAAATATCTACTATACCTCCCCACTGACGTAGCATTTTCATTTTTCCAAATATTGGATATAATTCAACAATAGCTCTAACAGTTTCTTCTATAACATCGTATCCACCTCTTTGAGTAAATGAATTATAGCCATCAGTTCCAGCTCCAATAACTAATTCTCCTTTATCCGATTGGCTAACATAAGCGTGAACTGCATTGGACATTACCACTGTATTGATTACAGGTTTAATAGGTTCAGAAACTAAAGCTTGTAACGGTCGGCTTTGTAATGGCAATCTTACCCCTGCAGTTTTTGCTAATACACTTGTATGACCAGATGCTACTACAGCTACCTTTTTAGCACTTATGAAACCTTTGGAAGTTTTAACTCCTTCTACTTTACCATTCTTTGTTTTAATACTATGAACTTCACAATTTTGAATTATATCTACTCCCATTTCATCAGCTCTCATTGCAAAACCCCATGCTACAGCATCATGTCTTGCAACTCCTCCTCTTCGTTGAAAAGCTGCACCTAATACTGGATATCTTAAATTATCAGTATTCATTATAGGGACTAATCTTTTGATATCTTTTGTCTCTAACCATTGAGTGTCAAGACCATTAAGTCTATTAGCGCTTATTCTTCTTTTCATTTCTTTGATGTCATGCTCATTATGAGCTAAATTCATCACACCTCTTTGACTGAACATCATATTATAATTTAATTCTTGAGATAAATTTTCCCATAGCTTTACAGAATGATCATAAAGAAAAGCGCTTTCATTCCAGAGATAGTTAGATCTTATAATAGTCGTGTTTCGTCCAGTATTTCCGCTGCCTATCCAACCTTTTTCAATAACAGCAATATTTTTTATCCCGTGTTCTTTAGCTAAGTAATAAGCAGTACCTAATCCGTGACCTCCGCCTCCTACAACAATTATATCATAGGTTTTTTTAGGTTCGGGACTTTTCCACATTTTTTGCCAATTTTCATTATTAGAAAAGGCATTTTTTATAAGAGTAAAAATTGAATATTTTTTTTTCACAGCCCAAACTAGCAAAAAAGTCGAAAATAACAAAAGAAATCCAAGGCGAAATTGTATCAGGAAATATGGCTATTAAGCTTGAAATTTAAGTATTTATATACAACTTGACACTAATTAAGAAAGGTAGTTAAGTGTTTATAGCGCTGATTTAATTCAAATTGCTGAGCGCTCAACAAATCCAGCTAAAGCGACAAAGTCTTATGACCACCGCTTTAGCCGGTGGTTTTTTTTTGAAATTTTCTCAAAATAAAACCGGGTATTTGAACTTTATTGTACACCCGACATTTCGTCGAAGTACTAAAAAAGGAGAAAAAAATGGCTAATTTTAAACATCCGGAAACTATTGGGTTACACGGTGGTGAGTACAGAAGTGACCCCGCAACAACTGCAGTAGCAGTTCCGATTTATCAAACTTCTTCTTATCAATTTAAAAATGCTGAAACAGCAGCAAATTTATTTGGTTTGAAAGAATTTGGAAATATTTACACAAGGATCATGAATCCAACATGTGATGTTCTTGAGAAAAGAGTTGCTGCATTAGAAGGCGGTTTAGCTGCAGTAGCAGTTGGCTCTGGTCAAGCAGCATCAGCCTTTAGTGTACAAAACGTAGCACAAGCTGGTGATAATGTTGTTGCTTCTACAGATTTGTATGGAGGAACAGTAAATTTATTTAAAAATACTTTAAGGCAACAAGGTATTGAAGTTAGATTTGCAGACCCAGCTGACCCAAAAAACTTTGAGAAGTTGACAGATGATAAAACAAGAGCTTACTACGGTGAGTCTTGTCCAAATCCTTATCTTCGAGTTTTTCCAATTAAAGAGGTTGCAGATATTGGTAGAAAAAAAGGAATACCTTTAATTATAGACAACACTGCTTCCCCTGTTATATGTAAACCTTTGGCTCATGGTGCTGCAATAGTAATACACTCTTTAACAAAATATATTGGAGGTCACGGAACTTCAATAGGTGGAATCATTGTAGATGGTGGTAACTTTGACTGGACAAAAGACAGAAAAAGACAACCATTAATGAACGAACCTGATCAAAGTTATGGTGGTGCTATATGGGCAGATGCAGTTCCTCAACTAACAGGAGCTAACATTCCTTTTGCAATTAGAGCAAGAGTGGTTTTACTTAGAGACTTAGGTGCTCCATTAAGTCCATTCAATGCTTTCCAAATTATTCAAGGTTTGGAAACTGTTGCTCTTAGAATGAAACAACATTGCAGTAATGCTGAGAAAGTTGTCTCTTTCTTAGAAACTCAAAAGAAAGTTAAAAATATAATCTACCCTACTAATCATCAAGGTGAGATTAAAGAAAGAGCTAAGAAATACATGCAAGGTGGGTACGGTTCATTAGTTGGAATGGATGTTGGCACTAGAGAAGCTGGTTCTAAATTCATTGACAATTTAAAGTTACTTTATCATGTAGCTAACATTGGAGATGCTAGAAGTTTAGCAATACATCCTGCTACTACAACTCATAGTCAACTTAATGATCAGGAATTATTGGCTGCTGGCGTAACACCTGGTTATGTTAGACTTTCAATAGGAATTGAACATCCAGACGATATCATTGCTGATATTAAACAAGCATTAGCAGCTTAAATTTTTTGCCCCATCACAAAAGGTGGGGCTTAAAATTACCTTCTTTTATAAATATCTGAATTTTTTAGCTAGGTCTTCTATTTTTGAAGATTTAACAATTTTTTTTAAAACAGTTATATTTCTAGTTTTAATATTTTTAGGATATTTTTTCACAATATCCAATGTTTTCTCTTTTACCGCAATATTCGTTAATGAAATTTGTTTATTTAAAATCGTACAAAATTCAGATCTTGTTCTTTCGATAAAAGAAATGCAAGTCTCTTGCTTTTTCTCAGGATTTTTTTCTTCTGCATATGCAAGAGCGTGTTCTAGAGGAGACTTTCCTGTTTGATGTTTAACTCCATAACTTATTACTGAATTTAAAGAAGACTGAAGCATTTTTCCATTAGATGCTCCCCCAACTGGACCCAGTAATGCTACCGTTTCGGCACATCCATTTAACAAAAATAGACTTGATAATAAAAAAAATACTTTCTTCATAATTTACTGGTATGTATTGATTGATTTTATATATCTGCTTCTTTTGTAAAAAAAAGTTAATTGTGATTATTTAAATTTTTATTAACACAACTTATGGTAGATGAAATTTAAATTTTCTTATTCAGGTTTGATATCGGAGTCTAAGAATTTTATTTTAGATTTCGTTAAAATAAGTCGTCTTTTCAAAATTGAACATATTTCTGAGTTGGTTTTTTCAAGAAATGATACGCATGGTTCTTTTTTCTTATTAGAATTTTCTTTTTCAGCATAAGACAACACATGTTGTGTTGGGGACATACCAGTTTGTTTTTTTACAGCATAAGATATAGTTGATGAAACCGAAGATCGAAGTACGTTTCCTCCTCCAATAGATGTAGAAGCGGGTCCAAGCAACGCCATAGACTCGGCGCAACCACTTAATAATAATAATGCGGTCAAAAGACCAGATATTTTTTTCATACTCCCCACAATCATTAAGCATAGATTTATTTCTTTTAAAACGAATCAAAGCCTCAAAATGAGTTTATCAAATACAACCTACAATAGAAGAGACTAAATGAAAGAGTTTATGAGATTAATCTTATAGGCTTATTTTCTGAGCATCCCTCAAGATTTTCAATCATTTGCAAATAAAATTTTGAATAGTTCTCTGCTGTAACATAACCTATATGAGGTAATAACAAAGCATTAGGAAGAAATCTTAATTTGTGATCCTGTGGCAATGGTTCCTTATCATAAACATCTAAACCAACCCCAGCAATTGTTTCTTCTTTTAATGCCTGAATTAAATCTTCTTCATTAATAATTGGACCTCGAGATGTATTAATTAAAAAAGATGATTTTTTCATTATTTCTAATTCTTTTTTTGTAATTAAATTTTTATATCTATCTCCAAATACAACATGAATTGAAATTATATCAGCATTTTTCAATAAATCTTCTTTGCTCATTGGAAGGACGCCTATTTCATTTGCATGTGCTAAATTTAAATTTTCACTCCATGCACACACGTCCATTCCAAATGCTTTTGCAACTTTTGCGACTTGGGTTCCTATCTTTCCAAGTCCAATCAATCCTAAAAGCTTACCTTTTAATTCTAAACCTATTGTAGTTTGCCAATAACCTTGGAACATATTATCAATCTCTTGTTTCAGATTTCTCAAAAGACCTAATATTAAAACCCATGTAATTTCTGCTGCAGGATTAGGATTAATTTCTGTTCCACAAACTATAATATCTTTTTTTTTAGCTGTTTCTAAGTCAATAGCATTATTTCTCATGCCTGATGTCATAATATATTTCAACTTCGGAAGCGCATTAATTAAAGATTTTGTAATTGGTGTTCTCTCTCTCATTATAAACAGAGCTTCAAACTCTTCTAGAGCAACTATTGCTTCATTTTCACTAGAAAATGGTTCATTAAAAACTTTAAAATTATATTTCTCTTTATATTTTTGAGTATCAACTATTTGTTGAAATATATCTTGATAGTCATCTAAAATTGCCACATTAATCATTAACTTTCCTATTGGATAAATAAATACCAGTTAATATAAAAGCGGCCCCTGTAAAATGGTAAAACTCAAATTTTTCTTTGAAGATTATGATCGCCATGACTGCACTGAATAAAGGCATCAATTGAACAAACATGGTAGATCTATTTGGGCCAATGATCTGAACACCTTTTTGCCAACAGTAATAAGCAGCAATAGCTGGAAACACAACCACATAAAAAAGAATCAAAAAAAATGCTTTGTTTAAATTTAGTTCTAGACCAATAGATTTTTCATAAAAAAATTGAGGTATCAAAAAAAGTATCCCAACAGAAACCATTAGCTGAATTAAAGTAAACTGTGAAAATTTAAATTTATGTTTTTTAAGTAAAGTAGTATAAAGAGACCACGTAACTACACAAACTAGCATCCATAAGTCACCTTTGTTAAAACTTAAAGAAATAATTTTTTGAATATCACCGTTGGAAATGATTGATCCAATTCCTATAATTGACAACAACAGTCCAAGAATTTGAAAAATATTTGTTTTTTCAATTTTCATTAAAGACGAAAGCACAATTGTTGCTGCAGGAATAGCAGCTAACATTAGAACTGCATTTACTACTTGTGTATAATTTAGTGCAAAATAAACAACAGAGTTAAAAGTACTTATTGTAATTACTCCCATGAAGCTGATAACAAGCCAATTTTTTTTTATATAAGGTAAATTGTTGTAAATTTCTTTATATGTAAAAGGTATTAATAGAAACCAAACTGAAATCCATCTAAAAACATTTAAAGTTAGTGGAGGAACTTCAAATAGTGTTGCAAATTTTCCAACAATAAAATTGCCAGACCAAAATAACGCGGCTAATACTAAAAATAAATAAGCTAAATAATTTTTTGACAAATAATACCTAATCAAATCTTTTTGAGCTGTAGGGAGATAAATCTAAATTTGTTTTCTCTTCTGCAACTATACCAGAGACGATTTTGCCTGTTACTGCACCTAAAGTCCAGCCTAAATGATGATGGCCAAAAGCATAGATAATATTTTTATTTTTTAATGAAGGTCCAATGATAGGTAAAAAATCTGGCAACGTTGGTCTAAATCCTAGCCATTCATCTTCAGGTTTTTTAAGTTGAGGTAAAAGCTCATGAGCAGACTTTATAAGATAATCAATTCTTTTTTTTGATAAAGGATTTTTTAATCCCCCTAGCTCTACGGTACCAACAGCTCTTAATCCTTGATTCATAGGCGTCATACCAAAACCTTTATCTAAAAAAATGACTGGTCTTGAAATTAAATGATCCATATCTTTAAAATGAACGTGATAACCTCTTTCAGTATCTAAAGGAATATTTTCTCCTAATTGATCTGTTAAAGATTTTGAAAAGGCACCAGAGGCAATAACAGATTTTGTAAAAATATATTCTTCCTTTTCTGATTTTATAACTGTTTGATTTTCATTTTTTTGTTTAAGACTAATGATGCTGTCTTGAATAAATTTTCCCCCTTTTTTTAAAAAAAGTTTAAATATTTCTTTTAAAATTCCATGTGGGTCTCTTGCATGCATTGCTCCTTCATAAATTACTCCTGCGTCAAAAACTGGATTTAAATTTGGTTCTAATTCTATAATTTCTTTTTGCGTCAAAAGTTTTTGTTTTATACCTAAATCATCTCTCACTTTAATTTCAAGCTCTCTGCTTTTCAAATTTTTTTTAGTCCAAACGTAAATAATCCCTTTTTTTTCAATTAAATTAGTTGTGTCTATTTCTTTAAATATTTCTTCATATGCATCGTTAGACAGACTTAAAATTTGGTGCATGTATTTTGCTGTATGTAACATTGATTTTTTATTACAATTTTTTAGATAATTTGAAAACCAAGGAATCATTTTTAATACATAATTCCATTTTAATGCAAGAGGTCCATAAGAACTAAATAACATCTTAGGCACGTCAGATAAAATATCAGTTCTGTTAAATTGTAATACAGCGTAAGGAGAAAAATGACCTGCATTACCATAGGATGCAGATTTAAAATTTAAAGACAGTGGGTCGAGCCTATCAAATATAGTTACTGGGATTCCTTTTTTAATTAATTGAAGACCTATACAAACTCCCTGTATTCCCGAACCAATAATTCCAACTGATTTACATTTATACTTTTCCATAAGAAATTTATAATGCAAACTTACAGAGTTTTGTAGTGCGGTAGATTAGGCTAAAATTTCTGAGTCTTTGTTTAAATTTGCTTCAGAGCCGCCGTTTTCTTTAGACTTCTTTTCTTCTTTTGATTTACTGAATAAGAAATCAGGCTTAAGTTTAGATTTTGATCCGTGAGTTTTTTTAATATATCCGTCTATGTCTGCACCATTTTCTGTTCTTAAATTATTACCGAACTCTATGTCACCCTTAACAGTGCCTGTGCTTCCAACTATCACATCATCGCCTGATACTTTTCCATCCATATGACCATGTATTTCGACTCTGTCTCCTTCAATTGATCCTGTAATTGATCCCGTTTCTCTAATAACAATTTCTTTTGAAATCACTGGACCTTTAATTAAACCTGCTACATCGATTGCTCCAGAACTATTAATTGTTCCTTCAATGCTCACAGTTTCACTTATGAGTGATCTTTCGCTATCTTTAATTTTCTTTTTATCTCCAAACATATATTTTTTTTTAATCTAATCACCTATCACTTATATTAACAAGTCTTTTCTAAAAAAAAATTGGCCATAATAGGTTTTCATTTTTTAATTTACCGGCATATCTTTATAAACCCTACAAGACATAGCTACCCCTAAACCAAGCATTATAGCCATCATTGAAGATCCTCCGTAAGACATAATAGGCAGAGGAGATCCAACGATTGGCAATAATCCTAAAACCATTCCCATATTTACCACTACGTAAATAAAAAATGCGGTTGCAAAACTATAGCAATAAAGTTTTCCAAAATTACTTCTAGTTATATTGCCTATTTTAACTATTCTTGAAACTATTAACCCATAAAGCAATAAGATAAATATTGAGCCAAAAAAACCAAACTCTTCGGAAAATAGAGTGAATATAAAATCAGTATGTTTTTCAGGTAAATAATCAAGATAACTTTGAGATCCGTTCAAAAAACCTTTGCCGAAAAGACCTCCAGATCCTATTGCTATTTTGGACTGTATGATTTGATAGCCAGCACCAAGAGGATCTTTTTCTGGATTTAAAAATGTTAATATCCTTGCTTTTTGGTATGGTTTTAAAAAAGAAATAGCAATAGGCAATAAAGAAATAAAAACCAATAAAGCATAAATAAAAAATTTTGCTCTTACCCCAGCAAGCCAGGCTACTACAACTCCGCCTGACGCAATCAAAATAGCAGTTCCAAGATCAGGTTGAAGTACAACTAAAAGAGTTGGAAAAATCAAAACAAAAATTGGAAGAAATAAAAATTTTACTTTATTAACGTTTTCTATAGAAACTCGATGATAATATTTCGCTAAAAATAAAATTAAGCCTATTTTCATTAACTCTGAAGGCTGAAGATTCATAAAATAGAAGTTTAACCACCTTTGTGATCCGGATGATGTTAATCCAAAATACTTCACTCCTATAAGAAGAATAAGGAAAATAAAATAAATCAGATAGCTAGTACTATGCCAAAATCTTATTTGCACAAAAGATAAAATAAAAAACATTATAAAAAAAACAGAAAACCTTATAATATGACTCTCCGTGTGATATTTAAACTCCCCTCCATCTGTAGAATACATTGCAAACATGCTTGTAATTCCCAAAACTAAAATAGAAAAAACTAAAACATAATCAATAGACTTAAGTTTATCTGTAAAACTAAAAGATGATTGTATGGATCTTGGCTGAAACATTATATAGAGTCTCCTGGTAAGTTATTTATTGATTGTCTTAAGCTATGACGTTCTAAAACTTTTTTTATAACTTTTTTTGCTATTGGGGCTGCGGCTTTACTTCCTGTTCCTCCATGTTCAACCACAACACTTATTGCATATTTTGGATCACTTACTGGTGCGAAAGCTATAAACAAGGCATGATCTCGATTTTCATATTTCAATTGTTCTTGTTTAACTTCTGCTTCTCGCTGTTCTTCAGTAAACTTTCTGATCTGAGACGATCCAGTTTTTCCAGCAAAAGTAAATCTTTTGTCCTCTAATCTTGATCTATAAGAAGTTCCGCCTGGCTCATTTGATGATGAGTACATCGCATCTTTTATAATCTTTATGTTTTCTTGATTTTTAAATAAAGGCTTAAGATCAAAATTAGATACTAAAAGATCTGTAGGTAATGGCTGTCCAGGATTTTCATTTTTAAATTTTAAGTATTCTTTTAAATTATTTTTTGATTTATCAAATAATATCCTAGGTTTAATTTTAAAACCTCCGTTAGCAATTTGAGCTGTCATTAAACATAATTGAATTGGAGTACTTTGAAAATAACCTTGGCCAATTCCTGAGTGCAATGTTTCTCCTAAATACCAATTCTTGCCAATATATTTTTTTTTCCAAGTAGTGTTTGGTACTACTCCTGATCTTTCTTCAACAAAACCGTTAAGTACTTTTTCCCCAAGACCAAATTTTTTTGCAGTTTCAGATAATCGATCTACTCCTAATCTTCTAGCAACTTCATAGAAATAAACATCACAAGATCTCTTAATTCCTGTTCTCATGTTCATGATCCCATGACCCTTTTTTTTCCAACAGTGAAATTTCTCCCCAAATAATTCTATTTTACCTTTGCATCTAACAGTATCTAAAGGACGAATTATTTTATTTTCCAAAGCGCTTAAAGCTACTATCGTTTTAATAGTAGACCCAGGTGGATATAAGCCTGACACGGCTTTGTTAATTAAGGGCTTTCTTTCATTTTTTATTAAACTATTCCAATAATTATTTTCAATTCCATGAACAAAAGCATTAGGATCATATGAAGGAGAAGATACTAGAGATATAATATCGCCATTATAAATATCCATAACACATACGGATGCTGCCTTATCTTTTAATATTTCAGCCGTATACTTTTGAACTTCTAAATCTAAAGTAGTTTTAAAACTTTTTCCTGCTTTACCTGGGTTGACTTTAATTTGTTTTATTCTTTTCCCAAAAGCATTTACTTCATACCTTTGAAAACCAACTTCACCTATTATTTCTTTATCTAATCTACGCTCTAATCCTGTTTTACCTACAGCCATGCCAGGAACAGACATGTCTTTTAGATATTTTTTGTCTTTTAAATCTTTAGCACTTACTTGCGAAACATAACCCAAAACATGAGCCGAAGAATTATCCTTATATACTCTTGCTATAGATACTATAGGTTCTATTCCTTGCAATTCATGTAGGAATAAATTTATTCTTGAAAATTCAGACCAATTCAAATTATCAGAAATAATAATAGGTTCCCAGGGCTTCTGTTTTGTAATTTTTCTCTTTAAAGAAAAAATCTTTTTATCACTTATATTTAATATTGATTTTAATCTAAAAAATACTTCTTCAATGTTTCCAGCATTTTCTGGTATTAAATGTATTTGATAAACTTGTTTGTTAGAAGCGATCTCTTGATTAAAATAATCTTTTATTACTCCTCTTTCCGGAGCTAACTTCCACTCTCTAAATCTATTTTTATCTGACAATGTTTTATATTTATTGCTTTCATTAATTTGGAGTGAGATCAATCTTCCCAAAACTCCAACTACTACAACTGCTTTACTAATTGATAGCAAAAACATTCTTCTACTTATTAATTTTGATTTTATAACTGTATTACCAGAACCAGCGCTAAGCATTTTTATTAGGGGTTATAATTGAATTGTAGTAAGTAAATAAAAACCAAAAGAAAGGGAAAAAAATTAATGTAAAGAAAGTATTATAAGATACTTCAGTAATACTTACTCTTATGTCTGAAAAGTTTGATAGTAAAATAAAAAATGTTAAATTTGAAAAAAAGATCGCAATGAAAAAAGTAAACCAGTCAGTTGTAATCCTAGTATTAACAGTCATATTTTTTACGTAAGTAGCCACAAGTGATATTATTAAATAAGATAAAGAGCTTAAACCTAAAGGAAATCCCATCACTACATCGTTTATAAGCCCTGCAAAAAAAATATGCCCGCTTCCAAGTACCTCTGGTCTTTTTAAAACCCAAAAATAAATGATAATGAGTTGAATATTGAAGGATAAAATTTCAAAAAAATTTTCAAAATGAGTATCTATCTCACTTATGGATAAATAATATAATAGTAAGAGTGGACCAAGATTTATTATTTTTGTTATCAGTTTATAACTAGACATTTAAAAAGCCTCTTCATTTTGTTGTGTGAGATCAACTTTAACAAATGAAAGTTGACTTGACTCAGAAAAGAGTTTTACATCTCCTTCAGAAGTTGTTACTCCAATTGGAGATCCAGGCAAAAAGATTCCGTCTTTTCCAGAAGTAAAAACGTCAATCCCTTCTTCAACTGTATAACCCTCTGGCAAATATTCTAATACCGGCTTAGATCCTCCATTGCCTTTTAAGATTCCTTGAATTCCTTCTTCTCCAAAAGTAACAGGTATTCTACTGTTTAAATCGTTTAAAAGTAAAACTCTTGAAGATAAATAGTTAGTTTCAACTACTCTTCCAATGAGATAATCTTTATCCATAACTGGCATTCCTTTTAAAATACCTGACTTTGAACCTCTATTAATGATAATAGATTTTAAATATGGACTGCTTTTATCAATAAGAACTTTTGATAGAATCATGTTTTCCTTTTTTAAAAAAGACTCTTCCGATTCTAAAATTTTTCTTAAATTCTTATTTTGATTGGTTAAATATTCAACGCTAAGTTCTTTCTGTTTATAATCTTCTAAAGCTTTTTTTAAATTTTCATTTTCTTTTTTTAAATTAAATAAGTTAGAAACACTTTCTGTTGCTTGAGGTAGAAATCTAGATGGGGATGAAGCAACTAATGAAACTCTATAAATTCCATCATTAATGATAGCCCTGATAGGTTTCATAAAAGCAAAACCATAAACATCTAAAATAAAGACGATAATTGCTATAAATATTAAAGATACAAGTGAAAATTTCTGTGCAGCTCCTCTTTGTAAAAGAGCTGAACGAAATGCTATACCAAAATCATCTCTGCTTGAGGACATTTATCTTTTTAGACAAATTAATACTCAGATAACATAGTAGAAAACAATTCTTCATTTTCTAAAGCTCTTCCTGTACCAACAGCAACGCATGATAAAGGATCATCCGCTATTGTTACAGGTAAACCTGTATCTTGTGAGATTAATTTATCAATATTTTTTAATAAAGCCCCGCCCCCTGTAAGAACTAACCCCATATCAATTAAGTCTGCTGATAATTCTGGAGGAGTATTTTCTAAGGCTTCTTTAATTCCACCTAAAATTTGATTTAAAATTGGCATTAATGCCTCACAGGCATCTTTCTCTGTTAACTCAATTTCTTTTGGAGTTCCTGATCTAATGTCTCTACCTTTCATTAAAAAAGTATTTGGAGTAGATGGGATTGCTGTACCAAGTTCTTTTTTAATCTTCTCAGCAGTAGAGTCACCAATTAATAAATTCAATTTTTTTCTCATGTAATCTATAATTGAACGATCAAGAGCATCGCCTGCAACTCTTAAAGATTTTGAATAAACTACACCGCCCAAAGACATAACGGCTATCTCTGTTGTTCCGCCTCCAATATCAACAACCATTGAACCAGTTGCTTCTGAAATTGGTAATCCTGCACCTATTGCTGCAGCAATAGGTTCTTCAATTAATTGTACTTTTCTTGCACCGGCAGCTAAAGCTGAGTCTTGAATAGCTTTTCTTTCAACAGGAGTTGAACCTGTCGGTACACAAATTAAAATCCTCGGGTTTGCAAAAGCATTTTTTTTATGAACTTTTTTTATAAAATGTTTAATCATTTCTTCAGTAACTACGAAATCTGCAATAACTCCGTCTTTCAAAGGTCTAATAGCTGAAATATTTCCTGGAGTTCTTCCTAACATTGTTTTAGCTTCATCTCCTACTGCGAGAACTGATTTTTTTCCTCCATCTTCAATTACTGCAACTACAGAAGGTTCGTTTAACACCACGCCTTGATCTTTAAGCACAACCAAAGTGTTAGCTGTTCCTAAATCGATTGCCATATCTTGTGACCATAAAGATGATAGTCCCGAAAGTCCTTTAAACATTATATATTCTCCTTATATTTGTGCGCTCAAACTTGGGTCTGGCGCTGTTTTTTTTCTTTTGATTATTAATTTATTTAACGCACTTAAATAGGCATTAGCAGATGCTACTAAAGTATCGGTATCTGCGGCTTGCCCAACAGTGGTTTTTCCTTTTTCCTCTATACGAACACTCACTGTTGCTTGAGCGTCAGTTCCTTCTGTTACAGCATGAACATTATATAATAAAAGTTTAACTTCATGCGGGTAAAGTTTTTTAATACATTTAAATATAGCATCCACTGGTCCATCTCCTGTTTCAGATGCTTTTTTCACCTCTCCAAATACTTCTAAAGTCATTTCTGCTTTCTGAGGCTCACCAGTACCAGCAAAAACTTTTAAAGATTTTAGTTTAATTACATTATCTTCTGTTACTAAACTATCATCTACTATCGCAGCAATATCTTCATCATAAATATGTTTTTTTTTATCAGCTAAAACTTTAAATTTACCAAAAGCAATTTGAATTACATCATCTGTAACTCCCACGTATCCAAGGTCATTTAATTTATCTTTAAAAGCATGACGACCTGAGTGCTTACCCATTACTAAAGAAGTTTTGTGAACACCGACACTTTCTGGAGTCATAATTTCATAAGTATTTCTATTTTTAAGCATTCCATCTTGATGAATTCCTGATTCATGAGCAAAAGCATTTTTTCCAACTACCGCTTTGTTGAATTGAACTGGAAAACCTGTAGCATTTGAAACTACTTTAGATGCTTTGCTTAAAAGTTTAGTATTAATGTTTGTGGTGTAAGGCATCAAATCATGTCTAGTTCTCATGGCCATAACAACTTCTTCTAAAGCCGCGTTTCCAGCTCTTTCTCCTATACCATTAATAGTACATTCAATCTGTCTTGCACCAGCCATCACTCCAGCTAATGAATTTGCTACCGCTAAACCTAAATCATTATGACAATGTGTGGAAAGAATAGCTTTATCAATATTTGGAACTTTATTTATCAGTGTTTCTATAATTTTTTTAAATTCTGAGGGAACTGTATAACCTACTGTATCAGGTATATTGATTGTCTTGGCTCCAGACTTGATAGCTAGTTCAACTGTCTTGCACATATAATCCATATCTGTTCTTGTTCCATCTTCACATGACCACTCTACATCGTCTGTAAACTTTCTTGCATACGAAACACTTTCTTTTATTGCATTTAAAACTTCTTCTGGAGATTTATTTAATTTATGCTTCATGTGAAGTGGGCTTGTAGAAATAAACGTATGTATTCTAAAATTTTTTGCATGCTTTAAAGACTCATGGCACGCATCTATATCTTTTTTTGTTGCTCTCGCTAATCCAGCTGGAATTGAATTTTTTAATGTCTTACTAATTTCTGTTACTGCCTCATAATCTCCTGGTGAAGCTATTGGAAAACCTGCTTCAATTATATCAACTCCAAGTTCATCAAACACTCGAGAGATTTGAAGTTTTTCTTCTAAACTCATTGAAGCGCCTGGAGATTGTTCCCCATCACGCATTGTTGTATCAAAAATTATTATTCTGTTTTTATCACTCATATATTGATTTTGCATATTACAAGCAAAACGAGAATATGCAAATACTTATGCAAAATTAACTTTAATTTTTTGATCAGATTGGGCTAATTCTTGTCTTTGTCGACTAATTTATTTTTACCAATCCAAGGCATCATAGCTCTAAGCTCTTTACCAACTTTTTCGATTTGATGATTAGCTAAATCTTTTCTCATTTTAAGAAAATTCTTTTGCCCTGATTTATGCTCTTCCATCCATTGTTTAGTAAATTTACCAGACTGAATATCCTTAAGAACTTCTTTCATTTTTTCTTTTGTTTTGCTGTCTACAATTCGTTTACCAGAAACATATTCCCCATACTCAGCAGTATTAGATATCGAGTAATTCATATTAGCGATTCCACCTTCATAAATAAGATCTACAATTAATTTTACTTCATGAAGGGTTTCAAAGTAAGCCATCTCTGGCGGATAGCCAGCTTCAGTTAAAGTTTCAAAACCATTTTTGATAAGTTCAACTAAACCCCCGCATAGAACTGTTTGTTCACCAAATAAATCTGTCTCACATTCATCTTTAAAAGTAGTTTCAATTATACCTGCCTTGCCACCACCAACGGCGGAGGCATAAGACAAAGCTAGATCTTTTGCTTTTCCAGAACTGTCCTTGTGTACCGCCATTAAACAAGGAACTCCTCCTCCTTTTTGATATTCACTTCTGACCGTGTGGCCAGGTCCTTTTGGTGCCACCATAAAAACATCTAAGTCTTTCCTTGCATTAATTAAATCAAAATGAATATTTAAGCCATGCGCAAAAGCTAAACTTGTCCCTTCTTTCATTCTCTGTTCTATGTGATTTTTGTAAATTTCTGATTGAAGTTCATCAGGGGTTAACATCATAACTACATCAGCCCAAGCTGCTGCATCGGATAATGTCATTACTTTTAATCCAGCACTTTCTGCTTTTTTTATACTTGATGAACCTTCTCGTAAAGCGACTACAACCTCTTTTACACCACTATCTTTTAAGTTTAATGCATGAGCATGTCCTTGGCTTCCGTAACCGAATATAGCAACTTTTTTATCTTTGATTAATTCAGGTTTAGTATCTTTATCGTAATATGTTTTCATAAATTTCTAATTAAATATTTTTGCACCTTTTGTCATCGCGACTGAACCTGTTCTAGAGGTGCTTATAAGGCCAAATCTTTTTAAATCAAGAGCTAATTTATCAATTTCAGCTCTAAGAGCAGTAACTTGTATGACAAAAGATTTTTTTGTTTTATCCAAAACTACTGGATTGAATCTTTTACACAATTTTTTTATTTTTTCTTGTTTTTTTGAATTTGCTAGCATTTTAAATAATGCTAGTTCTCTAAATAAAATATCTTTTTCACCACGTTTAAAGTCAGCTACTTTATGAACAGGAACAAGCTTCTTTAATTGTAAATTTATCTGCTCAATTACTTGTGGTGTACCTTCTGTTACAATTGTAATTCTTGATATATGTTTCTTTTTATCTACCTCAGCAACCGCTAATGACTCAATATTGTAACCCCTTCCAGAAAATAAACCTGCTATTCTTGCAAGTACACCTGCTTCATTATCAACCCAGACTACAATTATATGACGTTCAGTTTTACCTACTTTACCAGGAACACTATATGCTGATTTTGATTTTGGCATTAAACTAAAATCTTTCCTTCGTCAGAAATTTCTTCATCCTCTTCTGGGCCTAAAAGCATTTGGTTATGTGGTTTTCCTGATGGTATCATTGGGAAACAATTTTCAGATTTATCTACCATACAATCAAATATTACTGGCTTTTGAATATCAATCATTTCTTTTATCTTTTCATCTAATTCATCTGGTGTTTTAGCTCTAATACCAACACAACCATAGGACTCTGCAAGCTTCACAAAGTCTGGGAGAGCAGCAGTGTAGCTTTCTGAGTAGTTCTTTTCATGTAAAAGTTCCTGCCATTGTCTCACCATACCCATATATTCATTATTTAAGATAAATATTTTTATTGGTAATCTATACTGAACTGCCGTCGACATTTCTTGCATGGTCATTAAAACTGACGCTTCACCTGCTATATCAACAACTAATTTTCCTGGATTTGCTATTTGAACTCCAATCGCCGCTGGAAGCCCATAGCCCATTGTGCCTAGCCCGCCAGACGTCATCCATCGATTAGGTTTATTAAATTTATAATGCTGTGCTGCCCACATTTGGTGTTGGCCAACCTCAGTGGTAATAAAAGTATCTTGATCTTTTGTTAATTCATAAAGTCTTTGAACTGCATGCTGAGGTTTTATTATCTTACTACTGTTAATAAAATTTAAAGATTTTTTTTCTCTCCATTTATCGATCTGTTCCCACCATTTAGAAGTTTTTTGTTTATTAGAATTTAAAAAGTTTTTATTCTTTTCTTTAAACCTTTTGATTAAACTTTTTAAAAGTTCTGAAACATCGCTTACTACCGCTAAATCAACCTTAATATTTTTTCCTATTGAGGAAGGATCTATATCAACATGTATCTTTTTTGACTTAGGGGAAAACTCATCAACTTTTCCCGTAATTCTGTCATCAAATCTTGCTCCTATATTAATCATTAAATCACAATCATGCATTGCATTGTTTGCTTCGAAAGTACCATGCATTCCCAACATTCCTAAAAATTGAGGATCGTCTCCAGGATACGCTCCTAGTCCTTGTAGAGTCGAAGTGATAGGAAAACCTGTTAAAGATACTAACTCTCTTAAATATTTACTAGCATCAGGACCAGAGTTTATAACACCTCCTCCAGTATAAAAAATTGGTTTAGATGATTTTTTCATCAGGTCGATAAATTGATCTAACTCTTTATTAGATAACTTACGTGTAGCTTTCCCATTAAGTTTTTTCTTTAAACTATTTTTTGTAAATTTATATTTACCTTTTTTAAATTGTATATCTTTAGGAATATCAACTAAAACTGGGCCAGGTCTTCCAGTCGTAGCAACCTCGAAAGCTAAATGCAGAACTCTAGAAAGATCATTTACATCTTTTACTAGCCAATTATGTTTTGTACATGGTCGAGTTATGCCTGTTGTATCACATTCTTGAAATGCATCCGTTCCAATTAAATGAGTTGGTACTTGTCCTGAAATACAAACTAAAGGAACAGAGTCCATGTAAGCATCTGTTAATGCAGTCACTGCGTTCGTTGCTCCAGGACCTGAAGTAACAAGTAACACACCCGGTTTACCGCTTGATCGAGCATAACCTTCTGCTGCGTGACCAGCGCCTTGCTCATGTCGAGCTAATATATGCTTTATAGTTTTATGATTTTTTAATTCATCATAAATAGGAAGAACAGCACCTCCGGGATAGCCAAAAATATATTCCACTTTTTGATCCTCTAAAGCTTTAAAAACTATTTCTGCACCACTAATTAATTTAGGCATAGATACAATCTAGCCTAGAAATACTTCTCGTCAAGTTTTAGCTGACAACTTTTAAAGTTTTTTTTAAAAGTACGGAAAAGTCTTTAGAATAAAGCTTGTTCCAGTTCTTCATATGGCCTCGAGCCCAAGTATTTTGTCTCTTGGCATATTGTCTTGTTTTAATATTTATGAGTTCTTTACACTGTTGTATAGAGGTTAATCCCTTCAAATAATCATTTATCTCTTGAACGCCAATTAGTTTATTAGCAGAAAAAGATTTATCTAATTTAATAAAATTAAAATTTTTTACTTCTTCTATGCATTTTTTTTTAAACATTAATTCTGTTCTAATAGAAATTTTTTTTAATAATTCTTCTCTAGGAATATTAAGGAAGATTTTTTTTATTTCAAAATTAATAAAATCCGATTTAGTGTTTATAGTCCAATCAAATAATGATTTTTTGGTTTTTAAAATGACTTCATAAGCTCTTTGAGTTCTTTGTGAATCAGTAGGTAAGATTCTATTTTTGACTTTCGGATCAATATTTAAAAGCTTTTCATAAAAATTATTGTAGCCTATTTTTTTAAAAAGATTTCTTACTTTATTTCTAGTCTTTTGATCTATATTTGGTATTTTGCTTATACCTTTAGTGATAGTATTAAAATACAAACCTGTTCCACCGACTATTATTGGTATCTTTTTGTTTTTATGACATTGATTTATTTTGCTTTTAGCTATTTTCAACCAATCTCCAGCTGAAAAATATTTTTTTGTAGAAATAAATCCGTATAAATGATGTTTAACTTTTTTTACTTCATTATTATTAGGTCTTGACGATAAAATTGAAAATTCTTTATATACTTGCATGCTATCTGCATTGATAATTTCACCATTTAATTTTTTCGCAAGTCGAACTGCTAATTTTGATTTTCCTGATGCTGTAGGTCCAGCTAAGAGAATTATTTTTTTAGACAAACTAGTTTAATTTAATTCCAATATATCTTCTTCGATTATTGCTATCTATTATTGATAAAAGTAAATTTTTATCCCCTTGTTTTATAATTTTATCTACTACATTTTTTAAATCTAAAGATTTTGTAATTGGAGTTCTTTTTGCTTCTATTATTATATCGTTTATATTTAATTGACCTTTTAAAGGGCTCTTACTTGAAATTTCTGTAATTACTACCCCTTTTGTAATTTTTAAATTTCTAGAAGATATATCTTCTTTATTTAAATCTCTAACAGAAATTTTTAATTTTTCAATTTCAAATTCTTCAGTTTTCTTTTGTTGAGATTTCTTTTCTTTAAATTCCTCTGAAGATTCTAGTCTGCCTAATTTCAATTTTTTAGATATCAATTTTTTATTTCTCCAAATTTGAATCTCAACAGTTTTTCCTACTGCTGTGTTAGCTACTACTTTTGGTAAAGTACGCATTGTATCTATTTTTTTTCCATCAAATTTTAAAATAATATCGCCAGCTTTAACTCCTGCTTTATCTGCTGGACTTTTTTCACCAACGCTAGCTACTAAAGCGCCTTCGGGTTTTTTAAGTTGAACTGCTTCAGCAATTTCTTTTGTAACTTCTTGAATTCTTACTCCTAACCATCCTCTCCTTGTTTCTCCATAATTTACTAATTGATCGATTACTTTAGAAGCAGCGTTAGATGGAATAGCAAATCCAATTCCTATAGATCCAGATTGTCCTGGAGCTATAATGGCAGTATTAATTCCAACTACTTCTCCTTTTAAGTTAAACAATGGTCCGCCTGAATTACCTTGGTTTATAGAGGCATCTGTTTGTATAAAATCATCGTAACGTGTCATTCCAATGTCTCTATTTCTTGCAGATATTATTCCTGATGTAACAGTTCCACCTAGTCCAAAAGGGTTTCCAATTGCAACTACCCAGTCACCTACTCTTGCTTTGTCTGAGTTTCCAAATGTTACTGTTTTAAATTTATCTTTAGTTTCCATCTTTAAAACAGCAATATCCATATAAGGATCTGCACCGATAACTTTTGCTTTATATTCTTTTGAATTTACTTTAACTAAAATATCATCTGCACCTGCGATAACATGATTGTTTGTAATAACCATTCCATTTTCTTTAATTATAAACCCTGAGCCTAAAGAAGATGCTTTTCTCTCCGTTGGTCTTTGAAAATCTTTAAACATCTCTTCAAAAGGAGAGCCAGGAGGAAACTGAAAAGGAAATTGATTTGATGTTGTTCTAACAGTTTGAGTAGTTGAAATATTAACAACTGAAGGCATTAATTCCTCCGCTAAATCTGCAAATGACTCGGGAACAGCCTTAGCATTAGAATAAGGGCTTAAACTAAAAATAATTAAAATCAGTAATATTTTTTGGAAAAATCGCATTTAATTTTTAACATACCAAATTATTAAAAAACCTATAACCAAAAATATAACTCCAAATGTTCTTAGCTTATTTTCTGGCGTATTTTTGATTAATTCAAGCATACTTTTAATTCTTGACGGGAAAATGGCAAAAAATAAACCCTCTATAAATAAGAGTAATCCTAAAGCAGTAATTAACTCATTCACAATTAAATTAAATTATCTTTTTTTAACAGTTGGGCCGACAGACTTTCCGAAAAATTTAAAGAAATCGCTATCAGGAGATAAAACTAAAGAAGTTTCTCCACCTATTAATGCTTTTTCATAAGCTTGCATAGCTCGATAGAAAGCAAAGAATTGAGGGTCTCTTCCAAATGCGTTAGCAAAAATTTTATTTCTTTGGCCATCTCCCTCACCTTTCATGATTTCAGATTTTTTATTTGCGTTAGCTAAAATTACAGTTACATCTTTGTCCGCAGTAGATCTAATCTTTTGAGCTATCTCTGCTCCTTGAGCTCTAAACTCTTTCGCCTCTCTTTGTCTCTCTGTCTGCATTCTTGAATAAATAGCTTCACTGTTAGCTGGAGGTAAATCAGCTCTTTTAATTCTTACATCAACAATTTGGATGCCAAAATTTTCCGCTTCAGTGTTCACATCATTTTGAATAATTGACATTTGTTTTGTTCTATCTGTAGATAATAAAGTCGCTAACTCTTGTTTTCCTAATACGCCTCTAATTCTTGAATTTATAATTGTAGATAATCTTGATCTTGCAACTCTTTCATTTCCAACTGAAATGTAAAATTTTAGTGGATCTACAATTTTAAATCTTGCTATTGCATCTACAATTAGTCTTTTTTGATCTGCAGCAATTACTTCTTCTGGAGCGCTATCTAAATTTAAAATTCTTTTATCTAAATAAACGACATTTTGAATAAATGGCAATTTAAAATTTAGTCCCGCTTTAGTTATAATCTTTTTAGGATCACCGAATTGTAATACTATTGCTTGGCTTATCTCTTGTACAATAAATAAAGATTGAAATACAACTACTCCAATAATTACGACTAAAGGAATTATAAGTTTACCTATTCTCATTAATTAGAGCTCCCTGATTTTTTAAGTTCTGGCAAAGGTAAATAAGGCACAACCCCAGATCCGGACTCCTTGTCAATAATTACTTTATCAATATCTGCTAGAACTTTTTCCATAGTTTCAAGATACATTCTTTCTTGGGTAACCTGTTTTGCGTTTTTGTACTCATTGTATATTGCTAAAAATCTGCTTGCTTCACCTTCAGCTTTTGCAACAACTTCTTTTTTATAAGCTTCAGCTTGTTGTAATACTTGTTCAGCTTCACCTCGTGCTCTAGGAATAACATCATTAGCATAAGCCTCTGCTTCGTTTTTTGATCTTTCCCTGTCTGCTCTAGCTGCTTGAACATCTCTAAAAGCATCTATTACTTGTGCAGGTGGGTCTGCTTGTTGTGTTTGAACTTGTGTAATTTGAATTCCAGATTCATATTCATCTAAAATTTGCTGGGTAATATCTTGAACTTCAACCTCAATGTTTGATCTTCCTTCAGTTAATATTGTCTGAATTTCATTTTTTGCTATCACTTCTCTCATAGCTGTTTCAGAAGTTGCTTTCACAGTTTCAACTGGACTTTGAATATTAAATAAAAATTTTTGAGCATCTTTTATAACCCAGAAGACT
This sequence comes from uncultured Pelagibacteraceae bacterium, assembly GCA_902580485.1. GTDB lineage: Bacteria > Pseudomonadota > Alphaproteobacteria > Pelagibacterales > Pelagibacteraceae > Pelagilacustribacter. Next base: position 55,257 of record CACHKS010000004.1, read on the forward strand.
GAATAGTTTATATCCACAATGTTTTCATCTCCTGTTAGCATCAAACTTTCTTCAGGTACATTACCTACTCCTGATGTTCTTCCGCTATCACTAGCTGGTCTGAAGCCTACATCAACCCTGTTAACTTTTGTAACTTTAGGAGTTAAAACTCGCTCAAAAGGTATTGGTAAATGATAATGTAATCCTGGTTGTGTGGTATGAACATATTTACCAAATCTTAAAACAACTCCCTGTTCATCTGGCAAAACTCTATAAAGCCCACTTGCTATATAAAGAACTAACAAAATTAATAGACCTATAATTATGGGTCTTGATCCACCCGATTTACCACCTGAAAATTTGTTTATAGTATTTTGAAAATTTTTTATAACATCATCTAAGTTAGGCGGTTCTCTTCTAGTTCCTGAACCATTTCCATTAGAGCCTCCACCTGGAGCAGATCCCCAAGGAGACTGATTATTGAAGATTTTGTCTTTAAAACTCATGACACTTTATATAGTGACTTTTTGTTTAAAAACAAGTTAAGTATTAGCGATATAATGACCGATAAAACAATATAACTATGAGCCAAAAACCTCCTCCGAAGCAATTTATCAAAACTCCTATAAATGGAACTAAATTTACTTTGCTGATCTCTAGTGCCAAAGGAGGGGTTGGTAAATCGACTGTTGCAGTTAATGTTGCCTTTGCTCTGCAAAACTTAGGATTAAAAATTGGTATACTTGACGCTGATGTTTACGGACCCTCTTTGCCAAAATTAATTAATTTAAATAAAAAACCAGATAGCAAAGATGGTAAAGCAATTATACCAGTTCAAAAATATAATGCTCAATGTATGTCAATGGGTTTTTTAGTTGACGAACAAACTCCAATGATTTGGCGTGGTCCTATGGTTATTAGTGCGCTTAAAACTATGACACAAAAGGTTTTATGGAAAGATTTAGATATAATTATTATTGATATGCCTCCAGGTACAGGCGACACTCAACTTACCTTTGCACAAGAAGTAAAAGTTGATGGAGCTATCATAGTTTCAACTCCTCAAGACTTAGCGTTATTGGATGTAAAAAGAGGAATACAGATGTTTGATAAAACAGGAGTAAAAATATTAGGTCTAATTGATAATATGAGTTTTTTCAAAGGTGATGATGGAAAAGAATATAAAATTTTTGGAGAAGGCGGAGTTGAAAAAACAGCAAAAGAATTTAATAAAAATTTTCTTGGTAAAATTCCTTTAAATCAAGACTTAAGAAATTCTGCTGATAAAGGAGATCCATTAACTCACTCAGATCCTGATCATGAAGTATCGAAAATATTTAAAAGTATTGCCGAAAAAATCAAACTAGCTTTTCAGTAAATCCAAAAGAAGTCATCAGTTCATTCCATTCTCTCTTTGATAGGCCTGAGCTTTCAATATTGCATTCTTCACCTTTAATCATTTTTTGAATTATTTTTTTTCCTTTAGCAGAAACATGAACAGCTCCCACTCTGTAGTCTAAAAAAGCAGCATGAGTAATTGGCACCCATTTCTTAACTGTTTCAAGCATTACCTCTGCATAAACTCTTATTTCATACTGAGCATGATTATCAGCTCTTAAAAATAGAAAGTTGAGAAGATTTAATAAATCAGTTTTCCAATACCACTGGGTATAAGAATTTAAAGTTAGATTCATTCTAGCAAGTTCTCTTGCAAGGCCAGCTTTATTTTCGTCAATAACAGTTCCATCAAATCTTTCATTAAGCATTGTTTCATAATTATCATAAGTTCTTGTGGCATCATCTTTTAAGATTTTAAGAACTTCATTTGCTTGATCGCCAGTTATTAAATCTCCTCTGCCTTGTCTATTAATCGTTGATTGAGCCGACAACTGTTCTTTTGCTGGAATGTAAAATTCTTTATCTAAAATAGAATATCTTGCTGAATATTCATTAACATTCGCAGTTCGATGTCTGATCCATTGACGGGCAATAAATATTGGAAGTTTTACATGGTATTTAATTTCACACATTTCAAAAGGAGTTGAATGCCAGTGTCTCATTAAATATTTAATCAATCCTTCGTCAGTTGAAACTTTCTTAGTTCCTTTTCCATAAGAAACTCTAGCCGATTGGACTATAGAAGTATCATCGCCCATATAATCTATTACTCTAACAAATCCATGGTCTAGAACGGGAATAGCCTCGTAAAGAATTTTTTCTAATTCGAGTGATGTTACCCTTTTTGTTAGATTTTTTTGAGATTGTTGGTCTGCAATTTCTTGCTTTTGTTCTTTTGTTAGTTTCATTTTGAATAAACTTATTGAATCTATCAATAAGAGTTTTATATTAATAGTGTTGGTTTTCCAACTATGACGATAAACGAATTTCGTAATAAACATTACGGACGTGGGGGCAGTACCCACCACCTCCACCATTTACAACTTACGGGGGTGAATTAGGATCGACGGATGTCTAAAGGCTATTCTTTCGTACGAGATGGTTCCGACGTAACGGGCCAATTTACAAATGCTAACGAAAGTTACGCACTTGCTGCTTAATTAACTTAGTTAATTAAGTTACGGGGTTTGGGGCACCTGGCAACAGAACGCCCCTAATGAAAGGAGCAAATGTACTTAAAAATAATTTTAACAATTATTGCAATCTGTTTAGTTTCTTTAAACATTAAAATATGGACACCAAATAATGTTTTGGCTGGAAATCATTGGGCTACCAAAGATGATGTTGAGGATGTAAGAAATGAACTTCGTTTAACTATGGTGACTAGTACTTTAGTTAAAAGAATAGTTGAACAAAATTGTCAATTAGCTATTCCATTATATGGTAAAACAAGTAGACGTATTAATTGTGGTTATTAAACTGATTTAATAAACAAGGTTAAGGGCACCTGGCAACAGAACGCCCCTTACAAATTTATAATTATCTTTGATTAATAATACCGATTAGAATTATGCAACCTTGTTGCACGTAGTCTACACGTAATTATTTTTTTAACCTTTAGTGTTTAGAATATGCATCTGGATAGTTAGCAAGATGCTCATCTGAAATTGGAGTCATTACAGCAGTTTCTATAACAGCTCCAGCCTCCCTTCTTTTCTCAGTAAGTTGCTTATCATCCTTAAAAGCTTGGAGTGCTTCCATGTTTGGAAATTGCATTACTGTATGTAGTTTTGATGGATCATCTTTTTGCGTGCCTGCAAAAATAAACTTTATTCCATGTTCTTTTAATTTTTCGTCCTGAGCATAAACCATCTCTTTCCAAGTTTTAAACCCTTTAGTGATTTTAATTTCGCCTTTGATTAGTATTGCCATATTAACCTCCTTATTAATATTTTAATTTTTTTCATGATCCACGAATTTAGCATAAAATTTCACACATAATCTACACGTAATACACACGTAATTTTCATTAAAGTTTTAGATTCTATACAATTGTAAATGGCGTATAATAAGAAATAATGTTACAAAGTCCGGGGCACCTGGCAACAGAACGCCCCTTATAATTTAATTTTGTCACATTCATAATGTGCATCATAGTCATCTACACTGCCTAAGCCCATCATCCAAAAATAATCAATCCATAAATCTTCTCTTTTTTTAAAATTTAATGGGAAAATGAAATACATTGAATTCCCAGGTGGATCATATGAAGGAATCCATGGAGGCATGTATGTAGGTTGAATTATTAAAGAGTTTCCAGCGTATTGGTAGCCAAATTTTTTCTTTTTTAGAAAGTGATTTTCTATTAACACTTCGCCGCCTTCTAAAAATTCACCATCATAAAAACCAAACTTGATTTTGAATACTTTAGGAAATTTAACAATAGGAGCATATTTAGCTCCCTTGCCATCTTTAGGAAATAATTGTTCACCATTTATTTTGCAATTAAGCGTGATACTTTGAAACGGTAAAATTTTTGTATTGTATGATCTTTTGCCGACAACAAATAAAATTAATAAAGCGATTAATAAGATAAATATTGAGCCAGGATATTTTTTCAATATTTCCATTGGACTCATCATAACTGGACTCACTGACGGGCACAATAAGGACTCACCTACCAAATAAATCAGGGCTTCTGGTTGTATTAGAATTGTTATATAACAATAAATAACGTTAAAAGGTTAAGGGCACCTGGCAACAGAACGCTCCTAAAAAAATAAACTACTCATAAGTGTTTTTTAGTCACTGTGACAATCTAAAGAATTAAATTAATGAATTTTAAATAATATTTTTAAAGTATGTACAAATTATTTATTAAGATAACATTTATCTTACTTTTTATTTACCCTGCACACAGCGCAGATCAAACAATAGAAATGGTGAATAGGTTGGGAAAAGAGATTAATGTTTATTCGAAAAAACTTGTCAATGTAGATGTGGGTGATACTGTTTTTTGGAAATCAGTAAATCCTGGCCATAATGTAGAATTCATTAAAGGTGGGGTCCCTGAGGGTGTGGAAAAATTTAAGTCTCCATATAGTAAGGATACAAGCTATACATTTAAGACTCCTGGAATTTATGCTTATTGGTGTACACCTCACAAAAGTATGGGGATGATAGGTTTCGTCGTCGTAGGTAACGACAAGTCTAATCTAGAAGCAATTAAAAAAATTAAATTTTATAGCGTATCAAAAAGAATCGCTGATGAAATATTAAATTCCTTGTAAATTTTATCATACTGATTTCAATTCAAATTATTAACGAATAATGGTATAAAGTTCGGGGTACCTGGCAACAGAACGCCCCTTTTAATCAAAAAGTGGTATAATCTATTAGTGATTCAAAAATTAAAAATATTATTATTTTTTTGTTTAATCGCCGGATGCAACACAGTGACTGGAACTGTAGAAGGCACATCTAGAGGTATCGTTAAAGATGTTAAAACAATTCATCATTATAGCACTTGTGTATTCACCAAGAAACAATGTGGAGATCTAGATCTTGGTGATTAAAAGTACCCGGCAAAAGAACGCCCCTTAAAAATATGAAAAAAAAATTTTTAATTTTACTCACTTTTATTTATTGCATATCTTGTGCAAATCCAACTATAGTTAATGTAATTGGGCCTAATGATAATGAACTTAGTTGCAAAGAATTAAGTAATGAAATTGCAAAAGCTAATCAATATGCAGATGAAGCTAAAGAGGCAAAAAAAATGAATAAACCACACAACATAAGTGCTGTATTATTCTTTCTGCCCGGTTATGGAGTGACTATGAAAAATATAGATGAGGCTTTAGTAGCAGCAAAAGAAAGAGCTAAACACTTAAATAAAATTAAAGAGAAAAAAAACTGTTAAAAAATATACTTATCTCCTAAATAAAAAAGAAGCCCTATACAAATTCCAATCAATATCCAATAGTAGTTTTCTTTCATTATGCAACAAACTTATTAAGATTTGGCTTAAAATAATCTGGTCCCTTCATAACTTTTCCATGTTCATTATAAATAGGTTTTCCATCAGATCCTAATTTACTCATATTGGAATTTTGTACTTCTTCAAAACATTTGTCTAAATTGATACCAAATGCATGTCCGGCACCATAAGTAACATAAAGTATATCTGTTAAAGCATCTGCAACTTCTCTTATATCTTTCTTCTCTATCGCATCTTTTAGTTCAGATAATTCCTCTCTAATAAGATCAAATCTAAGATTAATTATTTTTTCGCTTGGAAAACTTGCCTCAGTTCTTACTTCTTGGCTAAAAGTTTGCATAAACTTTTTTACTAGCTCAAAGTTTGTCATATTTTCTCCATATAATTTTTTTAATATAAGTGTATTATACCAAAGAATCGCAAATGAAATATAGAATAGAGTTTGATAGTATCGGTAAAATTAAAGTACCTGGTGATAAGTATTGGGGGGCTTCCACAGAAAGATCAAACAAATTTTTTAATATAGGAGATTTTCTTGTAAGGCCAGTTGTCATTCGTTCTATAGCAATAATCAAAAAAGCAGCTGCAATTGTTAATGCTAAAAATAAAGATTTAGATCCTAAATTGAGTCGATACATAATTAAAGCAGCTGAAGAAATTATTAAAGGAAAGCTTAATGATCACTTTCCCCTAAAGGTTTGGCAAACAGGTTCGGGCACTCAAACAAATATGAATGTAAATGAAGTTATAGCCAATAGAGCAATTCAAATGATGGGTGGCAAAATGGGTACAAAAAAACCAATACATCCTAACGATCATGTAAATAAATCACAATCAACAAATGATGTTTTTCCAACAGCCATGCATATTGCTATAGCTATTAAAACCAGAGAAAAATTATTGCCTTCCTTAAAATTATTAGAAAAAGAATTAGCAAAAAAAGTAAGAGAATTTAAAGGTATTGTTAAAGTTGGAAGAACCCATTTGCAAGATGCTACTCCTTTAACATTGGGTCAAGAATTCTCAGGATACCACTCTCAATTAAAAAAATGCATTATAAGAATTGAAAATGCTTTACAAGAAATTTATCATTTGGCCCAAGGTGGCACAGCTGTAGGAACAGGATTAAATACAAGAAAAAATTTTGATAAAAAGATTGTAAAAGAAATAAGTAAAATTACTAGACTGCCTTTTAAGACAGCATCAAATAAATTTGCAGCTTTAGCTGCACATGATGAAATTGTTAACTTCTCTGGAACTTTAAATACTACAGCAGTATGTTTAATGAAAATTGCTAATGATATAAGATTTTTAGGATCTGGTCCAAGAGCTGGATATGGGGAATTGATTTTACCTTCCAATGAACCAGGCTCGTCTATCATGCCAGGAAAAGTTAATCCTACTCAAACTGAAGCGGTCACTATGGTTTGTGTGAAAGTAATAGGAAATCATAATGGTATCACAATGGCTGGATCACATGGTCATTTTGAATTAAATGTTTTTAAACCCTTAATCATACATAATATTTTACAATCAATTAATATCATGAGTGATTCAGCTAGAACATTTGGTTTGTATTGCGTAAAAGGAATTAAAGCAGACAAAAAGAGAATTAAATATCTTCTTGATAATTCTCTAATGTTAGTTACAGCTTTAGCGCCTAAAATTGGATATGATCGAGCAGCTCGTATAGCAAAAAATGCTCATATAAATGGAACAACTTTAAAGGAGGAAGTAGTAAAAGCTGGATTAATAAATGATAAAGAATACGATAAAATAATGAGTCCGCTAAAGATGACGAAACCAAAATAAAGTTAATTTAATGCTAAAAGAAATTTTTTAATTTTATTCA
>CACHKS010000005.1:0-61336 GCA_902580485.1 uncultured Pelagibacteraceae bacterium
TAGAGGTTTTAGAAAATAATATTGTAAAAGTTTTATTTTCAAAATATGGTTTATTAACTATCAATAACGCAGCCTTGAAGCAATCTATCGAAATTGTAAGAAGAAGAATAGATGATGTTGGCACAAAGGAGCCAACAATTTTACAAAGAGGGGAGAAAAGAATTTTAGTTGAACTTCCAGGGCTAAAGGATCCAGAAAGAATTAAAAATCTTTTAGGAAAAACAGCCCAATTAAATTTTAGATTGGTAAAAGATAATGATGAATTTGGTGTAGACAAATTAGTTTCAGAAATTGGTGAAGAACTTAATATAAGCAAAAGAATTGTTATGAGTGGAGAAAATTTAATTGATGCCCAACCTAACTTTGACAATCAATCTAGTCAACCTACAGTATCTTTTACTTTAGATAGATTGGGAGCTCAAAAATTTGGAAGAACAACAACAGACAATGTTGGGAAACGATTAGCAATTATTTTAGATGGAAAAATTATAAGCGCTCCCTCAATAAATGAACCTATTACATCAGGTAGTGGAATAATATCTGGAAATTTTACATTTCAAGAAGCTACAGATTTAGCTTTGTTGTTAAGATCAGGCGCCCTCCCAACTCCTTTGAATGTTGTTGAAGAAAGAACTGTAGGCCCTGATCTAGGAGAAGACTCAATAAAATCAGGAGTTACTTCATTAATAATTGGCTTTATCTTAGTTATTTTCTTCATGCTTTATAAATACAAAATCTTTGGTTTAATTGCTAATTTGGCTCTAATAGCAAATTTGATTATGCTCGTTGGAGTTTTAACTATTTTAGAAGCAACTTTGACACTCCCAGGCATAGCAGGGATCATTTTAACTGTCGGTATGGCAGTGGATGCAAATGTTTTGATATTTGAACGTATAAAAGAAGAGTTAAAAACAGAAAAATCTATAATACATGCATTTGACATTGGTTATTCCAAAGCAAAAATTACAGTACTTGATGCTAATATCACAACATTAATCGCAGCTATCATCCTTTTTGCTTTCGGGTCTGGTCCTGTAAAAGGATTTGCTATTACTCTTGGTATTGGGATAATAACTACTCTATTTTCAGCGTATTTTTTGGCAAGACACTTAACTTCTATGATTGTTTTAAACAAAAAGGAAGGTCAGGTAAATTTATAATGATCAGAAATATAGATTTTTCTTCAAAATTTAAACTAGCAAATATTTTATCTCTTTCGATTTTCGTTATTAGTATTGTGTTTATTTTATTTAAAGGTCTAAATTATGGTATAGATTTCAAAGGAGGAACACTAATAGAATTAAGAGCAGAAAGTAAGAATATTAATATTACTGAAATACGATCATCTTTAAATTCCATGAACTTAGGTGATGTTAATATTAAAGAATTTGGTAAAAAAGGGGATTATTTAATTAAGATAGAGCAAAAAACTACAAATAAAAATGAACTTATACCTGAAATTAAAAAAACTCTAATAAATAATTTAAATGCAGAAATTAATTTTAGAAGAGTTGAGAATGTTGGTCCTAAAGTAAGTTCAGAACTTTTGCGATCAGGAATAATTGCTATTTCTTTATCTTTAGCCGCTATGCTATTTTATATCTGGATAAGATTTGAATGGCAATTCAGTGTAGGTTCAATTGTTGCTTTATTTCATGACGTTATAATAACTATTGGAATATTTTCAATTCTTTCTTTAGAAATTAATCTCTCAATAATTGCTGCAGTTTTAACAATTGTGGGATATTCAATGAATGATACTGTAGTTATATATGATCGTATCAGAGAAAATTTAAATAAATATACAAAACTTAATATCAACGAATTATCCAATCTTTCTATAAATGAAACTTTATCTAGAACAATTATAACTTCTATAACTACTTTGTTGGCTTTATTATCAATCTTTATTTTGGGAGGGGAAATTTTACGAGGTTTCTCCTTTGCTATGATTCTTGGAGTATTAATAGGTACTTATTCATCAATTTTTGTGGCTACTCCAGTTTTAAAATTATTTAAAGTTAGTTACAAGACTTTAGAAAAAAAAGAAGAAAAGATTGTCCCTTAATTAGTAAAGATTTTGAGCTGCTACCATTGAAAGAAGCATTGGAAAAGAAAGTAAAGTATTAGTTCTTGAAAATAACATAGCTGTTTTAGCTGATTTTGTTTTTTCTTCAGGCGAACAATCAACCATTCCTAAAGCTTTTTTTTGATTAGGCCAAATGACAAACCATACATTGTAAGCCATAACTATACCTAGCCACATACCTATACCAATCGCTGTACTTTTCGGATCAGAAGCCCCTATACCTAAAATCATTGCTTGGTGCACGTAGCCTTGTAAGTAAGCAACTATTAAACCTGATATGATTGTTACTAAAGCGGCCCATCTAAACCAGAATAAAGCCTTAGGGGCTATAACCTTACCTATAGCTGGTTTTTGTTCATCAGGAATATTAGGCATTGATGGAATTTGAACAAAATTGAAATACCATAATAAGCCAATCCACATTATTCCACTTAACACATGTAGATATCTAAACAACCAACTGAAGAAATTTCTGTCAAAAGCAAAACCATCTCCACCAAAATGCAATCCAAGAAAAAGAATTAATGCAATAGCTAAAGAGTAATGAACGGTTCTTGATAAAGATTGTAGTATGCTTATCATGATTCTATTATATCATAATTTTAAAATTTAAGCAGTTTTTTTCATTGAGGAATTTCCTAATAATTCTCTTATAAATCTACCAGTATAGCTCTCTGAAATTTCTGCTACTTTTTCAGGAGATCCTTCTGCAATTATTTTTCCACCGTGAACTCCTCCTTCTGGACCCATGTCTATAATATGATCCGCAGTTTTTATTACATCTAAATTGTGTTCAATTACCACTACAGTATTACCAGTATTTGCAAAAGCTTGTAAAATTTCCAATAACTTTTTAATATCATGAGAATGTAAACCTGTTGTTGGTTCATCTAATATATACAATGTTCTTCCGGTTGGTCTTTTAGATAGTTCTTTAGCTAATTTAATTCTTTGTGCTTCTCCACCAGAAAGCGTTGTGGCTTGTTGACCTATTTTCATGTATCCCAATCCAACATGTTTTAAAGTGATTAATTTAGACCTTATACTCTGAATATTTTCAAAAAAATCACATCCCTCATCAACAGTCATATCCAAAATATCAGCAATGTTCTTGTTTTTAAATCGAATTTCTAGAGTTTCTCTGTTGTATCTAGCTCCTTTACAAGTATCACAGGGAATAAATACATCTGGAAGAAAGTGCATTTCATAAGTAATTACTCCATCTCCTTCACAAGTTTCACATCTTCCTCCTTTTACATTAAATGAATATCTTCCCACTTTATAACCCCTAGCTTTTGACTCAGGTAAAGAAGCAAACCATTCTCTTATTGGTCCAAAAGCCCCGGTGTAGGTGGCGGGATTTGACCTAGGTGTTCTGCCTATTGGCGATTGGTCAATATCTATTATTTTATCTATTAATTCTGTTCCTTTAAATCCAGTAAAAGATTTAGGAACTTTTCTACTTTTATTTTTATTAAGTATTAAATTAAAAGCATTATATAAAGTTTGTAAGATTAAAGTTGATTTTCCACTTCCTGAAACACCTGTTACACAAGTAAATGTCCCAACAGGTACTTTTAAGTTAACTTTTTTAAGGTTATTTCCACTTGCGCCACTAATTTCAATAAACCTTCCATTTTTGGCTGTTCTTCTTTTTCTTGGTATTGATATAAACTTTTTACCAGATAAATAATCTCCTGTAATACTTTTTCCATTTTCTATAATTTTATTTACACTTCCTTCAGCAATAATTTTTCCACCATTCAAACCCGCTTCAGGACCTATATCAATAATATGATCAGCACTTTCCATGGTTTCTATATCATGCTCTACAACTATTACAGTGTTTCCTAAATCTCTTAACTTTTTTAATGCAGTGATTAACTTTTTATTATCTCTTTGGTGTAAACCTATAGACGGTTCATCCAAAACATATAGCACACCAGTTAATCCTGAACCTATTTGTGAAGCCAATCTTATTCTTTGAGATTCTCCTCCAGAGAGTGTTCCCGACTCTCGAGATAATGTTAAATAATTTAAACCAACATTTAATAAAAAATTTAATCTTTCGTTTATTTCCTTTAAAATATGTTGCGCAATTTTATTTTCTCTTTCCGTTAAAACATTGCTTAAATTAGCAAACCATTTTTGAGCTTCATCAATTGATTTTTCAGTTATTTCACTTATATTAAGTTTATTAATTTTAATGCATAAAGCCTCATCTTTGAGTCTCATACCTTTGCATTTTTCACAATTAGTTTCGCTTTGGTATTGAGAAATTTCTTCTCTTTTCCATTCACTGTCAGTTTCTAGGTAACGTCTTTCTAAATTGTTAACCACGCCTTCGAATGTTTTTTTGGTGTTGTAAGATTCATAACCATCATCATAAGAAAATTTTATTTCCTCATCATCAGAACCATATAAAATTACATCTTGAATTTTCTTTGGTATTTTTTTCCATTGTTCTGAGAGAGAAAATCTATAATGTTTTGCTAAAGAAGATAATGTTTGTGCGTAGTACATTGAGGTAGATTTTGCCCATGGTTCAATAGCCCCATCTTGTAAAGATTTTTTAGGGTCAGGTACAACTAAATTAGGATCAACATTTAAATTATGTCCAATACCTTCACATTCCTCACATGCGCCAAATGGTGAATTAAATGAAAACAATCTTGGTTCAATTTCTTCTATGGTAAAGCCACTTTCTGGACAAGAAAATTTTGATGAAAATGTTATACTTTCTAATTTCCTAAATTTTTTAGGTAACGTTTCATTTTCATATTCAACAACTAACAATCCATTTGATAAATTTACAGCTGTTTCTACGCTGTCAGCAAGCCTATTTCCTAATTTCGAGTCTAATATGACTCTATCTACAACAACAGAAATATCATGTTTAATTTTCTTATTTAGATTAGGAAAATCATCAATATTGAGATATTTTCCATCAACTTTAAGTCGAGAAAACCCTCTTTTTTTAAAGTTAAGAATCTCTTTTTTGTATTCTCCTTTTCGTCCCCTTACTATTGGAGATAATAAATAAATAGTACTATTTTTTGGTAATCCTTTTATTTTATCAACCATTTCACTTATTGGCTGAGAAACTATCGGTTTTCCGGTAAAAGGAGAATAAGGAATGCCAACTCTTGCAAACAATACACGCATATAATCGTAAATTTCAGTGACTGTTGCTACCGTTGACCTTGGATTTTTAGAGGTATTTTTTTGTTCTATAGAAATTGCAGGACTCAATCCTTCAATTAGATCAACTTTAGGTTTTTTCATTTTATCTAAAAATTGCCTTGCGTAAGATGATAAACTTTCAACATAACGTCTTTGCCCCTCAGCGTAGATAGTATCAAATGCTAAAGAAGATTTTCCTGATCCAGATAGGCCTGTAATGACCACTAATTTCTCTTTAGGTATTTCAAGAGAAACATTTTTAAGATTGTGTTCTTTAGCCCCTTTTACAACGATTTTTTTCAACATATTTTTTTATCAAATAATAATGATGTTATATTTATTAATCAATTATGATATAATTATTTAACTTTTAATAAATAAAATCACAATTTTAATTAAAATAATATGGCAGGTAGTTTAAATAAAGTACAATTAATAGGTCGTTTAGGCGCAGATCCAGATATTAAGCAAATGGTTAACGGTAAAAATGTAGCTAGATTAAGTATAGCCACTAGTCAGTCTTGGAAGGATAAATCTAGTGGAGAGCGAAAAGAGAAAACCGAATGGCATAGAGTTGTAATTTTTAATGAAGGACTAGTTAATGTAGTTCAGCAATATCTAAAAAAAGGTGCAAATGTTTACGTAGAAGGTCAATTAAGTACTAGAAAATGGAAAGACGAGTCTTCTGGTCAAGATAAATATTCTACAGAAGTAGTTTTACAAGGATATAACTCTAGCTTGACTATGTTGGATAGCAGAAACAGTAAAAATGATAACTCAAATTTAGTTAGTGAAAATAAAAGTTCCTTACCAAAAGATAATTTAAATCAAGAAATTTCTGATTTAGATGATGAAATTCCATTTTAAATTCTATGGAAAAATCTAGTATAGAGAATAATAAGTCTTTCAAACCTATTTTTGTGCAAGATGAGATGAGTTCATCTTACTTATCTTATGCTATGAGCGTAATAATAAGTAGAGCTCTTCCAGATGTTAGAGATGGTTTAAAGCCGGTTCATAGAAGAATTATATACGCAATGTATAAAGGTGGTTACGATTGGTCGAAGCCATTTAGAAAATCTGCAAGAATAGTGGGGGATGTAATAGGTAAATATCATCCTCATGGAGATCAATCTGTTTATGATGCTTTGGTTAGATTAGTACAAGATTTTTCAATGAGTGTCCCTTTAATCTCAGGTCAAGGAAATTTTGGTTCAATAGATGGAGACCCACCTGCTGCAATGCGATACACAGAAACTAAACTTGGTAAAATTGCTCAATACTTAACTGAAGACTTAGAAAAAAATACTGTTAACTATAGAAATAATTATGATGAAACTGAAAAAGAACCTGAAGTACTTCCTTCTCAATTCCCTAATATACTAGTTAATGGTGCCGGAGGTATTGCTGTAGGAATGGCCACTAGTATTCCACCTCATAATTTAGGGGAGATTATTAATGGTACAATTGCTTATATTCAAAATAAGGATATCACTATTTCTCAATTGATGAAACACGTGCCAGGACCTGACTTCCCGACGGGTGGCATTATTATTGGAAAAGATATCTTAAAACAAGGATACAATAAAGGAAGAGGATCGTTCAAGATTAGAGGAGAAATAGATTTAGAAGAAAAAAAAGGTGGTAGAGAATGTTTAATTATTAAGTCTATTCCTTATCAGGTAAATAAATCAACTTTAATTGAAAAAATTGCACAATTAGTTAGAGATAAAAAAATAGAAGGAATAAGAGATATACGTGATGAGTCTAATAGAGAAGGTATAAGAGTAGTTATAGAACTAAGGAAAGCCGTTGAACCAGAAACTATTAGAAGACAATTATATAAGTTAACAAATATTGAAAGTTCATTTGGATTTAATACACTTGCAATTGTTAACAACAAACCGAAAATTCTTAATTTAAAAGAATTTATTTCTGAATTTTTAAAATTTAGAGAAGACACAGTTCTAAAAAGAGTTAAATTTAATTTAAAAAAAGCTGAAGAAAGAGCTCATATTTTAATTGGTTTGGCTACTTCAGTAGAGAATATAGACGAAACAATTAGAATAATAAAAAATTCTAAAGATACAGAAGTTGCTAAAAAAAATCTTTTATCAAAAAAATGGAAAGTGAGGAAAAGTATAAAGTTAATTACTTTAATTGAAAGAAAAAAAAATATTTCAAACTATCAATTATCTAAAACACAAGTTAATGCAATTCTTGAACTTAGACTTCAAAAATTGACTGCTTATGGTATTGGGGAAATTGAAACAGAGATAAATAAATTATCAGATTTAATTATTGAGTATAATAAAATCATAAATTCTAAAAAAGAACTTAATAAATTAATAGTTAAAGAACTAGAAAATATTAAAGACAAATTTAGCATAGCTAGAAGAACTAAAATTATTGATGCAGTATTAAACTATAATATTGAAGAAACAATTCAAAAAGAATCTGTTGTTATCAGTATTACAAACCAAGGTTATATCAAGAGAAGCCCGTTGAGCTCACTTAAAGCTCAAAAAAGAGGAGGAAAAGGAAAGACAGGTATATCAACAAGAGAAGAAGATTTTGTAGTTCAAATATTTACAGCAAATACTCATACACCTGTTTTGTTTTTTTCTACACAAGGATTAGCCTACAAAATTAAAGCTCACAAAATTCCAGAAGGCACGGCAGCATCTAAAGGAAAATCTATATTTAATTTATTACCTCTAAAAAGCCACCATTCTATAAGTTCTATCATGCCTTTACCAGAGGATGAGTCAGAGTGGAAAAATTTGATGGTTATTTTTGCTACCTCTAAAGGAAACGTAAGAAAAAATACTTTGGAAGACTTTGTTAACATAAACAACAATGGTAAAATTGCTATGAAACTAGATCAAGATGATAGAATTATTGGTGTAAAGATATGTAAGGATGATCAAGATATATTATTAAGCACTCAATTTGGTAAATGCATAAGATTTAAATCTAAAAAATTAAGATTGTTTAAAGGTAGATCATCAAAAGGAATAAAAGGCATTAAATTAAATGATAAAGATAAAGTAATTTCTCTTTCAATTTTAAATAATACTAATATCAGTTCAAAACCTATTAGTAAGGATAAAAAAATAAAAAATGTGATAGATAGATTTATTTTATCGGTATCAGAAAATGGATATGGAAAAAGATCTTCTTGCTCAGATTATAGAGTTACAAATCGAGGTGGAAAAGGTATTATAGGTATTATCAATTCACCTAGAAACGGTAATATAGCAGCTTCACTAGTTGTAGATGACTCAGATGAAATTTTATTGTCTACAGGCAAAGGGAGTATTATGAGATGTGCTGTGAAAGAAATAAGAGTCGCAGGTAGAAATACTCAAGGTGTTAGAATAAAAAAATTGTCCGGAAATGAAAAAGTTGTCTCAGTTATAAAAATAGAGGATAATATTCAATAAATATGAAGACAGCAATTTACCCAGGAACTTTTGATCCAATCACTTTTGGCCATATAGATGTAATAAAAAAATCACTAAAAATATTTGATAAACTTATTATTGCTACTACAGATAATATTAATAAAAATTATTATTTTTCAATTGAAGAAAGATTATCAATTATTAAAAATTCTTTATTTAAAGACCTAAGATTTAATAAAAAAAAAATTATTGTGGTTGCATTTGATACACTTACTATTGACTTATGTAAGAAATATAATGCGACTGTTATAATAAGAGGTTTAAGGGCTGTTTCAGATTTTGAGTACGAATTTCAATTAGCTGGGATGAACAAGAAACTTAATTCAAATATAGAAACAATGTTTTTAATGTCAGATGTTGAAAATCAAATCATTTCATCAAATTTTGTTAAAGAAATATCTAAATTAGATGGAAATATTAATAAGTTTGTTACTAAATCGACAGTTAAGATGCTTAAAAATAAATTTTAATGAAGAAATTTATCTATTTATTTATTTTGTTTTTTAGTTTACTAAATACACATTCATTAACTAAAGAAAATATAATGATTTTAAAATTAAAGTATGGTGAGGTAGAAATTGAACTTTATCCTGAAAAAGCTCCAGGTCATGTTGAAAGATTCAAAAAATTTTCAGATGAAGGAAGATATGACAATGTAGTTTTTCATCGTGTTATCGATGGATTCATGGCTCAAACAGGAGATGTAAAATTTGGAAATGCTAGTAGTCCTGATTTTAATTTAGGTTTAGCGGGGACTGGAGGATCAGAACTTCCAGACTTAAAAGCAGAATTCTCTGACATTGCCCATACTAGAGGAACGTTGTCAGCCGCAAGATCTTCCGATCCTAATAGTGCGAATAGTCAATTTTTTATATGTTTTGAATCAGCTCCTCATTTAGACAGACAATATTCTGCCTTTGGAAAAGTAATTAAAGGTATGGAATTTGTTGACATGATAAAAAAAGGTGATCCAAATAGTGGATCAGTTCGAGATCCTGACAAAATTATTAGTCTTAGATCAAAATAAGTTAAATGAAAAATAATGATTTCTCATTTGAGTTAATAACTCAAAATGACAATGCTCGGTTAGGAAAAATTTCTACTCCTAAAGGAGAGATTGATACTCCTGCATTTATGCCAGTCGGCACTCAAGGAACTGTAAAAGGCATTTATACGGATGATATTTTAAAGACTGGTACTCAAATTATTTTAGGAAATACTTATCACTTATTATTAAGACCAGGCATAGAAATATTAAAAAAATTTAATGGACTACACAAATTTATGAATTGGAATAAACCAATTCTAACGGACTCTGGTGGTTATCAGATAATGTCTTTATCAAATTTAAATAAGATAGACAAAAATATAGGAGCAGTTTTTAAATCTCATATTGATGGAAAAAAAATTATTTTAAGTCCTGAAAAAAGCATTCAAGTTCAAAAAGCAATTAACTCAGATATAATTATGGTTTTAGACGAATGTCCAAAATTGACTAATGACAAAAAAGCCTTGTCAAAAGCAATTGATGTATCTTCACATTGGGCGAAGCGTAGTAAGATTGAATTTGGCTTGGATAATTCAAAAGGATTATTCGGAATAGCTCAAGGTGGTCTATATAAAGATTTACGAGAAGAAAGTATTAAAAAATTAATCGAAATAGGTTTTGATGGATATGCTATGGGTGGACTTGCTGTTGGAGAGTCACAAAAAGAAATGTTTGAAATCTTGGAGGAAACAATTCATTTACTACCCAAAAACAAACCAAGGTATTTAATGGGTGTAGGAACACCTTCTGATATATTGGGAGCTGTTCATCATGGAGTAGATATGTTTGATTGTGTTTTACCAACTAGATCGGGTAGAACTGGACTAGCTTTTACATGGGAGGGTAAACTAAATATCAAAAATTCCAAATATCAAAAAGACACTTCTTCCTTAGATCCAAGTTGTGAGATAAATGGGTTAAATCAATATTCTAAAAGCTACTTAAATCATCTGATTAAATCTAATGAAATGATGGCTTCAATGTTGATTTCATTACACAACATCTACTTTTATCAACAATTTATGAGTGAAATTAGAAAAAATATAAAGAATGGCACATTTGTCACTTTTTATAAAAAATATATTGATTATTTTAATTAATAATTATTTGAAATTTTTGATATTTATATATAAAAGAGAATTTCTTTAAGGGCCCTTAGCTCAGTTGGTAGAGCACCTCCCTTTTAAGGAGGGTGTCGATGGTTCGAGTCCATCAGGGCTCACCAATAGTTTGTTAGACTTTTATTGGAGGATACTTAATAATAACCTCATTTATCCAACCATTTAGATTTTCTATTCTTTTCGCACTAGAAGGATGTGTGCTTAAAAAAACTGGAGGCTCTTGGCCTTTTTTCTTGTCAGCCATTCTTTGCCAAAGTTTTACAGACTCTCTTATATCGTATCCAGCTAATGAAGAAAAAATTAATCCTAAATAGTCAGCTTCAGTTTCTTGTTTTCTTCCAAAAGGATTAAATATTCCAATTCGAAATATATCCATTCCAGTATTTTGTCCTATCGTATTTCTAGTTCTGTTTATTGCTCCTCCTAAAAAAATGTCAGCAACAGTGGTACCTAAATTAATCGTCATAGCTTGACTAGCTCTTTCAACAGAATGTTTTGCTACTGCATGAGCTATTTCATGGCCCATAACTATAGATAAAGCGTCAGTATTTTTCGTTATCTTTAATAAGCCCGTATAAACTGCAATTTTTCCACCAGGCATACACCAAGCATTAACCACTTTATCATTATCAACTAGAACATAATCCCAAGAAAAATTTTTTGTAGGATCATCTTTATTTTTCATTTGAAAAAAAGCACTCACAGCTACTTCAATTTTTTTTCCAATTTCACGTACTTCATTTAATTGAGAACCGCTGTTTATCAGTTTTGCTTTACTTCTAAATTGCTCATAAGCAACTGCAGCCTGCTGATTAATTTTTGACTCAGGAATTATTGCTAGTTGCTTCCTTTCTGTAATAGGTACTGTTGCGCAAGATGGAAGTATTAAAGAGCAACAACTACATCCAAATAAGCCAAGAAATTTTCTTCTATTTATGTTATACATAACTAAGATTCATGATTTTAGTTAATAAATATATAATTGCAATTTTTATCTTAATGATAGCATTTATTGTTTTTTCAAGCTACACAATGAAATAATGCCTAAAAATACTATTAAAAAATCTATTTTTACTAGACTGAGAAATAATTTTATTGCTGGAATAGTAGCCTTAATTCCAATTGGAATAACTTTATACTTAACTTTGTTTATTATCAAAATATCTACTAATTTAATACCAAAAGAAATAAATCCAAACAGCTATTTGCCTTTTGATATTCCTGGCCTTGAAATACTAATAGCATTAATTTTGATCACTTTAGTAGGCTGGTTATCTTTATCTTTTTTAGGAAAAAGGTTTTTTGAATTGTTTAACAGCATTTTAAAAAAGATCCCTATATTGAGAACTATTTATTCAGCAATTGGTCAAATGACTGAAACTTTCACAAAAAATGAAAAAGAAACAAGTAGCGTTGTTCTTTTAGAATATCCAAGAAAAGGAGTTTGGGCAGTGGGGTTTGCAACAAAAGAAAATCGAGGAGTTATATCAAAAAAAGTTAACGAAGAATTAGTAAATGTTTTTTTGCCAACCACGCCCAACCCTACAAGTGGTTTTTTACTTATGGTTCCAAAAAAAGAATTAGTTTATTTAGATGTTTCTTTTGAACAAGCATCCAAATTTATTGTATCAGCGGGTACTTCTAATATAGATTAATCAATATTTTGATTAATTATTTCTGCTTTATCAAACAATTTCAATAAAAAAGTGTATTTAGACTCATTTACATTCATATTGATATTTTTTAAATATTTTTCAGCTAAAGAAAATAAATCCTCATGTACAACAGGATCTGCAAATCTAAAGTTTTTACTACCACTTTGTTGATAACCTACAATATCCCCAAAGCCCCGTAATCTCATATCTTCTTCTGCTATAAAAAAACCATCGTCAGATTCTTTTAAAATTTTAATTCTTTTAATAGCATTTTTACTAAGACTCTCTTTAAATAACAAAATACACAAACCTTGTTTATCGCCTCTTCCAACTCTTCCTCTTAACTGATGTAATTGAGCTAATCCAAATTTGTTAGCATTTTCAATTATAATTAAATTTGCATTGGGAAAATCTATTCCTACTTCTATTACAGTAGTTGAAACAAGAATAGAAATTTCATTTTTTAAAAAACTATTTAGAATTTTTTCTTTCTCAAGTTTATTTAGAGCTCCATGAATTAAGCCAACTTTACCAGGAAATTTTTCATTTATGATATCAAATTTACTTTTAGCTGAAGAATAATCTAAAAAAGAAGACTCTTTTATTAAAGGACAAACCCAAAATACTTGATTGTTAATATTTATTTGTTTTTTTATAAAAGACCATAGTTCATTGATTTTTTTTTCTGGTTTACTAAGTGTAATTATTTTTTTTCTTTTGGCTGGTTTCTCTAATATTTTAGAAATATCCATATCTCCATATAAAGACATCATCATTGTTCTTGGAATTGGTGTTGCAGACATTAAAAGAAGATCACAGTTATGACCTCCTTTTTTTGCTAATTCAGATCTTTGCTTCACTCCAAATTTATGTTGTTCATCAATTATTGCTAATCCTAAATTTTTAAAATCAATTTTTTTTTGAAATAGTGAATGTGTGCCTATGATACAATCTAGGTTTCCATTCTTTATATTATCTATTATTTCTTTTCTTTTTTTTGTTTCTGTTTTTCCAGTCAAAAGATCTATTTTTATATTCGTCCTAATCAATATTTTTTTAGCTAATTCAAAGTGTTGTTTTGCTAAAATTTCTGTTGGAGCCATAAAAGCGCACTGTTGTTTACTTTCAAAAACATTTGCAATTGTAAGAAGAGAAATTATTGTTTTACCAGATCCAACATCCCCTTGAATAATTCTAAACATTCTAGTATTTGATTTTAAATCTAAGTTGACTTCTTCTAAAACATTTTTTTGACTTTTAGTTAATTCAAAAGGTAGACTATCTAATATTTTTTTAGCAATGATTGATTTAAAATACTTATTTTTTTTATTTTTTTTTATTCTTTTTCTATTTTTAGATAAAATTAATAAATTTGCTATAATTTCATCAAACACTAATCTTTTATATGATCTAGATAATTTATTTTGACTATCTTTAGATTTATGTAAAGCAATTATATTTTCTTTCCAATTAAGAAAATCATTTTTTTTAAGAAAATTCTTTTCATACCATTCTTTAATATCTGGTAAATTATTAATAACTTGATCTGAAATAAGACGATACTTTTTTTCATTTATTCCCTTTGTTAAAGAATATTTTGGGATAACTTTTTTTATATATTCTTCTTTATCTAATGGTGAAACATAGTCAGGGTTTGTCATTTGATATTTTTTATTAAAAAAACCGATTTTTCCGCTTATAACCACCCATTCATTGAGTGGGTAAATTTTTCTTAAATAACCCTCTCTACTGTTAAAATATACAATTTCAATTTTTCCAGACTCATTTTCACAAATTATTTTATTGGGTAAATTCCTTATTCGAGGGAAGTTTAATTTTTTTACTATTACTCGTATAGTTTGAATTTTACCTATTTCTAACTTATTGAGACTAGTTATTTTTGATCTATCTGTCTCAGAATAAGGAAGATTTAACAATATATCCTTTACTTTTTCAATTTTTTTTTTTTTTAAATATTTTGATAATTGTTTTCCTACACCCTTTAGTTTGTTTACATCACTAAAAATAATATCTTTTTTTAATAAATTCATTATTTTATGTATAATATATTTTTATTATGAAAGAATTAGAAATATTTAAAAAAAAATTATTATACAGATCAAATTACAGAGGAACTAAAGAGATGGATATCTTATTAAGTGAATTTGTAAGAAAATATATTAATAAATTTACTGAAGAACAGCTTGAAGATTTAGATAAATTTTTAGATTTCGAGGACGAAACTATTATGAATTACTATCTTCATGGAATTGTAGAAAATAATATAGACAAAAATCAAATTTCAAAAATATTCAAAAAATTTAATGTGTAATGGCGGAGAGGGTGGGATTCGAACCCACGAACGAGTTGCCCCGTTGCTAGTTTTCAAGACTAGTGCTTTCAACCGCTCAGCCACCTCTCCTCGAAGTAAATAGTCTATCTTTATTACTATCAAAGTACTTAAATAACAATAATCATATGGATTATTTCAAATACTAGTTAATATTCCTCATTTATGATATTCAAAAAAATGCTCAAAAACTTAATAACTATTAATTTTTTTATAATTTTAATTATTTCTCCCTTTTCACCGTTGTTAGCTAATTCTGATGAATTTAACTTATGGATTAATGATTTTAAAAAGAAAGCAATAAGTTCTGGCATTTCAAAAAATGTTGTTGAGGAAGTTATGTCAGATGCTAAGTTTTTACCAAAGGTAATTGAATATGATAGATATCAACCAGAATTTTATGAAGATACTTTTACCTATATTAAAAAAAGAACAAATACCAAGAAAGTTAAAAAAGGTTTAGCTTTATATAAAAAAGAAAAATCTATTATAGACAAAATAGATAGCAAGTTCTTAATTGAAAAAGAATTATTATTAGCCCTTATGGGTATAGAAACGAATTTTGGAAATTATTTAGGCAAAATGGATATTGTTTCTTCACTAGCCACATTAAGTTTTGATAAAAGACGAAGTGAATTTTTCACAAGTGAATTATTAATTTTGTTAAAATTGATAGATAAAGATATTATTAAAAAAGATATTTTGTTTGGTTCCTGGGCAGGGGCATTTGGCAATTTTCAATTTATGCCGAGAACAATTAAAGATTACGCAATAGATTATGATAATGATAAAATTATAGAACTTAAGAATATTGAGGACTCCTTTGCTTCTGCAGCAAACTATTTAAATAAAATTGGCTGGAAAAAAAATACTCCTTGTTATACAAAGATTAAATTAAAAAAAGATATTCCAAAAAAATATTTAAATTCATCTGCTAAAAAAATTAAAAATAAAAAAAAAGTTAAATTTTTTAAAAAATATATAGAAAAACCTCATAAACTAAACATTGATAATAACTTATTGTCAGCAGTAATTACTCCTGATAAAGACATAATACCAGGAGCTAATACTTATACACCTGCTTATTTAGTTTACAGCAATTACGAAAAAATATTAAAATGGAATAGATCTTTACGATTTGCACTTGCAGTTTGTACTTTAAAGGAAAATTTTAAAAATGAAATTTAGACTAATTATACTATTAATCTTTCTTACTTCTTGTGCTCAAAATTACAGCAGGTTTGATTCCAGTAAAACTTTTACATCTAAAGGATTTGCTTATATTTACAATGAAAAAGATTTTTTAGATAAAATTATCAAAAAACAATTAGATAATAATTCTCTTCAAATTGCTCATAATAAATTAAGACCTGGTTCTCTAATTAAGATAATAAATATTAAAACAAATGATTCTATAATTTTAAAAAATAGCAAAAGATTTGAATACCCGGAATTTTATAAGATTATTATAACAGAGTCCGTGGCAGATGAGCTTAATCTTGAAACGGATTTACCTCTAGTAGAAGTAATAGAAGTTAAAAAAAATAAATCTTTTGTTGCCAAGAAAACAAAAATTTTTAAAGAAGAAGAAAAAATACATAGCAATGCACCTGTTGAAACAGTAACGATTAATAATATATCGAAAAAACAACAAGTTAAGAATAAAAATAGAAAAGATAAGCTGTATATTATTATAGCTGAATTTTATTCTAAAAACTCTGCAAATCTTCTAAAAAAAAGAATCATCCAAGAATTGACAAATTTTAATAGTAAAAAATTGTATATTAAATCAAAAGAATCAAACAAAATAACTCTGTTATCAGGACCTTATAAGTCTATTAATTTAATGAAAAATGATTACATTCAACTTAAGAACTTTGGATTTGAAGAACTGGATATAAGTATCAATGAATAAATTTATAACTCTATTATTAATAATTTTTTTTAATTTTTTTTCGTATGCCAATGCAGAGTCTTTGGTGAATGCCAGGACATCAATCTTAGTTGATTATCATTCTGACAAAGTTTTATACGAATACGATGCCGATGCTCAAATATATCCTGCTTCGATGACAAAAATCATGACCACAATTATTGCTTTTGATTTAATAAATAAAAATAAACTTTCACTCGATGATAAATTTATTGTTTCTGAAAATGCATGGCGATTATCTGAAAGTGGATATTCTTCAATGTTTATTATGGTAAATGACGAAGTATCAGTTGAAAATTTGTTACATGGAATAATTACTGCTTCTGGAAATGACGCCTGCGTAGCTTTAGCAGAAGGTATTGCTGGTTCTGAAGAATCTTTTGCTGAAATGATGAACGAAAAGGCATCTGAAATAGGAATGTCTTCTACAAATTTTTCGAATTCTTCAGGAATTAATGATCCTGAAAATTACTCAACTGTAAGAGATATAGCTTTAATGTCTAAATATTTAATTTCTAAATATCCTAAATTTTATGAATGGTACAAAGAAAAAAGTTTCACTTGGGACAGAACTGGTGGTGAACCAATTACTCAAGGCAACAGAAATCCTCTTTTATACAAAAAAGTTGGGGTAGACGGTATTAAAACTGGTTATTTAGCTGTAGAAAAATATTCATTAGCCAGCACAATGAAAAAAGATCAAAGAAGAGTAATAGCTGTAGGATCTGGTTTTCCTACAAAAAATTTAAGAAGCTCCGAGTCACTAAAATTATTAAATTGGGCATTTCGAAATACTAGCACATATGAAATCTCTAAAGCTGGAGAAACTTTTTTTGAATTAGATACTTGGCTAGGTAATAATAATAAAGTTAAAGCTATCACCAAAGACGACTATTATTTAACTCTTGATAAAAAAAGTGTAAGACATTTAAAAGTTTATTTAGAATACGACGGTCCAATAGAAGCTCCGATTAAAAAAGATCAAAAAATTGCAAATTTAATAATTTTAAATAAAGATGAGGTTATAAAAACTTTACCATTATATGCTTCTGAAAGAATTGCTAAAGTCAATTTCTTTAAAAGTTTAATTACTTCTCTAAACTATTTGATTTGGGGAGATGTATAAAAAAAAGGCTTTTTTCATTGTATTTGAAGGTGTAGAAGGTTGTGGTAAATCCTATCAAAGCCAAAAACTAAAAAAAAATTTAAAAAAAAAAGGAATTAATTCTATTTTAACAAGGGAACCTGGTGGAACCAGAGGAGCCGAGTCCATTAGAACTTTAATATTAAAAGATTATTTTAATAAAAAAAAAAAAGAAAAATTTGATAAGTATACTGATACATTATTATATCTAGCAGCAAGAAATGAGCATATTAAAAATAAAATTAAACCAGCACTTAAAAAAAGAAAAATTGTAATATGCGATAGATTTATAGACTCAACATTAGCTTACCAAGTCTATGGTAAAAAAGTCAATGAAACTTTCATCAAAAATATTCATAAATTTATTTTAGAAGGAATAAAACCAAATATAACTTTTATTTTAAAAGTCTCTGCTACATCTTCAAAATTAAGATTGAAAAAAAGAAAATCAAAGAATAGATACGATAATTTCCCTGAATCTTTTTATAGAAAAGCGCAAAAATCATTTTTAAAAATTGCAAAAAACAAAAAAGACTATTTTGTTCTTAATTCTTCTTCTAATAATAAAGATTTAGAAAAAAAAATATTTAAAATTATTTTGAATTATCTTAAAATTAAATGAATATAAATGAACACAAAGATCCAAGAAATTCTTTAGTTCTTTTTGAATTAGGAGATAAATTAAATTTTCTTATAAATTTGTATGTTGCAAAAAAACTTCCAAAAGTTTTAATGTTAAGTGGAAAAAAAGGTGTAGGGAAATTCACTTTAGTAAATCATTTCTTAACCTATATTTTTGATAAAGATAATTATGATCTTAAAAACATGACGATAAATCATAAAACTCAATTTTATAAACAATACTTGAATAATATTTTTCCTAATATTCTTTATCTTTCTGGAGATAATTTCAAAAATTTAAAGATAGATGATATACGTGTTTTGAAATCAACTATTCTCAAATCTACTATATCAAAAAATGAAAGATTTATAATTTTAGATGATATTGAGCTTTTTAATATCAATAGTTTGAATGCTCTTTTAAAAATAGTTGAAGAGCCACTATCAAAAAATTATTTTATATTAATAAATAATAAAACTAAACCTTTAATTAAAACGATTTACTCTAGATCTTTAGAGATAAAGATATTATTAAAAAATGAAACGAGAATTAAAATAATCAAAGCTTTAATTAAGAATGAAAATTCACAAGCCATTCTTGACTTTAATTCTTTAAATTTAACTCCAGGAAATTTTTTATTATTTAATCGAATATGCAAAGATCATAAAATAAATATTGATGAAAATTTCTCACAAAATCTAGAAATATTACTTAATTTATATAAAAAAAATCGAAATATATATTTGATAAATATGATTTTATTTTTAACAGACTATTACTTTTATAATATTAATAAAAAAAGAATCGACAGCCTTGAAAAGGTAGTTGAAAAAAAATCTTTTGTGATTAATAATATTAATAAGTTTCTTATTTATAATTTAAACCAAAATTCCTTAATTAATGCTATAAATAATAAATTATCTAATGGATAAAAATTTTTATATAACCACTCCAATTTATTATCCCTCGGGTAAACCACATATGGGACATGCTTATTCAAGTATAGTTGCAGATATATTTGCACGTTTTAAAAGATTAGAGGGATATAACGTTTTATTTTTAACTGGAACAGACGAACATGGATTAAAGATACAACGTGAAGCTGAAAAAAATAAAAAAAAACCAAAAATATTTTGCGATGAATTGTCAGAAAATTTTAGAGATTTAACAAAGATTTTAAATCTATCTAACGATGATTTTATTCGAACTACAGAGCAAAGGCACTATGACTCTGTCAAAGAAATATGGAGTAGACTTGTAGAGTCCGGCGATATTTATTTAGATAAGTATAGTGGATGGTATTCTGTTTCAGATGAGGCGTATTATGATGAAGATGAAATAGAAGAAATTAATGGAAAAAAAGTAGCAAAAACATCTGGTTCTGCCGTAGACTGGGTAGAGGAAGACTCATTTTTTTTTAAATTGTCGGCTTGGTCTACAAAATTATTAAAATTTTATGATGAAAATGAAGATTTTATTTTACCGAACTCTAGAAAAAAGGAGGTTATCAATTTTGTTAAAAAAGGTTTAAATGATTTGTCTGTCAGCAGAACTTCTTTTACATGGGGTATACCAGTTCCGAAAAACAGCAAACATGTTATCTATGTTTGGTTAGATGCATTAACAAACTATCTAAGTGCTTTAAATTTTCCTAATACAGAAGATACAAAATATAAAAAATTTTGGCCTGCTGATGTTCATATAATTGGAAAGGATATTTTAAGATTTCATGCAATTTATTGGCCAGCTTTTCTTTTAGCTGCTAAACTCCAACCTCCAAAAAGAGTTTTTGGTCATGGTTGGATACTTTCAGATGATAAAAAAATGTCTAAATCACTAGGCAATATATTAGACCCAATAGAAATAATTAAAACTTATGGGGTAGATCAATTGAGATATTATTTGATTAAAGAAGTCTCCTTAGGAAATGATGGAAGCATATCCATGGAAAATCTTAAAAATTGCATTAATAATGATTTAGCAAATAATTACGGAAATCTATGTCAAAGAGTCTTTTCTTTTATCAAAAAAAACTGTTCAAATAAAATTCCAAAACCTACAAATTTATCTGAGGCAGATAATAAATTATTAAATCAATTAAAGAAAAATGTTCCGAATTTAATTGCCTTAGTAAATAATCAAAATCTAAATGAATTTATAAAAGAGATAGTAAATTACTCTTTTGATGCAAATAAATATTTTAATGATTCAGAACCATGGAGTTTAAAAAAAAAAGACACTAAAAGAATGGAAAATATATTATTCACTGCGTGTGAACAGATTAAGAATATTAGTATTTTATTACATTCAATAATTCCTTTATCTACAGGAAAAGTATTAGAAACCATGAATATTAAAATAGAAAAAATATCATTAGATCATATAAATAACTTGAAATGCTTTAATCATTCAAAAGAATTGAAAAATTTAGATATTTTATTTAATAAAGTAGAAAATGATAATTGATTCTCACTGCCACCTTACCTATGAACCCATGTCTTCCTCATTGAGCGAGACAATAAAACGTGCAAATAATGATGGAGTAGATTATTTGCTAACAATATCAACAGAAGATAAGAGTTTTAATAATATTTTAAAAATTTTAGATAATCATAAATGTGTTTATGGTTCTTATGGAATTCATCCTCATGAAGCAAAAAAGCATAAAGATATTAAAGCTGAAAATATAGTTAAAAAGATAAAAAAGAATAAGAAAATTATAGGAATAGGAGAGAGTGGATTAGATTTTTATTACAATCACTCTGAAAAAAAGGATCAAATAGATTTATTTTTAGAACATATAGATGCGTCACAACAAACTAATTTACCAATCATAGTTCATACTAGATCAGCTGAGAATGAAACATTTGAAATTTTGCAAAAAGCAGTTAAAAAAAATAATCTTAAAATATTAATTCACTGTTTTACTGGCTCAAAGGATTTTGCTTTTAAATTACTAGATCTAGGAGCATATATTTCTGCTAGTGGTGTAGTGACTTTTAAAAAATCACTTGATCTCGCAAATACTTTTAAGGAAATCCCCATTGATAGATTATTAGTTGAAACTGACTCCCCATATTTGGCACCTGAACCATTACGTGGTAAACCAAATGAACCAAGCTATATTATTCATACTGTTAAATTTTTATCTGAATTAAAAAAACTTTCTTTCGAGAGTTTTTCTGAAACAACAACTAAAAATTTTTTTAAATTATTTGGTAAACTAAGTTGAAAAATAAATTTACTATACTAGGTTGTGGAAGTTCTTTAGGTAGTCCATGGATAACAAGTTACACTGGAAGATTAAAAAAAGATATTAAAAATATAAGAACCAGGTGTTGTGCACATATTTACTATAGAGGTATATCATTGCTAATAGATACCTCACCAGATATTAAATATCAATTTCTTAAAAATAAAATTAAATCTTTAGATGCAATTATGTTTACCCATGAACATGCAGATCAAACTTCAGGTATTTTTGAAATGCGTCCTTTTTTTTGGAAAAATAAAAAAAAAATACCTGTTTATGGAAGCAAAAGGACTATTAATGCCTTACTCAATAAATATACTTTTTGTTTTAAACCTAGATCTGGTTACAAACCAATCATGACTTCAAGAATTATAAAAAACAATTTTATAATAAAAGTTAAAAACAAAAAATTAAAAGTTAAATCATTTGATGTAATACATGGCATGATCAAAGCCACAGGATACCTATTTAACAAAATTGCTTATATTAGTGATTGCAACAAAATACCCACAACATCTTTAAAATATTTATATAAATTGGACTTTTTAATTATAGATTGTCTTAAAATGGAAAAACACCCTTCTCATTTTAATTATGATGATGCATTGAATTTAATTAAATTAGTAAGACCAAAAAAAACTATTTTAACAAATTTACATACTGATTTAGATTACAGAACTCTTAAGAAAAAATTGCCAAAAAATATAGTTCCTGCGTATGACGGTCTTAGTTTTAATTTTTAATTTCTAATTCAATAGTTTTAATAAACTTTTTTGAGCTAGGTTTCGTAAAAGAAGCAAAAGTATCAATTACCTTTCCTTTTTTTCCAATTATAATTTTATGAAAATTCCATTTTGGTATAGCACTAATACCATGATTTTTTTTAGCCCATTTATAAAAAGGATGTGCATTTTTTCCTATAACATTAGTTTTAGCAGTCAAAGGAAAATTAATACCAAAATTTGTTTCACAAAAATCTTTTATTTCTTTATTAGACGCAGGTTCTTGCTTAAAGTTGTTGCTGGGAACACCTATTACTACTAAATTTTTTTCTTTATAATCTATCCATAATTTTTGTAGATCATCGTATTGTTTTGTATATCCACATCTACTAGCAACATTTACAACTATTATTATTTTTTCTTTAAATTGATCTAGTTTAATCTTGTTTCCATCGATTCCTTCGAATGTATAATCATACACAAGATTTGAATAGTTTGCAGATAGATTGGTAAAGAATCCAAACATAAATATAAAAAATAAAAATTTTTTTATCATAAATTTATTTTAAAAGCTTTTAGAAATGCCTCCATAGGCAATATGACACAATTAAATCTATTTTTATTATTTGTATTAATTAGCTCACCAAATTCACTTAATTTTCTTGGAAATTTATAAATTCCATTTTTTTTAAATTTTTTTAATTTTTTAATTTCTTCTATTAATTCAAGAATTTTATAATTTTTTATTTTTCTAGAAAATAAACTAGCCGAGGCTTCACATAAAATACAAGACTCAGTTTCATACCTCATTGATTTAATTTTTAATTTATTGGCAATAAACTCAGTTTTTATAAAGTCTCCACATAAAGAATTTTTAACAAATGATTTGTGAGTAAATTTATTTTTTAAACCCTCGTTATTTGTATAAGATGCAATTTTTAAAATTTTTTGATTGATCATTTCTTAGAAAAAAGAAGTAACAAGAAGTATCCAAAAAGTGTTGAAAGCAGAGAACCTGTTAAAACACCTATTTTGACTCCGTCCATATATTGCATATTATTGGCAAATGCTAAGTTTCCAACAAAAAGACTCATTGTAAATCCAATACCAGTTAAAATTGATACTGCATAAAATGCTGGCCAAGTTGAGTTACTTGGTTTGTCAGCTAGTTTAAGTTTTACTGAAATATAAGAAAGAACAAAAACACCAATTTGTTTTCCAAAAAATAAACCAAGAACAATACCTAGTGGAACTGGATTTAAAAGCGTTGCAAAAGTTAACCCATCCAAAGATACGCCTGCATTTGCAAAAGCAAAGAGAGGCATTATTCCAAATGCTACATATGGAGAAAGACCATGTTCTAATTTCAACAATAATGACTCTTTATTATTTTTAATATTATGAGGTATTGTTAGTGCTAACAAAACACCAGCTATTGTTGCATGCACGCCTGATTGATGTGTAAAATCCCATAGAAAAATTCCAACAATTAAATAAGGTATAAAGTTTTTGAATTTGAATTTATTTAATCCAATCAAAATAATCATAGCAACTAACATTAAAATCAAATATTTTATTTCAATGTTACCTGAATAGAAGAAAGCTATGATAACAATAGCCCCTAAGTCATCTATTATTGCTAATGCTGTTAAAAAAACTTTTAAAGAAATAGGAACTCTTTTGCCCAACAAAGACAGAACACCTAAAGAAAAAGCAATATCTGTAGCTGAAGGAATAGCCCAACCATTAAGTGTGGCGCTATCAGAGTAATTTACTATAATATAAAACAAAGCAGGCACAGCCATACCTCCAACTGCTCCTATAATTGGTAACATAGCCTGTTTTGGGTTTGAAAGCTCTCCCTGTAAAAATTCTCTCTTAATTTCTAGCGAAACAAAAAAGAAAAATATAGCCATTAAAACATCGTTAATCCAATGAATGACACTTAGTTTTAATCCAAATTCTTTAGTTCCTAATGTTATGTATTTTTCTAATGTAGAAAAATATAAATCACTTAAAGATCCATTACTAATTATTAGTGCTAGAATAGCAGCAAAAAGTAAAATTAATCCTGAAGCTGCTTCTAATTTGAAAAAATATTTAAAAGGTTTTGTAATGTGTTGAATCATAGGTATTATTTACTTCTATAGAGACTATCTTTCAATTGCCAAAAAGGCATAATTAACCTATAAAAAAAGTCGTTCGGGGCGTAGCGCAGCCTGGTAGCGCATCTGGTTTGGGACCAGAGGGTCGCAGGTTCAAATCCTGCCGCCCCGACCATTCATTATGAATATTAACAAAGTAGTTGTTATAGGTTCTGGAACAATGGGAAGTGGAATTGCTGCTCATTTATGTAATGCTGATATACCAGTAGTATTATTAGATTTAAAAACTGAAATTGCAGAAAAAGCAAAAGAAAGAATTTTAAAATCTAGGCCACCCTTATTATTTGAAAAAGACAAAATTAAAAGTTTGAAGGTAGGTAATATTACTGAAGATTTTGGTAATGTTTCCGATGCAGATTGGATAATAGAAGCAGTTGTAGAACGAATTGAAATTAAACATGATATTTATAAAAAGATTTTTGATATAAGAAAAAAAAATTCAATAGTTTCATCCAATACTTCTACAATTCCTTTAAAAGTTTTATCGGAGAAATCTAATTCGGAAGACAAAAAAGATTTTTGTATAACGCATTTTTTTAATCCAGTAAGATATATGGGGTTGCTTGAAATAGTTAGAGATAATTTAAATGATTCAAATAAAATCAATTCTTTAAAAAATTTTTGTGAAAAAAAATTAGGCAAAGGTGTAATAGTTTGTGGTGACACACCTGGTTTTTTAGGAAACAGAATTGGAGTTTTTGCTATGCAGGTCGCAATGACTGAAGCTGTGAATATGGATCTATCTGTAGAAGAAGCTGATGCTGTATTTGGAAGACCTATGGGTATACCTAAGACTGGTGTTTTTGCATTATATGATTTAATTGGCATTGATCTGATGTCAGATGTTCTTAAAAGCTTTAAAAAGGAATTATCATTAGAAGACGATTTTCAAAAAGTTGTTTCTGGTTTACCTGTTATAAAAAGATTAATTGAAACAGGATATACTGGAAGAAAAGGTAAGGGCGGTTTTTATAGAATCAACAAATCAGAAAATAAAAAGACTCTAGAAGCTCTCGACTTAAAAAAAAATGAATATTTTCCTGTAAAGAAGATAGATCTAAAAATTGATAAAATAAATCTTTTAGAATTAATTAATAGAAATGATAAGTATGGTAAATATGCATGGTCTGTAATATCTAAGATTATCTTGTACTCATCTTCTTTAGTTCCAGCAATAACTGATGAATACAATGACATAGATGAGGCATTAAGACTAGGATTTAATTGGTCTATGGGTCCATTTGAAATGCTCGAGTCTATAGGATTAAAAAATTTCTTTTCAAAACTTGAAAATCTTAATAACAACGAATTTTTAAAGAATCTTAAAGAAAAAAAAGTAGAAAATTTTTATGACGAAAGACAAAAATATACAGATTTACAGACTCTTGGTAAGATTAAAAAAACAGCTATTAAATTAGACAAGAATGATTCTGCAGAAATATTTAGATTTCAAGACTTTAATATTGTTGAATTTAATACAAAAGCCAATGCCTTGGATAATAATTCCATGGATGCTTTAAAAAGAGCCACAGATAAACCTCTAATTATTATAAATGAAAGTATGCAATTTTCTGCAGGAGTTAACCTCAATTATGTAATGGAATTTATTAAGAATAATGATTTGAAGTCTGTAGAAAAATTCATTAAATATTTTCAAGAAACTTGTAAGCATCTTAAATATTGTAAACACCCAGTCATATCCGCTCCATCAGGTCTCGCTTTGGGAGGAGGGGAAGAAGTTGTATTACAAAGTAATTTTGTAGTCACACATACTAATATTGTAATGGGTTTGGTTGAAACTATTGTTGGTCTAGTTCCTGCTGGTGGAGGTTGTAAAGAATTGCTTTGGAGATGGTCTCAAACAAATGAGTCTAAAACAGATCCAGATTATGCTTCATTAAAAGTTTTCGATATAATCGGTTATGCTAAAACTGCCTCTTCACCACAAGAAGCAAAACCATTGTTATTTTTAGACGAAAATCATAACGTTATAATTAATAGAAACGAGTTATTGCCTGCAGCAAGACAATTACTCAATAAAGACCTAGAAATGTCTCCTTCTAAAGAATGTAAATTTAAACTATCGGGTAAAAATGCCAGAGAAAAAATGCACAAAATACTCGAAGCATTATATAATGATAAAAAGATTCTAGATCACGGTATGGAAGTTGGTAATGAATTAGCATATGTTTTAAGTGGCGGAGATACAGATTTAAGCAAAGAGGTGACAGAAGATCAAATGTATAAATTAGAGTTGAATAGTTTTATGAAATTAATCGAAAATAAAAAAACTCAAGACAGAATTACACACACATTAAAAACAGGAAAACCATTAATTAATTAAATGACTATATATAATGCTCCAGTTGAAGATATGATGTTTCTTTTTGATAATCTTAAAGATAATAAAAATTATAAAGAAATAGATAAATTTAAAGAAATTAATTCAGATTTAGTAAAGGACATATTAGATCAAGCAGCTAAAATTAATCAAGAAATTGTTCATCCTTTAGCCAAAATTGGAGATGATAGCCCGTGTATTTATGAAAATGGCATTGTAAGATCTCCTCCAGGTTACAAAGACGCCTATAAAAAATTTATAACTGATGGTTGGACATCACTTTCTTGTGATCCAAAATATGGTGGTCAGGGTATGCCAAAAACTGTAAGTACTTTTTTTGAAGAGATGTTGTCTTCAGCAAGTTTGTCTTTTAAATTATACAGTGAATTAAGTATTGGTGCATACAATTGTATTCTACATCACGCTGATCAAAAAATTAAAGATAAATTCCTTCCTAAAATTGTAGAAGGTAAATGGAGTGGAACAATGTGTTTGACTGAGTCACAATGTGGAACCGATTTAGGATTAATAAAGACAAAGGCTATTAAAAATGATGATGGATCTTTTTCTTTAACTGGTCAAAAAATATTTATTACATCTGGTGATCATGATTTAACAGAAAATATAATACATCTAGTTTTAGCTAAAATACCCGGCGCACCTCAAGGAACAAAAGGTATTAGTTTATTTTTAGTGCCAAAATTTAATGTTAATGAAAATGGCTCTATAGGTTCGAGAAATGGAGTAAGCACTTTGTCTATTGAAACTAAAATGGGCATTAAAGGTTCACCTACTTGTGTGTTAAATTTTGATAATGCCAAGGGATATTTAATTGGAAAAGAAAATAAGGGTTTAAGTTCAATGTTTACTATGATGAATCTAGAGAGAATTATTGTAGGTATACAAGGTTTAGGTATTGCAGAAACCGCTTATCAAAATTCTTTAGCTTATTCAAAAGAGAGAAAACAAGGAAAATCAAATGATAATAAAAATAATGAAACTGATTTAATAATAAAACACGCTGATATAAGAAGAAGTTTGATGAACATGAAATCAATAATCGAAGGTCAACGATCATTGGCTTTTTGGTTATCTCAGCAAGTAGATGTAAGTTTAAATCATTCTAACGAAGAAATAAGGAAAGAAGCAGATGAAATGGTCTCTTTAATGACACCTGTAGTTAAATCTTTTTTTTCAGATATGGGAATGGAAATTACAAATGAAGCAATCCAGGTCTTTGGTGGATATGGTTATACAAGAGATCAAGGTATTGAACAGTTATATCGAGATAACAGAATTACACCTATTTATGAGGGAACAAATTCAGTTCAAGCAATTGACTTAGTTTTTAGAAAAGTCTTAACAAACAAAATTTTGGATAAATTTGTTACTTTAATAAGAAGTGAAATTAAAAGTAATAGCGATAACCCTGAATTAAAAAAACTTATTGATGTTCTTGAAAAAAAAATAATTATTTTGTTAAATTTTGCTAAATGGCTAGAAGAAAAAATAAAAGTTGAAAAAGATGATGTAAGTGCTGCTTGTAACGATTTTTTAAAAGTTCTTGGTTATGTTTCTTTAGGTTTTTCATGGTTAAAAATGACAAAAATTAGTTTGGAAAATTCAAATAAAAATAAAGATTTTTATTATGAAAAAATTAATACAGCAAAATACTTTTTCGATAAGGTATTTCCAAGAATTGATAGTCACTATCAATCAGCTATCACGGGTAGCGATAGTATTATGAAAGCTAAATTTCATTAATAATGAGTGTATACGAAAAAAATTTAGATAAAAATAAAGCTAATTTCGTTCCTTTAACTCCACTTACATTTTTAAAAAGAGCGAAAGATATATATCCTAATTATGAAGCTATTATTTATGAAGATCGGAAATATACTTGGATAGATGTGTATAAAAGATGCGTAAAATTTGCTAGTGCCTTAACAAAAATTGGAGTCAAAAAAGGTGATACAGTTTCTTTTTTAGCATTTAATACCCCTGAAATTTTTGAAGCACATTATTCAGTTCCTATGACCGGTGCAGTTTTAAATACTATAAATATTCGATTAGATGCAAAGACTATTTCCTATATTTTGAATCACGGAGAAGCTAAAGTTTTAGTAGTCGATCGGCAGCTTCATACTGAAGTTAAAAAAGCTTTAAGTTCTATTAAAAGAAAAATTATTATTATAGATATTAATGACAAATTTGCTGATCAATCTAAATTAGAAAAAATAGGGGACTTAGAATATGAAGAATTTTTAAACACAGGTGATGAAAATTATGATTGGAAAATGCCCGATGATGAATGGCAAGCATTATCTTTAAGCTACACTTCCGGAACGACTGGTAACCCTAAAGGTGTTGTATATCACCATAGAGGATCTTACTTAATGTCAACAGGAAGTGCCGCAGCATGGAATATGCCTAATAGACTAAATTTTTTAACTATTGTCCCAATGTTTCATTGCAATGGCTGGGGATATCCTTGGACAGTCCCTATGCTAATAGGACGTACAATTTGTTTAAGAAATATAGATATTAAAAAAATTTTCGAATTAATAGAAAAATACGAAATAACACATTTTGGAGGAGCGCCAATTGTTTTAAATATGATTACTGGCTCACCGGAAAAAGACAGGAGAAAATTAAAACACAAAGTTTATGTTTTAACAGCTGGAGCACCTCCACCAAGTATAATTTTTAAAAAGATGAAAAGCCTTGGCTTCGAAGTAATGCATGTTTATGGTTTAACCGAAACATATGGTCATGTTACTCAATGTGCATGGAATGAGTCTTGGAATGAACTTAACGAGGATAAACAGAATGAGATTAAAGCTCGTCAAGGCGTTAGATACCCTAACACAGAAGGAGTAGCTATCATGGATCCCAAATCAATGAAAGAGGTTCCAAAAGATGGAAAAACAATTGGTGAGATAATGATAAGAGGAAATATAGTAATGAAAGGTTATTTCAAAGATAAAGATGCAACTGAAAAAGCAATGAGTGGAGGTTGGTTTCATACTGGAGATTTAGCAGTTATGCATCCCGATGGATATGTAAAAATACAAGATAGATCAAAAGACATAATAATATCAGGAGGGGAAAATATATCTTCAATAGAAATTGAGAATACTCTTTCAAAACATCCTTCAGTATCTATTGCAGCAGTAGTAGCCAAACCAGACGAAAAATGGGGTGAAGTACCATGTGCTTTTATAGAAATGGTGAAAGATAAACCTGTTAATGAAAAAGAACTTATTGATTTTTGTAAAGAAACTTTAGCAGGATTTAAAGTACCAAAAAAAGTTGAATTTTGTGATCTTCCAAAAACTTCAACAGGAAAAATTCAAAAATTTGAATTAAGAAAAAAAGCGAAAAATTTAGAATAAATATATGTCAAAAATATCGATAGGTTTAACCTGGAAATTAGGAGATGGCAAAATGACCCCAGAAAATTATTCTAATGTTCACGAAATTATTTTTACACCTAAAATTAAGATTACTGGTGATTCAGCTCCAGATTGGCGTGGAAATGAAATAAATAGCAATCCCGAACAAACTCTGGCGGCTTCATTAAGTAGTTGTCATATGATGACTTTTTTAGCATTAGCAGCAAAAATGAAATGGCCAGTTATTAGCTATAAAGATGAAGCAATAGCTACTCTAGGTAAAAACTCAAAAGGACAAATGTCAGTGACTAAGTTAGAATTAAACCCTAAAATTGAATTTTCAAACAAATTTTCTGTTGATGCCAATGAAATGAAAAAAATTCAAGATAGAGCTCACAGATACTGCTTCATCGCAAATTCTTTGTCCGACGAAGTAAAGGTCTTAATTAATTAATTTTTTATGAACGTTGTAAGAAATAATGAAATTTTAAAAACTGCAATAGATCAAGATGGAATTTTTCGTCTCACTCTTAATAATCAAAATAATCATAATGCTTTATCTGAAGAAATGATGTCAAATATTCAAGCAGCCTTAGATGAGTCAATTAGTAATAAAAAAATAAGAGTAGTCATTATTTCTGCAGAAGGTCCAACATTTTCATCGGGTCATGACTTAAAAGAATTAACACAAGGACGTCAAAATCCTGATAAAGGAAAAAATTATTTTATGACTGTGATGAACAAATGTTCAAATTTAATGCAAACAATAGTAAATAATCCTAAGCCTGTTATTGCAGAAGTTAACGGCACTGCTACTGCTGCTGGATGCCAATTAGTTGCTAGTTGCGACCTAGCTTATGCAAGTAAAGCTTCTACTTTTGCTACACCAGGAGTAAATATTGGTTTATTTTGTTCTACCCCGATGGTAGCTGTATCAAGAAACATATCTAACAAACATTCAATGGAGATGCTTTTAACTGGTGATTTAATATCTGCAGACAAAGCGGAAAAAATTGGTTTAATTAATAAAGCTGTAGAAAATTCTTCATTAAAAAAAGAAACACTATTAGCAGCTCAAAAAATATCAAAAAAATCTTCTATTACTTTAAAGATCGGCAAAGAAGCATTTTACAAACAAATTGATATGACTTTATCCGAAGCATATGATTATGCTTCAAACGTAATGGTAGAAAATATGTTAAAACTTGATGCCGAAGAAGGAATAGATGCTTTCATAAAAAAACGTAAACCCAACTGGCAAGATAAATAGTAATCAATAAATATAAATTAGGACTTAAATTGAATCTTTTAATTGATAATAATGAAGTTTTTTTAATGGACACCGGAACAACTTTTGATTCTAATAAACACTCAGTATTATTATTACATGGTAGCGGGCAATCTCATGTGGTTTGGTCTTTAACGACTCAGTATTTGTCAGATCAAAATTTCAATGTTTTCGCATTGGATTTTCCAGGACATGGTAATTCAGAGGGTCAAAGTTTAAAATCAATAGAAGAAATGGCTGTGTGGTTGGAAAAAGTAGTAAATAAAATAGGAGTGAAAAATCTTTCATTAGTAGGACATTCTCAGGGATGCTT
Source organism: uncultured Pelagibacteraceae bacterium (assembly GCA_902580485.1). Taxonomy (GTDB): domain Bacteria; phylum Pseudomonadota; class Alphaproteobacteria; order Pelagibacterales; family Pelagibacteraceae; genus Pelagilacustribacter. Next base: position 32,090 of record CACHKS010000005.1, read on the forward strand.
AGTGGCTTTAGAATATACAAACAGATACCCTGAAAAAGTAAATAATATTATTTTTGTTGCAGGTTCTTATGAAATTCCGGTGAACAAAAGTCTTATTGATTTAGCTTACTCAGGTGATATGGAGTCCCTAAACCTAATGATGAAATGGGGTTATGGAAAATCTAAACAATTTATTGGAGGAAATCCTTTACAAAAGATCTTAAACTCATCTAGAGAAGTAAGAGAGGTTTTAGCAGTAGATTTAATTGCATGTAACAATTATAAAAATGGAGTAAATGCTGTAAAAAAAATAAATTGCTCTACTTTTTTTATTTTCGGAGAATTAGATAAAATGATTAAAATTGAAAAAGGAAAAGAATTTGCAGGATTAATTCCTGATTCAAAAATACATATAATCAAAAATTGTGGTCATATGATAATTTTAGAAAATGCATTTGAAATGAGAGAAAAAATTTCAGAATTTTTAAAAAAATGAAAACTTTTATAACGAGATCTAGGAGATTGAGAGGAACACCTTTTACCTCAAGGCTAGAAAAGCAAGGAGTAAAAAGTTTTACTGTTTATAATCATATGCTATTACCAACTACATTTTCATCACCTGAAGAAGAATACAATCATTTAAAGGAACATGTTCAAATCTGGGATGTTTCAGTACAAAGAGAAATTGAAATTTCAGGAAAGGATTCTTCAGAATTAATTCAATTGATGACTTGTAGAAACCTGTCCAGTTCAAAAATTGGTAGCTGTTACTATGCACCTCTAGTAGATTCTGATGGTGGAATTATAAATGATCCTTTAGTTTATAAATTAGAAGAAAATAAATGGAGAGTTTGTATAGCAGACTCGGATGTGCTTTTATTTGCTAAAGGAATAGCTTCTGCAAAAAAATTTAAAGTAAATATTTTTGAAGCAAAAGTAGATACACTAGCTATTCAAGGACCAAAGTCTGTAAAAATAATGGAAAAAGTTTTTGGAAAAGAAATTATGAATTTAAAATTCTTTAAATTTGATTATTTTATATTTAATAAAAGGAAATACTTAATTTCTAAATCAGGATTTTCTAAACAAGGTGGTTTCGAGATTCATACTGACAATATAGATGGTGCCTTAGAATTATATGATTATTTTTTTAAAATCGGTAAAGAATTTAATTTAAAACCTGGGACACCTAATCATCCAGAAAGAATAGAAGGGGGCTTATTATCATATGGAAGTGATATGGATATTTTTAATAATCCTTTTGAATGTGGTTTTGATAAGTACGTAGATTTAAATTCAGATATATTTTTTTTAGGAAAAGAAAATCTAAAAAAGATAAAGGAGAAAGGAATTAAAAATAAAATCATGGGAGTAAAAATTGACTCAAAATTTATTGATGTGTCACAAGAAATTCCAATACTGAATTTGAAAAATGATATAATAGGTCAACTAAGATCAGCTGCTTACTCGCCAAAATTTAAAAAAATAGTTGGAATTGCTATGATTAAAAAAGATTTTTGTAATATTTCTGAGAAATTTCAATTAAAAATAAATAATAAACTAATATCAGGTGAAATTTGTAATTTACCTATTATATAATTATGAAAAAAGCTAAAATTTACATACCAACTAAAACTGCAATGCAGTCTGGTCGAGGAAAGTTAAAAAAATGGGTTTTAGAATTTTTAACTAAAGATACTCAATTGAATCCATTAATGGGCTGGGAAAGTTCCACAGATACACTTGGTGAAGTAATATTAAAATTTTCCTCAAAAGAAAAAGCCATAGAATATGCAAAAAATAACAATATTTCCTATACTGTTATTGAACCCAAACAAAAGGAATTTGTGATCAAATCTTATGCAGACAATTTTCTAAAGGATTAATTATGTGGCGTAGTTTTTTCACAGATAAGAAATGGTTTTACTGGTCCTATGGAGGAGGTATTTTTATTTTATTTTTGTTGGTGTCTCAAACTTATTTAGATGTTTTGTTTAATAGTTGGTATAAAGATTTTTACGATATTTTACAAACTGCAGAAAAAAGAGATATCTCAGAATTTTGGGACTCCATTGAAAAATTTTTATATATCGCTTTACCTTATGTAACTCTTTTTGCATTTACAAACTGGTTTACTAGATTATGGGCTTTTAGATGGAGGGAAGCAATTACTTTTTCTTATATGCCATATTGGCGTGCTACAGAGGCTAAAGTTGAAGGATCATCTCAAAGAATTCAAGAAGATTGTATGAATTTTGCAAAAATTGTAGAGTCTATTGGTTTACAAGTAGTTAAAGCGATTATGACTTTAATAGCTTTTATACCTATACTATGGGCTCTTTCTTCGAATGTAACTGTTCCTTTTTTAGACAATGTTTCTGGTTCTTTAGTTTGGGTAGCCTTAGTTTTAAGTATCGGAGGTATAATCATTAGTTGGTTGGTGGGAATTAAACTTCCAGGTTTAGAGTACAATAATCAAAAAGTTGAAGCTGCTTTTAGAAAAGAATTAGTCTATGGGGAAGATGATAGAAAAAATTATGTTCAAGCACCTACAATCCTTCAATTATTTACTGGTATAAAATTTAATTATCATAAATTATTTTTACACTATGGCTATTTTGACCTTTGGGCAATTTGGTATAGACAGTTATTTGTTATAGTTCCCTTTTTAATCATGGCTCCAGGTTTATTTACTGCTGCTTTTACGTTAGGCGTTATGATGCAAGTTGTAAATGCCTTTGGTGAAGTAAAAGATGCGTTTTCAGTTTTCTTATATAACTGGACAAGAATTACAGAATTAAGGTCGATACATAAACGACTTATGGAATTTGAAACTGCAATTAATTTTAAAAAAAAGTTGAGAAAACCTAGAAAATCTGATGTAAGAGCTTAATGGAGCTCTATCTAAAAATTATAGATGTACTTTTTCCAGTTTTTTTTGTAATTGGAGTAGGATATTATCTAGGAAAAAAAGACCCTAATTTTGATACAAATTTTATAACCAATTTTGCTGGGAATATAGGTACACCAGCAATGATTTTCTATACAATCACTACTACCGGAATAACTTTAGAAATTTTTATTGAATACTTTATCTACTCTTTAGTTATTATTGGTGGTTTCTCTGTAGTAGGTTTACTTTTTTTGTTTATTTTAAAAAAGGATATAATAAGCGAATTACCCCCTTTAATTTTACCTAATACAGGAAATATGGGAGTTCCAATTTGTCTTTTCGCATATGGAACCAGTGGGCTTGGTGTAGCTTCAGCAGTGGCTTCTGTAATAATACTTCTCCATTTTACTTTAGGAGTTTTATTAGCTAAAAAAAGTTTTTCATTAGAAATTCTAATTAAAAATGTTCCAATTTATGCAATTATAGCATCAGTTATCTTTTTATATTTTCGCTTGGATGTCCCTGGATATATTGAAAACACTACATTTCTTCTTACTTATACTACTATTTTCTTAGTTTTAATGTCCTTAGGAATAGCTTTATCCAGATTCCAAGTTGTTTCCTGGACCAAGGCCTCAATCTTAGGGGCGGTGAGAGTTATAATTGGCCCTATAATAGGATTTGGCTTAATAAGATATTTAAATTTAGATGGTTTTGCAGCAGGTGTACTACTTATTCAATCTGCAATGCCTAGTGCAGTTTTAACCTATTTAGTAGGTTCGATGTATTCAGAGAAAAAAGTTGTAGATAGTGTAGCTAGCGTTATAGTTACTTCAACAATAATGTCATTAATAACTGTTCCTATAGTTGTATTTTATAGTTTAAAGTATTTTCAATAAATTCAATGACTTATAAATTATAATTAAAGTTATATATTAATATATAAGTCAATAATACTTACATATAATATATAAAAGATAAATAAAAGCTGATAAATAAAGCGAATTTAAGCATCTTAGTGAGAATAAAATAAATTAAATATAGTAATAATTGTTTAATATTAGGTTTTATTAATCCAATTAATCTATAGGGGGGCAAAATATTCAATAATTGCAACGATTTTAGTCGACTTAAAATCCGCAAATAGCAATATTTTTAGGAGGTTTGCAATACAGGAATATGCCGTTTAAACAGCCATAGAGTGCCTATTTTTTTGAATCCTCTAATTTGAAGTACAACTAACCGGTGAATTAAAGAAAATAGATAGGGTAGTAGGGTAAATCTGCTAAAACGCCCGTTAAATAACAATTCTAGACGATTATACCTTCAATTTTTAGTAGTTTTTTTTTAGTTTTAATGCCACCTTTGGCAGAATATCCTCCTAAAGAACCATCTGATCTTATAACTCTATGACAGGGTATTTTTCTAGGAAAAGGGTTTTTAGCAACTGCATTAGCAACAGCCCTTGCTGATTTTGGTCTATTTATAGCAATAGCTATTTGTTTATAGGTTTTTAAAGAGCCTTTTTTAATCGTTTTTAAGTAATTCCATACCTTTTTTTGAAATTTAGTCCCCTTAAAACCCTTATTTGATGCGTGATTTGGATTCATTTAGAGTATTTTGCAAACTGCTTAGAACCCTTATTTGGCCCAGCTAATAGGAGCGTCCAAGCTGGTTTGCCTTTAGGAATCTTCAAACTATGCCTATCTGTGGCCTTTCTAAAGCCTATATAGCCTGGACCTCTCCAGAAAGTACCGTTTTCTGTTGATTCCCAATACCCTCCTTTGAGAATTATAGTAATATAAGACCAATAATGGTCATGTAAATCACCTAGATCGCTCTTTAAGATCTTATGAAGGAGTATATTGAAGGGGAACCACTTGGGTCTTTTGCGAAAAAGCAAATAGTATCTGACCATGAATGGCTCAGCCTTATCGTAGTCTGGCCAGCTTGGTCCACGATCCAAAAGTAATCTTTTTCGACTCTTAAACATGAGCTTAATTTAAACACTTGACACTAGAAATCATCTATATTATTACTAACGATAATTAATGGTTATCAATAGTAATATATAGAAAATTATGAGAGATCTAGTAACTGATATTAAAACTCTGGAAGAAGAAACATTAAAAAACTTACAAAGTTCCAAAGCCATGAATACTGTAAGAGCTTATAAATCTGACTTTAAAGATTTTGGAATATTCTGTGTTCAAAATGGATTTAAAAACCTACCCTCGGATCCTAAAATAGTATCTTTGTATTTAACTCATCTTTCAACAAAAGAAGTAAGATTAAGCACGATAAAGCGTAGATTAGTATCAATTGGAGTGATTCATAAGATGAAAGGACATTATCTAGACACTAAGCATCCAGTAATCGTTGAGAACTTAATGGGTATAAAACGAAGAAAAGGTACAGTTCAAAAAGGAAAAAAACCTATATTAATCAATGAATTAAAAAAAATACTTAAAGTCATTGATGAGCAAAATATCCAAGATATAAAAAAATTAAGAGATAAATCGATAATATTAATAGGATTTTCAGGAGGCTTTAGAAGAAATGAAATAGTTTCTCTAGACTATGAAGACTTAGATTTTGTCCATGAGGGGCTTAAAATTACTGTTAAAAGGTCTAAAACAGACCAGTTTGGAGAAGGAGCAATAAAGGCTCTTCCCTACTTTGAGGACAGCGTATATTGCCCAGTTACAATTTTAAAAAGATGGTTAAATATATCAAAAATAAACAAGGGGTCGCTATTTAGAAGATTCTCAAAAGGATCAAAACTGACAAATGACAGATTAACAGATCAAACAGTAGCTTTATTGATTAAAGATTATTTAAATATTGCTGGAATTGATAGCAAAAACTATTCTGGACATAGTTTAAGATCAGGATTTGCAACTTCTGCAGCTGAATCTGGTGCCGAAGAGAGGAGTATAATGGCAATGACAGGGCATAAGTCTACAGAAATGGTAAGAAGATATATTAAGGAAGCTAATCTATTTAAAAATAATGCATTAAATAAAATTAAATTATGAGAAAAATTTTAAATAAAATTTCAATAATTTTAGTTTGTTATAATAGTTCATTTAAACTAAAAAAATTAGTACAAAAAATACCAAATGAAACAAAGATTTTTATTATTGACAACTCTAAAGATTACTCTTTAAAAAAAATATTTAGAAGTAAAAAAAATGTAAAAATTTTTTTTAAAAAAAACGATGGGTATGGATCCTCAATAAATTTCGCAGCAAAAAGAATTAAAACACCGTATTTTTTAGTTGTACAACCTGATGTAACAGGAATTAAAAAAAGTTCCTTAATAAAATTCTATAAATATGCAAAAAAAATTAAAGACAAATTTTCAGTCATCGGTCCCCACTTTCTAAATGCTTCTAAAAAAGGACATTTTCAAACAAGTCTAAAATACAAAATAAAAGAGATTCATAATGTTCATGGATCAACCATGTTTTTTAATAAAAAAATATTTAATAGAAACAAAGGTTTTGATAAAAATATTTTTTTATATTGGGAAGAAACAGATTATAGCAAAAGAGCAAGTAAAAATGGTTATAAGGCATACCAATTGAATATAGTTAAAGTTAGACACGAAAAAGGTAAAGCTGTTAAAACCAGCAATCCCAAAGATATAGAAAAATTAGAAAATCTTTACACATGGCATTTTATATGGTCGAAATTTTACTATTTTAATAAACACTATGGAAAGTTTTTGTCCTTAATTTATTTTACTCCAATTTTAATAAGAATTTTATTTAGAATGTCCGTCTATAAATTGATTGAAAGCAATAGATTTACGAAATATTATTGTAGATGGCATGCTTTAAAGAGTTCGATTTTAAACAAAAAATCATTAATGAGATTAGACAAAATACCAACTAACTTATAACGTTTTACTAAGTAAAAGCTGATTTTCAGTTTCTGCTAATATTTTAAAACCGTCTTTAATAAAATAATCCTTTGAATATAAAGTTTTAGCACCCTTATCGTCCAACAAAATTAAAGAACTATCTTTTAGTTTATCAATTACTGCTTTAGCTTCATTAAATTGATGTTTTGAGGCCATTTCAACATCATGACCATCAAAGGAATCAAGATATAAAAGATCTATTTTTTTATGAAATTCTTTAAGAAAAATAATGCTATCTTTTATGTAGAAATTTACATTATTATTATACTTTTTAGTAAAATCTTTAGCATTATTAATATTTTCCTCAGAAATATCACAACTATGAAGCTCTCCTTTTATAAAATGAGCGAATTCAGAAAACATCAATGTACTCATTCCATCCTTCCAATTCAATTTTTTAAAAAATAAAAACTTTTTTTTACCTCTTGATGTTCCAGTTTCAACTATAACTTTGAATCCTCTGGTCATCGCAATTTCTAATGTTTTTTTAAATAAATTAAATCTTATGTTTTTTTTATTATTGTATTTATCTAAAAATTTCATGAATATTTGATAATATTTTTAGATAATTTTTTAAAATTATCTCTATATAAACTTTTATAGTTTTTCATATTGTTAGTAATTTTTCCATAATGATTAATCTTATTTTTTTCAATAATATCTAAAATCTTAATCCTATAATTTGAAGCAATATGAGTAAATGCACCATGGCAGGATATAAATTGTGAACTTTTTGATATAAGATGGGATATTGAGTAAAAATCTTCGTTTACAAATAGATAGGCTTTTAAATTATCTAGATCAAACTCATACAAAGATTCACTTAATTTTTTAGAGAAGTTCTTAAATTCATTTAGTAGATTTGTTTCAATTGTGCCCGTTGTAATAATAATATTTTGAGATGTTTTTTTTGATAAATCAAACAAAAAATTTTTAAAAATATCTTTATTTACATTTATATCTGTAAAGTTTGTAGCTTTTTTAAATAATTTCGCATAATTCTTAATTTCCCATTTTTCATCATAATGAAAGATTATAAATTTAAAGTTATTTAAATCTAATAAATTACTATGACAATAATTAGTCTTAAATTGATCTTTATTTAAATAATGAAAGTCTTCTTCTTCTAAACTTAAATGTAAAGATTTACAATTTTTTGATAAAACATCTTTTGTTGATTGGTTTATAATTTTATCATTATCTATAAAAACATTCATATAAAAAATATTTAAAAATTTCTTTTGTAAATATTTAGATACATTAAAAATTTTATTTTTTGATTTTAATAATAATGTAAAAATTATTGATCTATTTTTTTTGTCTGAAACTATTATGTTATCAAATTTATATTTTCTTAGTTCCAAAAGTAATTTTATTCTATCTGATATTTTTTTAGATCTAAGTAAAAAAACTTTATCAACTAAATGGTTTTTTTTTATGAATTCTGCATTTTTTTTTGAAGCCACTATAAATACTTTTGATTCTGGATTGTTTCTCTTAATTGCCTTTATAAGAGTAGAAATAATTAAAAAATCACCTATACGATCAGTTCTAAAAATAAGATAATTCATTAAAATAATTTTTTATTTTGATTTGTTTTTAATAAAATCAAAAAAAATTTTTTTTATATATTCTAAGTCTTTATTTTTTAACCCATGATGGCACCCTATTAAAATTCCATTTTTCATTACATTGTTGCTGTTTACTTCAGCATTTTTGACTTTTTTGTACTTTCTTTTTTTCATGATTGGTTGTCTTAATATATTTCCTGTAAAAATAGTCCTTGTTTGAATATCTTTTTTTTCTAAAAAAATTTGTAATTTTTGTCTATTTATTTTTGATTTTGATTTAATTATCACAGGATAAGCCAGCCAAGGAGTTACCAAACCTTTTAGTTGTGATGGTAATTCAAATAGTTCAGGAAATTTTGAAAAAAATGATCTTAATTTTTCAAAATTTGAAACTCTTTGTTTAATATTTTTTGGTAATTTTTTCAATTGTTCTAATGCAAAAGCAGCCGATATTTCAGATGGTAAAAAATTATACCCAACGTCGTGAAAAATATATTTTCCATCATAAGGAATACCATCAACTTTAACATTAAATCTTTTTTTTATTCCTTCTGACTCATTAAAAACTGCTGAAGATCTTCCCCAACCTCTTAACAATTTTGCTTTATCATAAAGTCGTTTATCATTAAAACAAACCATCCCACCAAAACCAGCTCCTGTAATAATATGTGATGCATACATACTATTAGTGGTTATATCGGAATATTTTCCTAAATTTTTTTTATTTAATCTATATCCAATAGTATCTGCTGAATCTTCTATAATTTTAAGTTTTTTTCTTTTAGCTAGTTTAAAAATATTTTTCCAGTCAGGAACATTGCCTAATAAATTTGGAATCATAATTGCTTTTGTGTTTTTATTTATAGCCATTTTAATTTGATTAATATTAGCAACAAAAGTATTTTTACCAACATCTATAAAATGAGGTTTTAAACCTAGCTGATATATAGGAGCTACTGTTGTTGAAAATGTTAAAGTTGTTGTAATGATTTCTTTTCCTTTTTCTAAATTTAATGATGCTAAAGCTAAAAGATTTGCTGATGATCCAGAATTAACCATAAGACCATATTTTTTCCCAAAAGATTTTGCTATTTTATTTTCTAAATCTTTTACTGCTGGACCGTCAATTAAAGTTAGAGATTTATTCTTAAGAACTTTTAATGATGCATTAATTTCCTTTTGATCATATACAGCTTTACCATAATAAATTTTCATATTATTTATCCCAAAAGAACTTTTTATGAGTATTAAAACCTAGAGTTTTGTTAATTATATATTCAGCAACTAAGGTTGAGTTGAAATACTTCATATATTTGTCTTTACCTTTTTTACCTAGAGACTTTCTTAATTTTTCATCATTCGAGACTTTTAAAATTTTTTCTGAAAGATCACTAATATTTTTATAAAAAACCATTTCTTGATCAGTAAAAAAATCTCTATATTGAGTTTTTTCATCAATTAAACATACTAAACCGTTACCTACTATTTGAGTAATTCTATCGCTACTGTAATATTTAATAGCATCTCCCCTACTTAGATTTAATCCCATCTTTGCATTTTCAATAGTTTTAAAATAATGATCCGCCCAGATTGGTTGAATATTATTTATACCGTAAACATCAAATTTTGCATTTGGTGTAGCCTTAATTAACTTGTTAACAAAGTTAACTCTATCATCTGTTTTACCTGATTTTAAAACACCTCTGTGAACTCCATGACTTAAAGCAAAAAAAACATCAACATTGCAAGACTTATGAAAATTATTTAAAGTTTCAAAAGACTTGTCTGATGGATTTGGTATATAGAAGCATTTGTCTTTAGGAATGAAGCTTAGGGCTGAAGGACTTGTTGTTAAAAAAGTAGCATCTACACTGTTGATTTTATCTAAAATACGATCTTTATTACGTTCAAAATCAGGGCCCTTTTTGTTCAAAGGATCAAGAAACCATTGACCAATACGTACATTGGGATAATCACTTCTAAGTTCATTTATTTGTTCAGGAGATATTAGATCAGCATGCCCTAGCATAATAATATCAGGTTTATAATTATAGCAAGTTTTTTTAAGTTTATCATTTAATGTTTTAGCTCCTTTTATATCTTGAAATGATCTATAATATTTTTGAATATCTCTATCACTAAAACCTAAAACACTGTGTCCTAATCTTATAAATCCATTATTTATTCTACGCCCAGTATTAAAAAAAAGTCTACCATCCAATCTTTCATTAAAATTGGTTATATGAAGGATTCTTAAATTCGTTATTTTTTTTCTAGTATTAAAGTGTATGTTTTTATTAATTTTTTCTGCTCTGTAATTGTCGATTGAATTAGAAATAAATTTGTGAGTTAAATAAAAATTTTTAATTGATAACTTTTGTAATTTTTCTCTCAATTGATCTTTATCGATAAGTTCATTTAGTGAATTTTCCAAATCTTTTACAGATAAACTTTTTAAAATTTTAGCATTTGTAACTGTTTCTGGTAGTCCTCCTCTATTTGTAATTATCACAGCACAACCATTTGCTGAAGCTTCCAAACTAGTTCTACCAAAGGGTTCCTCCCATCGTGAACAAGCAACAGCAATACTAGTTTTTTTAAAAATTTTGATAACATCATCATGTTTTTTGAATCCAAGAATATCAGCATTTTTATGTGAAAGTTTAATTTTTTCTCTTTTTTCATCACCAATTATTTTTGCTTTCCATTGTGGGTTTTTATTTAATACTTTTATTATTGATTTAGAAAAAATATCATAACCTTTAGCTCTATTTAATTTACCAACAAAAGTTATCCATTTTTTCTTATTCTTGATTAGCTTAATCGAACCCCTCTCTGCAGATTGATAAAATACTGCAAGCTTATTACTGTTAACAAATTTATTTTCTAATCCTTCTAAAAATCTTTTTTTTGACCAGTTGCTGTTAAAAATAATTTTATAACATTCTTTAAGGAGAAATTTTCTATCATTTATAGATTTGGAACCATCCATCGACAAGGGATCATTATGAAAATATAAAGAGATTACTCTATTGTTAATTTGTGATGAAATAATTTTTACATAGCTAGGTCTATTGTGTATCTCAATTATTGAGGAATTCTTCTTTTTTTCTAGTCTAATAAATTTATTAACATAATTTTTGGTTTGACTTGTTAAAGGAATATTTAGTAAAGATATATTTGTATATTTGATTGGGAATATTTTTTTTAAATTTGTACTTCCATAAACTGTTATATTTTTTTTGTAGATACTTTTTTTACTTGTTTCGTAGACAAATAGAGATACAGCGCCAGGATAATTTGGTGAAAAATTTTCTTTGTAAGGTAACAAAATTGAAATTTTCATTTATAAATATTCTTTATTTTATTTCTTAAAGCTCTGTTATTCTTTATATAATATTCTCTAGAAATTGCTTTATTTTTTGATTTAAAGACCTCTTTATAAATCAATTTCCAAGTTCTTCCTCTTGTAAATTTAGCTCCTTTTCCAGAATTATGTAGCACTAGTCTTCTTTTAATATCTTTTGTGTATCCAATATAAGTAATGGGCTTTATCCCTTGAGATTTGAGCATATAAACATAATAGCTCATCTATCTTAATGAAGTCCTAGGTGAGTATATTTGATGTTTAGGTAATCTTTAATAGCCATAGAGCCTCCTTCTCTTCCATAACCAGTTTGTTTAATTCCACCAAATGGCGCTTCAGGAAGAGCTACAACAGCCGTATTTACAGCTACGGTGCCTGTTTCCATTAACTCTGAGGCTTTATGTGCTTTTTCTAAATTGTTAGTATAAATATAACTAGCAAGACCTAAATCATTATTATTTGCTCTGTTTATCACTTCGTCAAAATCTTTAAAGGAAAGAATAGGAACCAAAGGTCCGAAAGGTTCTTGTTTCATGATTGTAAAATTATCTTTAACGCCATCAAATACAGTGGGTTCAAAAAAATAACCTTTATTAAATCCAGCCGGTTTTTTTCCACCACATAAAATTTTAGCACCCTCCTTTTTAGTCGTTTCAACTAATGACTCAATCTCATCTAATCTTTTTTTAGTTGTTAAAGGACCTAAAACTACATTCTTTTCCATTCCATTACCTAGTTTTAGTTTTTTCGTTTTTTCAACCATCAACTTAGTAAAATCATTTTTTTTACTTTCATGAATATAAAATCTACTAGGTGATATACAAACTTGACCGTTATTTCTAAATTTTGCGAAAATTGCCATATCAGTTACCTTATCCAAGTCTACATCATCAAAAACTATGAATGGAGAGTGACCGCTTAATTCCATCGTGACTCTTTGAACTTTGTCTGCAGCTTTTTTTAGTATAAGTTTTCCTACTCTAGTTGAGCCTGTTATTGAAACTTTTTTAATTATATCTGAAGACAATAATTGTTCTGTTATGTAAGCTGGATCTCCTGATAGTAGATTTACAACACCTGGAGGAACTCCTGCCTCATTACAAATATTAACTAATTCCATAACAGCACCTGGTGTTATAACGTCTGGTTTTACTATTACAGAACATCCTGCAGATAATGCAGTTGAAATCTTTCTTGATGCTAAAGTAATAGGAAAGTTCCACGGAACAAGAGCCGCCACAACACCAACAGGTTGATAGTAAACATGTATTTTAGTGTTGGGGGATCTACCTTGTAAAGTTTCACCGTAAATTCTTTTTGCCTCTTCAGAACTCCATTCAAAAATATCCGCTGATCCATTAGCTTCTCCTTTACCTTCACTAAAAGGCTTTCCAACTTCTAGAGTTAACCATTTTGCCAAGACATCATTTTTTTTTCTCATTAAATCAGAAATATTTCTTATTATTTTAGATCTATCCCAGGGAGAAGTATTTTTCCAAATTTTTAATCCTTTCTTCGCAGACTCAAGAGCCATCTCTATATCTTTTTTATTTGCTTTAGAAGCTTTTCCTAAAACTTCTTCAGTAGCGGGATTTATAACTTCATAAGTTTCACCACCAGAAGACTGTTGCCATTTACCGTTTATGAATTGACCAAATTTTTCGTACATATTTATTGGCGGTCCCACGGGGAATCGAACCCCGATTAGATGATTGAAAACCATCTGTCCTAACCGTTAGACGATGGGACCTTAATTTTTTATGTTCTTATTAACAGAAATATCATCGATAATAAACTCCACATTTTTTTCACCTCTCCATTCATTTAGAGACAATTTTCCAGCTATATTAAATTTATTATTATTTTTTTTGAGTAAATAAGCCCCTAATTCACTTTTAGCAGCGTTAAAAGCTATTGTTTTAATGTTTGTTCCCTCAGAGCTAATTAAAATAGATTTAATATGCTTTTCTCCAACTATTTTACTGTTAACTGTATTCAAATCTTCAATAAAAAATTTGGGTTCTGGATTTCCTGAGCCAAATGGTGATAAAACATTAACTTTATTATAAAACTCTAAGTTGATTGCTGATGGAGCAATTTTACTATCAAGTAATAAAGGTTTTTGAGTTTTTAGATCTTCATTAATATTTTTAAATTTTCCAAATATAAATTGTTTAAATTTTTCAATATTAGAAATATCTATTGAAAATCCTCCTGCCATTTTATGACCACCACCTTTTATCAAAATTTTTTCTTGAGTAGCTGCTATTATAGCAGAACCTATATCAAAACCTGTAATAGATCTTGCTGAAGCTTTACCTATTTTTCCATTTATAGAAATAATTACAGTGGGTTTATTAAATTTATCTTTTATTCTTGATGCAACAATTCCTATGACTCCTTCATGCCAATTTTGACCCTGTAATACTAATACAGGATCTTTTAATTGAATTTTTGAGTCATTTAAAATCTTTTCTACAAGATCTTGTTCTAAAATTTTTCTCTCTTTATTATATTGATCTAATTCAACAGCTAATTTAAATACTTCTTTGGGATTTGAATTTAATAACAAATTTGCTCCATGCGAACACTTACCTACTCTTCCACCAGCATTAATTCTTGGTCCTAAAATATATCCTAAATGATAAATTGAAGGATTAGAATCAATTTTGCAAATGTCTATTAAAGTTTTTAAACCAAGATTTTTTTTTGCTTTCAAAATTTTAAGTCCTTGTGTAACTATAGCTCTATTTAATCCAACTAAAGGAACAACATCACAAACTGTTCCTAAAGAAACTAGATCTAGAAAATTTATTAGATTTGGCTCATCAATTGAGTTTGTTTTGAACCAATTAATTAATCTTAATTGTCTGTTTAAAGAAACCAAAAACATAAACGATACACCTGCCGCACATAAATATTGAAGATTAGATTTGTCATCTAATCGATTTGGATTTACAACTGAATGAGCTTGAGGTAAATTTATTTCTGATTGATGGTGATCTAAAACAATAACATCGATGTTCTTGCTTTTAGCATAATTTATAGCTTCAAAAGATAATGTTCCACAATCAACTGTAAAAATAACTTTAATATCTTTTTCAATTAATTCTTTAAATGCTTTTATTGAAGGGCCGTATCCTTCTGTTTTTCGATCCGGTATATATATTTCATAATTTAATTTCAGTTCGTCAAAATATTTTCCTAACAAAGCTGTTGATGTTGCACCATCTACATCATAATCACCAAATACCCCTATTTTTTCTTTTTTTTTAATAGCATCAAGTGTTCTCCTTGATGACTTTTCCATATCTAATAAACTATTAGGATTAGGTAAAAAATTTTTAATTGATGGGTTAAGAAAACTATTAATATCTTCTTTTTTAATGTTTCTTAGTACTAGTAATTTTGCTGTAATTTCATCAAGAGAATAATTATCCTTTAAATAAACTATTTTTTCTTGATCAAATTTTTTTAAAATCCAATTTTTTCCAGTAACTGATACTGAATTCATTTTTTGTGTTTATTTTTAAACAGAGTATTAATTTTACCATCTTTATGTAAAGCGATAGTGCAAGCTTCAAAATACTCTTTGTGATCTTTAATCCCATCAGCTAAATCTCCGTTAGTTATAGCTGTCGCACAAAACATTACATCACCTTTTATCATATCTTTAATATTATATTTTTTTTTTAAATCGGTAATACCCATCTTTTTGGCTCTTATTGACTCACTTTCATTTAAAACTAATCTTGTTTGTATTTGCCCTCCATAACAACTCAGAGCAGCTGCAGCTAAAACACCTTCGGGTGCTCCTCCAACACCCATATAAATGTCAACAGGAGAAGCTTTATCTACAACATAAATTACACCCGAGACATCACCATCGGCAATTAACTTTAGTTTTACATTCATTTTTTTTAAAGAGGATATTATTTTCTCATGTCTAGGCCTATCCAAAATACAAGCGGTAATCTTGTCTGGAGTTGTTTTTTTTGCATTTGCCAAAAGAGAGATATTTTTTTCAATACTGTTATCTAAATCTACTAAGTTTTGAGGTAAATTAGAGCCTATTGCAATTTTTTCCATGTATGTGTCTGGAGCAAAAAATAAATTATTTTGTTCACTTGCTGCCAATACGGAAAATGAATTAGGTAAATTTTTAGCAACAAAGTTAGTGCCTTCTAAAGGATCTACCGCCAAATCTATTTTTTGGCCTTTTTTTGTGCCTACTTTTTCACCAATAAAAAGCATTGGCGCTTCATCCATTTCGCCTTCTCCAATAACAATTTTTCCATCCATTTCGATTCTATTAAATTCACTTCTCATGTTATCTACTGCAGCTTGATCAGCTCCAATTTTATCATTTTTTCCAATAAATTTATACGCACCATAAGCAGCTTTCTCAGTCGCATTAACAAATAATTTTAAATATTCAGGGTTAATAGGCATTAATTAGCACCAATTCTAATTAACTTAGGTTTTCTAATTATGTAGGGTTTATTTTCAGTTTGTTTTATAATTTTATATAAAAATTTATCTTTAGAATTATGTGTAATAATTATTATTGAAGAAAATTTTTTTGATTTGTTTGGATTTTGTATTAACCTCTTAATCGAAACTTTATTTTTAGAGAATATTTTTGTAATATTTGATAGAACTCCTGGTTTATCTAAGACTTCAAATCTTAAGTAAGCAGAAAACGACCTTTCAGATATTCCTTTATAGCTTAATTTTTTTCTTTCTTTGCTTGAAATAGAAAAAGGAAATTTAATATTACCTCTTAAAATTGAAGATATGTCAGATATTAAAGCTGAAGTAGTTGCTTCTGGTCCTGCCCCCTCACCCTGAATAACATTCTGACCAACGGGTTTTCCATCAACTATTACTGCGTTTAAAACTCCATCAATACTAGCTATATAAGAACTTTTTTTTATTAAGGTTGGATGAACTCGTTGAAAAACTTTATTGTTAATTATTTCTGAAACACCTAATAATTTTATTTTATAACCCAATTTGTTAGCATTATTTATATCCAATTTATCAATATGATTTATTCCTTCCACATGAATGTTGTGATTAATAAATGAGTTAAAACATAAAGAAGACAATATTTTTAATTTTGAAGCAACATCTTCTCCATTTAAGTCTGATAAAGGATTTGACTCAGCATAACCTAATTTTTGAGCATCTAATAATACTTCTTTAAAATTTTTATTTTCCTTATCCATAGTTGAGAGGATATAATTTGATGTGCCATTAAAAATTCCATAAACTCTATTGATTTTATTGGCTATTAAACCCTCCTTTAAAGATCTTATAATTGGGACTCCTCCACATACAGCAGCTTCAAACTCTAGATTAACATTATTTTCTTCTGCAATTTTAGACAATTGATCTCCATATTTTGCTATTAATGCTTTATTAGCTGTTACGACATGTTTCTTATTTTTTAATGCATTAAAAACTAATTTTTTTGCCGCACCTTCAGCCCCACCAATTAATTCAACAATTATATCTACTTTATTAGATTTTGTTGAATCTAGATAATTTTTAAGCCATCTATTTTTATTTACTCTTATACCTCTTTTTTTATTCTTATTTTTAGCAGAGACATAAACGATATTGGGTATACAGTTATTTTTTTTGGCTAATATTTTCTTATTAGTTTGTAGATATTTATATAAGTAACTACCAATATTTCCTAAACCAACAATTGCTATGTTAAGTTTGTTGTTATTTTTCATTTATTTTCTCTAATTGTAATATCAGGAAATTTTTTTTCTTTACCCTGTTTAACTAAATATTTAGATATTTCATCAATACTACATTTTTCAAGTATAGTACAAATATCACTTATTTTTTCACTTGGTTTATTAACAATTTTTTTTACTTTTTTTCTTCTATCAAGTGTTTTTTCCTTTTTTTTAGGTCTTTCAAGTTTAACCTGTTTATTATCTTTTTTAATTTTGGTTTTCTTATTATTAATTTTTTTTCTTTTTTTTAATTCAGCTTTTTTTCTCTCAATTTCATCATTAGATAAAACTTTTATTTTTTCTCTAGTTCTATCTTTATTTAAAATACTTATTTTTTTTTCTCCTTTTGTATTTGATTTTAAATTGAGTTCAACCAAATCAATATTTTTTTGATCTTTTTTATCTATAACTTTTACTTCTAATGATAAGTTATCCTCAAAGTATTGTTCAGCTTCAGTTTTATTTATACAAACATGATCCCCACAAATTAAAACTATTTTTGGTTTGCTACAACCACAAACAAATATGATTATTAAAAAAAGTATGAGATTTCTCATTTTAAACCTAGAGTGGCCGGAAACTTATATAATAAATTCATATTTTGAATCGCTTGACCAGATGCTCCTTTTATTAAATTATCGATGGCACAAAAAATAACAATTTTATTTTTTATTCTAGTGTTACAAACTGAAATTTCACAATTATTTGTGTTTAAAACATTTCCTGAACCAAGTTCTGAATTTAATTTCATTATCTTTATAAAATTATCATTCTTATAGTATTTTATTAATTCATTTCTTACCTTTCTAGATGAAGAGTTCTTTCTTAATTCAATATATATGGAAGTCAAAATACCTCTAAAAGTTGGAAGAATATGTGGGTTAAAAGTAAATTTAATATTTTTTTTAGTATGTTTTTTAAATTCTTGTTCAATTTCAGAAATATGTCTATGATTTTTTGTACTATATGCAAAAGTGGAATAGTATAAGTTTTTGTGTCTAAACTTTTTTTCTAAATTTTTTCCCGCGCCAGAATAACCCGATTTAGAGTCTATTGTTATATTTTTTGTGGTAATTAAATTTTTTTTTATTAAGGGAATTAAGGGGATTTGTATTGATGTCGGATAACATCCTGGATTTGCTATAATTCTATACTTATAAATTTCTTTTTTAACAAATTCAGATATAGCATATATTGAATTCTTTATAAGTTTAGTAGCTTTATGTTTTTTTTTATAATATTTTTTATATTTTTGTTTGTCATTAATTCTAAAATCTGCAGATAAATCAATAAATCTTATATTTTGATGTTTATAATAAATTTTCTTAATAATTTTTTGAGCTTCTCCATTTGGTAACGATAAGAATGCTAAATTAATTTTTTTCCAATTAATCTTTTTAATTGAAGTTATTTTTGGCAATTTTTTTTTAATTCTTTTGTCAAAAAAATTAATCTTTTTTCCTAACTTTTTTGTAGCGCACAAATTTATTATATTTGCTTTTGGATGTTTGGATAGTAAATAGATTAAATCTAATCCTGTATATCCAGTTGCTCCTATTACAACTATATTAATCTTTCTTTTAGACATTTTATCTTATAACACTGTCCAGTTAATTGTTAAATTAAATGATTATCTCTTAGAGAATTGGAAACTTCTTCTGGCTTTTCTATGCCCGTATTTCTTTCTCTCAACAACACGTGAGTCTCGGGTGGTTAATTTATCTTTTTTAAGATTTTTTTTTAAGAGTTCGTCGTGGGAAACTAAAGCTCTAGAAATACCTAGAATTATTGCACCAGCTTGACCAGATAGACCGCCGCCTTTAACGGAGCACTTTACGTCATAATTTGTTCTAACTTCAGATATTTCAAGCGGTCTTGTTACAATAATTTGATGAATAGGTCTTTTGAAATATTCATTCATTTTAATTCCATTAACATAGATATTACCAGAACCTTTTTTAATCCAAACTTTAGCTATTGATCTTTTTCTTCTTCCTGTAGCATATTTACTGTCTTTAAAATCAAGTTTTATTTTCCTAGGTGTAGATGGTGTAGTATTTAGACTATTCATTAATTTTTCACCAAGTTTCTTTTGTTTAGTTTATTAAATTCAATGATTTTTGGTTTTTGTATTTCATGTGGATGATTTTCACCATTATAAATTTTGAGTTTTGTTAGTTGTTTTTTAGCCAAGGGTCCGCCTGGCAACATTCTTTTAACAGCTAATTTTAAAATTTCTTGAGTTTTATTTTTTTCTTTTAATATTAAGGGACTTGTTTCTTTTATTCCTCCTGGATAACCGGTATGTTTAAAGTATTTTTTATCCTTAAATTTTTTTCCAGTAAACTTTATTTTGTCAATATTTGTTACTATAACAAAATCTCCATTATCGATATGAGGATTAAAAGTCGGTTTATTTTTGCCTCTAAGAACTTTTGAAATATAAGAAGCAAGTCTTCCTACAGCGGCATTTTCAGCGTTTATAAGAAACCAATCTTTTTTAATTTCTTTCTTTTTAATAAATGGTGTCATTTTAATAGTGCGATAAATACTCACAAAATTTAATAAAGTCAATTAATTAATAGATTTATAGTAAAAATTTAACGAGAGGAGTATTAAAAAAATGCTAGAAATTTGATGTAGAGATGCTACCGCAATATGTAAATCAGTGATTAATGCTAATACTCCTAAAATTATTTGAATAAAGATAAATCCTAATAAATAAAAATAGGGTTTATATAAATTTTTCTTATTAGTTTTTTTAATATCAAAACCTATATAAATTAGGAGAAAAAATATTAAATAAGCTACGTTTCTATGTATAAATTGAACGACACTTCTATCATTAAAATTCAAAAATTCTCTGTAATCTTTAAAATTAATATCATTAGGAAAATATGAGCCATTCATTAATGGCCAAGTTTGATAAATTTTTCCTGCATCCAAACCAGACACAAAAGCACCAAGTATAATTTGTAAAAAAATTAAAAATAAATAAACTTTTATAGAATTAAATTTAGAATCGTTTATAAAAAAATTTTTATCAGAATTAGTTTTAAAATTAAAGTAATACCATGTTAAACTTGCTAAAATGATAAAAGCTATAAATAAATGAGCTGAGAGTCTAAAATGACTTACATCTACCCTATCAACTAAACCACTAGCAACCATATACCACCCTATAAATCCCTGAAAGCATACTAGTAAAAATATAATGTATAAATTTTTTAGTTTTTTAATACCAATCTTAAAAGAAAAAAAGATTAACGGTAAAATTAATGCTAAACCTATTATTCTTCCTAAAATCCTATGTATCCATTCCCACCAAAAAATAACTTTAAACTCATTAATTGTCATAGAATAATTTTGTAATTTAAACTCTGGTATAGTTTTGTATAAATCAAAGTAATAAATCCAATCTTGTTGAGATATAGGAGGAATTATACCAGAAAAAAGTTGCCATTTAGTTATCGAAAGACCTGAGTCAGTTAGTCTTGTTAATCCTCCAACTATAATCATTAATCCCAATAATAAGATTAAGAATATTAACCAGTTACGAAAGAATTTATTGTATTTTTCATCTAAAATAATATTCATAAACAAAGTATATAATTAAATTTAAAAATGCATATAATATTAATGTCGCTATGAAAAATAAAAAAATCATTTTAATCAGAAAAAAACTAGATAAATTAGATCTCAGAATGCTACACTTAATTAAAAAAAGAAGCATTTTAGTAAAAAAAATTTTAGGAGAGAAAAAATATAAAAAACAAATAATTGACAACAAAAGAATTAAAATCATTCTAAAAAAAATTAAGAGAGAATCTAATAAAAGAAACCTAGATCCAAAAATAACAAATACTATATGGAAAGCAATGATTAGATCTTTTATTAATTACGAATTCAGAAATTTTAAAAAAAAATAATTTATTTACTATGAGGTGGCAATTTTTTCTCTATAAAAAATTCATGCTTCCTAGTATTAGGATTATACTTTTTTAGCTTAAGTTTATCTTTAGCTTTCTCACCTTTTGTAGGTTTTTTTGCATAATAAATGAATTTACTATCTGGATTGCTTTCAGGAACCATCCTTATTTTAATGTGAGATTTTTTTGCCATATTTTTTAATTTTCTTAAGTTTTTCTAATATCTTTTTGCTTTTGTCTTTAATGACTTCTTTATGATAATCAGCTTTTAAACTATAAGAATTATAATCGTCAAGACTATTTATATTAGATTTAAGAACATTTTTAACTCCGTTTATAGTCATTCCTTTATCTTTAAGGAGAAATTTAATTAATTTAATGATGTTTATTTGTTTTTTTGAGTAGTATCGTCTATTTTTAATAATTATTGGTTTTATTTGTTTAAACTCCTTTTCCCAATATCTTAATATATAATTAGATGGTTTTTTCGTCTTAATATTTATTATTTCTAATAATTTAGATAATTCAGATATATTTATTAGTTTGTCCATTTAAATATTATTAATTTTTTTATTAAAATTATTAGAAATTTTAAAACTTAAAGATTTTCTTGCTTTGATTAAGTAAGTTTTTTTGTTTTTAGGATTTCGGCCTACTCTTTGATCTTTATTAGTAATACTGAAAGTTCCAAAGTTTTTGATATTAATTTCATCATTTTTTATTAAATCTTTTAATATGAAGATAAGATTATCAGTTATTCTATTAGTGTAAGATTTTGAAAGACCTATTTTTAAATTTATTTTTTTTGATATATCTTTCTTTGTTAATTGAGTTTTTTTAATCTTTAACATCTAAATGACTTAAATTATTATTTATTTGATGCATTAAGTTACCTTTTATTATTCTATAGCATAAATCTATAGAATAATAAAAACCAATAGCATCAGTCCCCCCATGACTTTTTACTACTGGACCATTTAAACCTAAAAATATAGCTCCATTATATTTTCTTGGGTCAAGTTGAGACTTAAATTTTTTAAGTGAGAAATAAGAAAATATTAGAGATAATTTAGAAAATATATTTTCGGTTAAAGATTTTTTTAAACTATCAGTAAGAAATTTTGCTGTTCCCTCTGCAGTCTTAAGAGCTACGTTTCCAGTAAATCCATCTGTCACTATTACATTACTTTCACCGTCCATAATTTTGTTACCTTCTATGTATCCGTTAAAAATAAAATTTTGATCATTACTTAATCTTTTTAACTCTGCATAAGTTTTTTTTAATACCTCAGTACCTTTTATTTCTTCTGAACCTATATTTAAAAGTGCAACATTAGGTTTTTGTTCAGGAAAAATTGATTTATATAAAGCAGAACCCATTTCTGAAAAATCAATTAGATTTTTTTCATTACACTCGATATTCGCCCCTAAATCTAAAACTACGCTCATTCCTTTTTTGCTAGGCCATAAACCTGCTAAGGCAGGTTTACTTACTTTATTCATCATCTTTAAAATCATTTTAGATATTACAAAAAGAACACCTGTATTCCCCGCGGATAGGCTGATATCAGCATCCCCATCGATTTGATCTCTGATAGAATTCCACATGCTAGTGTTTTTTGAATTTTTAATTGCGGTTAAAGGAGTTTCTTCATCAGATACTACTCCTTCAGAATGAATAACCTTAACTAAATCCTCTTTTATATTTAGAATTTTAATTTCTTCATCTATATCTTTTTTATTGCCGTATAAATGAATTACAAAATCTTTTTTTAATTTATTTTTTTGTAAAAAAATATTTAAACCCTCAATATTTTTTTTTGGTGCATTCTCACCTCCCATTGCATCAATGGCAATAGTAATTTTTTTTTTCATTTTGATCTATTAGATATCTAATATTTTTTTTCCGTTATAGTAACCGGATTTTAAATCTATATGATGTGATAGTTTATATTCACCACTTTTTTTATCTTCTATAATATTTATAGATGAAAGTTTATGATGAGATCTTCTCATCTTTTTTCTTGAAATTGATGTTTTTCTTTTTGGTACAGCCATTATGTTACCTTAAATTTTATGGCATCTTTTATCATAGATTTAGGGTTTAATTCAAAACAAAAATGATAAAATTTTGTGAAATATTGAGCAAAATGCTCATATTTATCTAAGTTTGAATCTTGTAAATATTCAAAATACTTTAAAACTAAATCCTTATTAATATCAAAGTCATTATTTGATTTATTTATTTTTAATAAAATATCATAAAAAATTTTATTCATATCTTTCATTTTTTTATTAACACTTACATCTCCAAAACCTAATTCACGCAAATCATTCTCAATGGAGTGAAAAAAATGATCATAATTTTTTTGAGGAAAATTAACTTTTTTAATTTTAAATACTGTTAATATAATGGAAAAATGAAAAAAAGTTAGATAAATTCTTGTTTCAAATGTATCTTTTAACTTTATTCTGTTATAAAAAAATAAATTTCGAGACAAATATAGCAATGTATTATAAAGTTCGTAATTATGTTTGTTGACATTAAAAATCATTATAAAAGATTATTTATATTTTTATTCTTTATATTAACAGCTTGTCAATTACAAGAACCTACAAAAAATCACGGAATAGTTTTTCTTGAAAATAGAGCTAAAAAATTAATTATAAACAAGAGCAACAAAAATGATGTAGTAAAAATAATAGGTCAACCACACTCTAAATCAATAAGTGATGATAACGTATGGATATATCTCGAAAGAACCTTAACTAAGGGAAAATATCATAAATTGGGTCAACATGTGCTTAAAAAGAATAACACTTTAGTGTTAAAATTTGATAAATTTGGAATTTTAAAAGATAAAAAAATTTACAATAAAGAAAATACAAATAAAGTTGCATTTAGTGAAAAAAAAACAAAAAATGAGCTAAGTAAAAAAAGTTTTGTCGAAACTTTTTTATCTAGCGTTAAACAAAAAATGTACGGAAATAGAAAGTAAATTAGTGTGCAATCACAGCTAATAAAAGAAGCGCTACTATATTTGTAATTTTAATCATCGGATTTATAGCAGGTCCAGCGGTATCTTTATAAGGGTCTCCCACTGTGTCGCCGGTAACAGCTGATTTATGAGCTTCAGAACCTTTACCGCCAAAATTTCCATCTTCTATATATTTTTTAGCATTATCCCAAGCTCCTCCTCCTGCTGTCATTGATACAGCTACAAACAATCCAGTAATAATAACTCCTAATAACATAGCTCCCAAAGATGAAAGCGCAGCCTCTAGACCACCTATTTGCAATATTACAAAATACAAAATAATTGGTGATAAAACCGGAAGTAATGAAGGTATAATCATTTCTTTAATTGCTGCTTTTGTTAGTAAATCAACTAATCTTCCGTAATCAGGTTTTCTTTTACCCTTCATAATTCCAGGAATTTTTTTGAACTGTCTTCTTACTTCAATTACAACAGCACCACCAGCTCGTCCTACAGCTTGCATGCCCATAGAGCCAAATAAATAAGGTAACATTCCACCAATTAAAAGTCCTGCAACTACAAATGGGTTAGATAAATCAAAAGTTACATTTACGCCTTCTAAAGCAGAATTCTTAACAGTAGAAAAATATTTTATATCTTCAGTATAAGCAGCAAATAAAACTAAAGCACCGAGACCCGCAGACCCAATCGCATAACCTTTGGTTACAGCTTTTGTAGTATTTCCTACAGCATCAAGTGCATCAGTAGTTTTTCTTACATTTTTAGGAAGTTTTGACATTTCTGCTATTCCCCCTGCATTATCAGTAACAGGTCCGTAGGCATCTAAAGCAACTACCATTCCAGTTAATGCTAACATGGATGTAACGGCTATCGCAATTCCATAAAGTCCTGCTAAATTATTTGTATATAAAATTCCTGCAACTATTATTAGCGCTGGTATAGCTGTTGCTTCCATAGAAACTGCTAAACCTTGGATAACATTAGTTCCATGTCCTGTTGTAGATGATTTAGCTACAGATTGAACGGGTCTATAATTTGTTCCTGTATAATATTCTGTAATCCAAATTAACAAACCAGTAATTACAAAACCTACTACTCCACAAATATAAAGATTTAAACCAGAAAAAGTTTTTCCATTATTGTTATAAATTTCATTTAGTCCCAATATTGAATCTGTTACAGGATATAAAATTAATAGTGAAGTTACTGCTGTAACAACAAAACCCTTGTAAAGAGCGCCCATAATATTTTTGTTTTTTCCTAGTTTTACAAACCATGTACCTATTATAGATGTAATAATACAAGACCCCCCAATTGCTAATGGATAAATCATTAAGTTGTAGTCTGTAGGAAAAAATATTGAAGAAAGAACCATAGTAGCAACTATAGTAACTGCATAAGTTTCAAATAAATCTGCAGCCATTCCTGCACAATCTCCAACGTTATCTCCCACATTGTCTGCAATTACAGCTGGATTTCTTGGATCATCCTCTGGAATACCAGCTTCAACTTTACCAACTAAATCAGCTCCTACGTCTGCTCCTTTGGTAAATATACCTCCACCTAATCTTGCAAAAATTGAAATCAATGAAGCACCAAAACCTAGAGCTACTAAAGCATTAATTATTTCCCTACTGTTTACTTCTAACTTAATTAAAATTACATAATAAATTGTAATAGCTAATAATGCTAAACCAGCAACTAATAAACCAGTTATAGCTCCAGATTTAAAAGCAATTGTTAATCCAGCTTGTAAATTTTTTCTAGATGCTTCAGCAGTTCTTACATTTGCTTTTACAGAAATTAACATTCCTACATATCCAGCTACTCCTGATAAAAATGCTCCTATAAAATAACCTAAGCCAACTAAGTAACTAAAAAAATATGTTACAATTGCTAATACGATGATACCAACTACAGCAATTGTTTTGTATTGACGGTTTAGATATGCCTTAGCACCTATTTGAATTGCTTCGGCTATTTCTTGCATTCTATTATTACCTGGACTTGAAGAAAGAATTTGACCTGATAATAAATAACTATACGCAACTGCAAGAATTCCTGTAAATGATATTAAATATAATAGTTCTAAATAGTTATTCATAATTAAAACGGATAAATGCCAAAAATATTTAAAAAAGGCAAGTTAAACTTATCATTTATAAAGAAAAAAATGTCTGTAAATCAGTCTTTTCTTATAAGCTTTGATAACTTATCTAAAATAGCATTAAGATAACTAATTTGGGACTTTTCTAAAAAGAATTCTGATGCTTTTACGTATTCACTAATAACCACATTCTTTGGAGTGTTGTGTTTAAAAATCAACTCAAAAACTGCAGAAAATAATATGATTTTTAATAATTTATCTGTTTTCTCTAAATTAATATCTTCATCTAAATGTTCAATAATTGTTTCTTCAATTAGGTCTTTTCTTTCTAAAGTCCCCTCAGTAACATCCTTGATAAATTTCTTATATTGGCTTTTAGAATACGTAATTTGTTCATCAGGATTCATTAAATGCCCGTATATTTTCTGAATTACTCTAATTCTTGGACTAGAGTCTAATTTATTGTTTTGAGAAATCATTTAAGAGTTCTAATAATTGAATATAACTTAGCTTTTTTTTTTGACGCTTTTTGATCAGCATCAGGATTTAAAACATCTAAAATTGCCTCTACTGCCTCTTTTCCTTTATGTTCTCTTTTTTCTGCTTGGTTAAAATTCAAACATGTTAAAATTGCATTACCAATTGGCTTCTTATGTAATATTGATAATTCCATTATACCATTGGTTATAGCTTGAGATATAAGATTAAAATTAGGAGTTTCACCTCTAATTATAATTCCTATAGCAATAGCAGCATCAAATTTATTTATATTTCTAGCAATAGTTACAGGTATTTCAAATGCTCCGTTACAAAATATGGATTTAACATTCGTCTCAAAATTTATTTTTCTTCTCTCTAGTTCATTACAAGCAGATATGTATAATCCTTCAGGATTATTATATTTTGATCTAACAATTAAAATCTTAGGTTTTTTTTTCATTTAATAATCTCTTGTTTTGCAATCTTTATACCATACCCTTTAAGTGCAATTATACGTTTTTTAGTTCTAGAAACTAATATCATATTTTTTATTCTTAATTCTTTAATTATTTGAGCTCCTATACCATAATATCTAAGTATTTTGTTATTTTCTGATGATGCAGGATTGAGATTACTTCCTTTAATAAGAATTAAAGCAAAATTGTTGTATCTATTTAAGTGTTTTAAAGAATTTTTATAAATATCCTTATTAAAGTTAAAAAAACTATTTAAAACATTAGTAGATATAACTCTAACTCTTGATGCTTTAATTTTACTAAATTTACCTTTCGTTATTGCATAATGTTCTGAGTCGTCTAATTTATTTTTAAAAGTTTTTAAATCAAAACTTCCATATTTTTTAATTTTTATCCTTTTGTTTGAAATACATTTTATAAGTTTTTCATTTCTTAGTCTATGAGAAATCAAATCTTCAATTTTTGCTATTTTAAGTCTATGTTTTTTTGCAAAAATAATTAAATCTTTATAACGAGCCATAGTACCATCCTCGTTCATAACTTCACAAATTACTGCGCTCGGATTTAATTTTGCTAATTTTGAGATATCGACTGATGCCTCAGTGTGTCCCGCTCTTTCAAGAACACCTCCATCCTTAGCGACCAAGGGAAAGACATGTCCAGGAGAAACAATGCTATTTCTGTTTGAACTGGGTTTGATCGCAACTTTAATTGTTTTTGCTCTATCATGAGCAGAGATACCTGTAGTTACACCTTTTTTAGACTCTATTGAAATTGTAAAGGCAGTTTGTGTTCTTGATTTATTAACTGATGACATTAAAGGTAAATTTAATTTTTTAACTTTTTTTGAAGTTAGAGCTAAACAAATTAAGCCTCTTCCATGTTTAGCCATAAAATTAATATTTTTTGAATTACACTTTGATCCAGGAATAACCAAATCACCTTCATTCTCACGATCTCCATCATCTACAAGAATAAACATTTTACCTTTTTTGGCGTCACGCAAGATTTCTTTTATTTGTGAAAATGCTTTTTTTTTCATTAATTTGATAATTTTTTTATATATTTAGCAAAAATATCTAATTCTACATTTACAATATCTTTGTTCTTTAAATTCTTTAAGTTAGTAAGTTTTAAAGTATGAGGTATTACATTAATTTCAAAAAATCCCTTAGAAACTTTAGAAATAGTCAATGAAACTCCATTAATGGAAATAGAAGCTTTTTCAATTAAATATTTATTTAAACTTTTATTATCTAATTCTAATTTTATTTTCCAAGTCTTATCGACTATAGTTATTTTCTTAATTTTAGCTGTTGAATCAACATGTCCTTGAACATAATGGCCAGAAATCTTTTGACCGTTTAGTAAAGATTTCTCAATATTGATTTGTTTACCTATTTTAGCATATTTAAAATTTGATCTTTTAAGAGTTTCTTTCGATAAGTAAAATAAGAAAGATTTTTTTTTAATTCTTATTAAAGTTAAACAAACTCCATCACAACATACAGACTCTCCTATATCAGATTTTTTAAATTTTATATCTGCTTGAATTTCAATTACAAGACTACCAGATATATATCTAAGGCTTCTCCTAATACTTTTTACAATTCCCTTATTATAAATTACACCATTAAACATTATTTAATTTTGATTTTGTAAAGTTTATCTCCATTCAAGTTTACATTAATTCTTTTTTTTAAATTAAATCTTTTTAGAAAAAAATTTGAGGTATTATTTTTACCTCTTCTTCCTAATTTAG
>CACHKS010000006.1:0-56889 GCA_902580485.1 uncultured Pelagibacteraceae bacterium
AGTAGCTCCACCATTTAAAGTTGTTGAGTTTGACTTGATGTATGGAAAAGGTATCAGTAAAGTTGGAGAACTTGTTGATCTTGGTGCAAAAGCAGGGGTAGTTGAAAAATCTGGTGCTTGGTATGCATACAAAGGTGAAAAGATAGGTCAAGGTAGAGAAAATGCAAAAATCTACCTAGAAAAAAATCCTAACGTAGCTGCAGAAATTGAAAAAATTATTCGCGACGAAGCAGCAGCAATTTCTAAAGAATTAGAAGGTAACCCTTCATCAAACGAAAAAATTAGAGAAGAAAAAGAAGATAAGTAATTTTCTGCCATCTAAATTAAAACGGGAGAAACCTTTCTCCCGTTTCCCATGAAACGACAACTTTTGATTGACTAATTCAATATTTAGTATGTAACACCACAGGTTGTAAAATAATTAGTGTACAATTTGATCTATATTTAGTTCAATAGATTGTTCGTTAACAAGGAGGGAAAATGAGCACACAACAAGCAAAAAGCTCGAAAGTGTCTTCTGCTCTAGATACCTCTCATTTAAAAGTAAAATTTCCATTTAAAGCTAAATACGGCAATTATATAAATGGTAAATTTGTTGAGCCTAAATCTGGTAAATATTTTGATAATGTTAGCCCGATAAATAATGAGAAGATCTGTTCAGTTGCACGATCGAATGAAAAAGACGTAGATGCTGCATTAGACGCAGCTCACGCAGCTTTCCTTGAATGGGGAAAGACAGACATCACTACTAGATCAAACATTTTGAATAAAATAGCTGATGTTATTGAAAAAAATCTAAACTTATTAGCAACAGCTGAATGTTTAGATAATGGAAAGCCAATCAGGGAGTGCATGGCAGCAGACTTGCCATTGGTAGTTGATCATTGGAGATACTTTGCTGGAGTAATAAGAGCAGAAGAAGGATCAATTGCAGAAATAAGCAATAATCAATACTCTTATAACTTTCACGAACCTTTAGGAGTTGTAGGTCAGATTATTCCATGGAACTTTCCATTATTAATGGCAACATGGAAATTAGCTCCAGCTCTTGCAGCAGGAAACTGTGTTGTATTAAAACCAGCTGAACAAACACCAGCATCCATTAATGTTTTAATGGAACTTATTGGAGATTTATTACCTCCAGGTGTTGTTAATATTGTTAGTGGTTATGGATTGGAAGCAGGTAAACCTTTAGCATCTTCTAAAAGAGTTGCGAAAGTTGCATTTACTGGCGAAACAACTACTGGAAGATTGATTATGCAGTACGCTGCACAAAACATAATTCCAATTACTTTGGAATTAGGTGGAAAATCTCCAAACATTTTCTTTGAAGACGTCATGGAAAAAGATGATGACTTCTTTGATAAATGTATTGAAGGTTTTGTTATGTTCAATCTTAATCAAGGTGAAGTTTGTACTTGTCCAAGCAGAGCTTTAATTCAAGAGTCAATCTATGATAAATTTATGGAGAGAGCTATCGCGAGAACTAAAGCAGTAAAACAAGACAATCCTTTAAAAATGGAAACAATGATCGGAGCACAAGCGTCTGTAGAGCAGATGGAAAAGATTAAATCTTATCTAGAACTCGGTAAAAAAGAGGGCGCTAAAGTTCTAACCGGAGGAAGTGTTGCTAAACTTAATAGTGGTTTGGAAAAAGGAAACTATATACAACCAACTATTTTTGAAGCTAAAAATAACATGCGTATCTCTCAAGAAGAGATCTTCGGACCTGTTGTATCTGTGATTAAATTTAAAGATGAAGCAGAGGCATTAAAAATTGCTAATGATACTCTTTATGGTTTAGGAGCAGCAGTATGGACTAGAGACGGTAATACAGCCCACAGAATGGGTAGAGCAATACAAGCCGGAATAGTGTGGACAAATTGTTATCACGCTTACCCAGCTCACTCACCATTTGGAGGTTATAAACAGTCTGGTGTGGGAAGAGAAACTCACAAAATGATGCTTAATCATTACAGACAAAATAAGAACTTACACGTTTCTTACGCTGAGAAGAAATTGGGATTCTTTTAATCAATAATATATACTGGCCCATGATTCTAAATCATGGGCCGTACATTAAAAATGAAAGTATCTGCTACTCATTCAGCTTTAAGCTTATTATCCAAACTTCAAGAAAAATATGGTGAAAAATTAATGTTTCACCAGTCAGGAGGATGTTGTGATGGAAGCGCACCTATGTGTTTTAAAGAAGGTGAATTTCCTCTAGGAGATAATGATGTTAAGCTTGGTGAAATAGGAGGAGTTCCTTTTTATATGAATGGAGACCAATATGAAAAATGGAAACATACTGACCTTACTATAGACGCTGTAAAGGGAATAGGTGGGATGTTTTCATTAGATAATGGAACTGGAGAAAGATTTTTAACAAAATCAGAAATTTGCTTAGTAGTTGATAACGAAAAGAAGAAAACAGGCTAATCTCTTTATAGACAACCCTATAAATATCTGTATTTAATATTATATGAGCCAATTTTTGTTGACTGATATAAGGAAAAAATTTCTTAATTATTTTAAGCAAAATAATCATGAAATAGTCGATTCAAGTAATTTGGTTCCTAATAACGATCCTACATTAATGTTTACTAATTCTGGGATGGTTCAATTCAAAAATGTTTTTACAGGTTTAGAAAAAAGACCTTACAAAAGGGCCACTACATCTCAAAAATGTGTAAGAGCTGGAGGAAAACATAATGACTTAGAAAACGTTGGATATACCCCTCGTCACCATACGTTTTTTGAAATGTTAGGAAATTTTTCGTTTGGTGACTATTTTAAAGAGCAAGCAATAGAACATGCCTGGAAATTGCTAACAAAAGATTTTGAGCTACCAAAAGAAAAGCTTTCAGTTACAGTCTTTAATGAAGACAAAGATTCTTTTAAATTATGGAAAAAAATTGCTGGTTTAAGTGAAGATAAAATAATTAAAATTTCAACTTCTGATAACTTTTGGTCGATGGGAGACACTGGCCCATGCGGACCATGTTCTGAAATATTCTATGATCATGGAGACAAACTTAAAGGAGGACCACCTGGTAGCGCCAATCAAGACGGAGATAGATTTATAGAAATATGGAACCTCGTTTTTATGCAATACGAACAAATTTCAAAAGAAAAACGAATAGATTTACCCAAACCTTCAGTAGATACTGGAATGGGCCTTGAAAGAATGACAGCCGTTCTTCAAGGAACTCATGACAATTATAACATTGATCATTTTAAAAAAATTATTGAAGCATCATCAGATATTATTAAAGCTCCTATAGACAACAAGACTATTGCTAGCCATAGGGTAATTTCTGATCATTTAAGAGCTAGCAGTTTCTTGATAGCAGAGGGAATATTACCTTCTAACGAAGGCAGAGGGTATGTCCTAAGAAGAATAATGAGAAGAGGCATGAGGCATGCTCACTCTTTAGGAAGTAAGTCTCCTGTTTTTTATAAACTTTTTGATGTTTTGCTTAGTGAAATGCAAAATAGTTACCCAGAATTAAAAATAGGTAAAGATCTTATAGTTGAAACATTAAAAAATGAAGAAGAGAAATTCTCCTTTCTGCTTGAAAGAGGTATGAAAATTTTAGATGAAAATTTAAATAAAGTTCAAAACAACAAATTACCTGGTTCAGTTGCTTTTAAATTGTATGATACTTATGGTTTTCCCATTGATTTAACAGCAGATATTTTAAGAACTAAAAATATTCAGGTTGATAACGTTGCATTTGAAAAAGAAATGGAAAAAAGTAAAGCTGTAGCCAGGGCTAATTGGAAAGGCTCTGGAGATAAATCAGTAGAGGAAAGATGGTTCAAAGTTAGAGAGGAATTAAAACCAACAGAATTTTTGGGTTATGAGTTTGAAAAGGCGGAAGGTGTTGTATTAAAAATATCTAAGAATAATAAATTTGTAAATAAAGCAAACGATGGAGATCAAATAGAAATTATTACAAATCAAACACCTTTTTATGGAGAGTCAGGAGGTCAAGTTGGTGATCAAGGAGTAATGTTTAATTCTGATTGTAAAATAGATATAACTGACACTCAAAAAAAAATGGGAGATCTTTTTGTTCATACTGGTAAAATTAAAAAGGGTTCTATAAAGATCGGTCAAAGCCTTAATCTAGAAATAGATGTAGAAAAGAGAAACAATTCTAAAGCAAATCATTCTGCAACTCATTTGCTTCACGAGTCTTTACGAAGGACTTTAGGTAAACATGTTACTCAAAAAGGATCATTAGTTTCTCCCGAAAGACTCAGGTTCGATTTTAGTCATAATAAACCTATTGAAAAAGAGGAGATGAATAAAATAAATAAAGTTGTAAATGAAATAGTAGAAAGTTCTACTGACGTACAAACAAGAATAATGACACCTAAAGAAGCTATAAAAATGGGGGCCTTGGCTCTCTTTGGAGAAAAATATGGAGAAGAAGTTAGAGTAGTATTTATGGGAAAAGAGGCTAATGGTTTCTTTTCAACTGAGTTATGTGGAGGAACTCATGTTAAAAACACAAAAGAAGTTGGAAAATTTAGAGTTGTTAGCCAGTCATCAATTGCTTCAGGAGTAAGAAGAGTAGAGGCTCTTAGAGATAAGCAACTTACTGAGTATGAAAAATCTCAAGAACAAAACAAAACTTTAAAAGAAAAAATAACCAAAGAACAGTTAGAAAAAACTAAAAAAGAAATTTTAAATTATAAAGTTAAGCCTGATTTAAATGAACATAAAGATTTAGCTGAGAATTTGAAAAATTTAAATAAACAACTTGAAAAATTAAAAATACAAAACGTTATTAAAGATAAAAACAAAAACAAAATTAAAGACAAAAAGATTGATAATTTTATAATTAGAGAACAAGTTTTGAGTGATTTTCCACCAAAAGAATTGAGAAGTGTAATTGATCAAGGAAAAAAAGATATTAAAAAAGGTATAATAATAAGCATTTCCACTTTTGATGATAAAGTTGGAGTTGCTGTTGGTGTTACAAATGATCTTATTTCAAAATATGATGCAGTGAAGTTTGTAAAAATTGCCTCTGAAATCCTTGGAGGAAAAGGTGGTGGTGGTAGAAAAGATTTTGCTCAAGCTGGAGGAACAAATATAAATAAAATTGAGAAAGCTTTTAAAGCAATAACAGATAAAATTAGTTAAGTTTTTTTTTGAGATTCGAGTCTATTGCTTCTAAAAATTGATTAGTTGTTAAATATTTTTGATCTTTACTAATTAATATTGCTAAATCTTTAGTCATTGACCCGCTTTCAACAGTTTCTATACAAACTTTTTCAAGAGATTCTGCAAATTTAATTAAGTCCTGATTTCCATCAAGGTTACCCCTATGAGACAAACCTCTTGTCCAAGCAAATATAGATGCAATAGGGTTTGTAGAGGTTTCTTTACCTGCTTGGTGCTGTCTATAATGCCTAGTCACAGTCCCATGCGCTGCCTCAGCTTCAGCTATTTTACCATCTGGAGTTCTAAGAACACTTGTCATTAAACCCAGCGAGCCATATCCCTGTGCAACAGTGTCAGATTGAACATCTCCATCATAATTTTTACAGGCCCAAATATATTTTCCACTCCACTTCATAGCACAAGCAACCATGTCATCAATTAATCTATGTTCATAAGTTATACCTGCTTCATCAAATTTAATTTTAAATTCTTTTTGAAAAATCTCTTCAAAAATATCTTTAAATCTTCCATCATAAGCTTTTAAAATTGTATTTTTAGATGAAAAGTAAACAGGCCATTTTCTTACCAGACCATAATTCATGCAAGCTCTAGCAAAATCTTTAATAGAATTATCTAAATTGTACATTGAAAGAGCAATACCTGGGCCATCAAAATTAAAAACTTCATGTTCAATTTTATCATTTCCATTTTCCGATTCCCATTTAACAGTCATTTTTCCTTTTCCTGGAACTTTAAAATCTGTAGCTTTATATTGATCTCCAAATGCGTGCCTTCCGACTATAACGCTATCAGTCCAATGAGGAACTAATCTTGGAACATTTTTACAAATTATTGGTTCTCTAAAGATTGTTCCTCCAACAATGTTTCTAATTGTTCCATTTGGTGATCTCCACATTTTCTTTAATTTAAATTCTTTAACACGATTTTCATCTGGCGTAATAGTTGCACATTTAACTCCGGCACCGTATTTTTGAATAGCTTTAGCACAATCTAAAGTAACTTGATCATTAGTTTGATCCCTATTTTTCATACCAAGATCATAGTATTTAAGATCAATTTCTAAATAAGGTTTAATTAGCTTATCTTTAATAAAAGACCATATAATTCGAGTCATTTCGTCTCCATCGAGCTCTACTACTGGGTTTTTGACTATAATTTTCGCCATAAAATAAATATAGATTGATTAAGCAAGATTTTTATACATATTAAGAAAAAATTAGCAAACTTAAAATTATGTTTAATACAATTTTTCCAAGTATTCACAAAGAAGGCTATAAATTTTTAGCTATTTCAATAATTGCAACATTTATAGTTTTGCTTTTTTCAAAGTTTCTTGGGTCAATTTTGATTTTAATAACTATTTGGGTATATTATTTTTTTAGAGACCCAGAAAGATATCCTATTAATGATGATTCTTTTTTAGTAAGCCCAGCAGATGGTTTAATAACAGATATTTCAGAAAAAACTGGACCTATAGAATTACAATTAGAAAACAAAACTTATACTAGACTAAGTATTTTTATGAATGTATTTAATTGTCATGTTAATAGAACACCTTTAACAGGAACAGTAGAAGAGATTAATTATAAACCTGGAAAATTTTTAAATGCTTCATTAGATAAGGCAAGCGAAGAAAATGAAAGAAATTATTATAAAATTAAATGTAGTAAATCTGGAGAAGAAATTATTATTGTTCAAATAGCTGGTTTAATTGCTAGAAGAATAGTTTGTGAAGTTGAACAAGGGCAAAATTTAAATCAAGGGGATAGAATAGGCATGATACGTTTTGGAAGTCGGGTTGATATTTATTTTAAGAATAAAAAAGTTTTAGCCAGGGTTGGACAAAACGTAGTAGCAGGGGAAAGCTTACTAGCTTCTGAATAATGGAAGAGAATAAAAAATTTAGATTAGTTTCATCAAAAAAAACAAGATACTTACTTCCTAATATATTAACTTTAGGAGGAGTATGTCTTGGAATTAGTTCAATTAAATTTTCAATTGATGGAAATTATAGTTTAGCTGTAATTTTTATTTTATTTGCTGCTATACTTGATGCTTTAGATGGAAGAATAGCTCGTTTAATAAAAGGAACATCAGAATTTGGAAAAGAGCTAGATTCATTAACAGATTTTGTCAGTTTTGGTATAGCTCCTATTTTTATTTTATATTTTTGGGAATTAAATAATTATGGAAAATTAGGTTGGGCAATTACATTAATTTATTCGGTTTGCTGCGTTTTAAGATTAGCAAGATTTAATTTAACGAAAATCGATAGCAAACATCTTTGGAAAAGCAATTATTTTGAAGGAGTCCCTGCTCCTGCAGGCGGCATACTTGTTTTAATGCCATTGATTTTTGAACTTGCAAACTTAGATTTTAAATTTGATATTAGAAACTTAACTCCATATTTTGCAATTTCAATTGCTATCTTATTAGTTAGTAAAGTTCCAACGTTATCTTTAAAAAAAATATCTATTTCTCCTAAAGCAACGGCTTTTATTTTATTAGGAATTGGAATAATTTTTATTTCTTTATTGTATTATACATTTCAAACGCTTTTAGTTTTTGGCTTAGCTTATTTAATCTCAATTCCTGCTAGTTTTTTTATGTATAAAAATAGAAATAGAAAAGAAACTTTAGAAACATCAGAAGATGAGCATGAAGATGTTTTATAATGAAAAAATCAAAAAAGAAAAAAAAAAGTAATAGCTGGAAAATTAAACAACATAGAGATCAATTTTTTAAAAAATCAAAAACTTTAGGTTTCCGCTCACGGTCTGCATTTAAATTAATTGAATTAAATA
The DNA here is from genome assembly GCA_902580485.1 of uncultured Pelagibacteraceae bacterium. Taxonomy (GTDB): domain Bacteria; phylum Pseudomonadota; class Alphaproteobacteria; order Pelagibacterales; family Pelagibacteraceae; genus Pelagilacustribacter. The sequence continues at coordinate 8,008 of CACHKS010000006.1, forward strand.
ATAAGTATAAATTTATCAAAAGTAATACTAAATTATTAGATATAGGGGCTTACCCCGGAGGATGGGCGCAAGTTACTAGTAAAATTATTAGAACTGGCAAAATATTGTCTTTAGATACAAAAAAAATGTATAAATTAAAAAATGTTTCATTTTTACAATGTGATTTTCTTCAAGAAAATACAAAAGAAAAAATATTTAATTTTTTTAAGGATAAATTGGACGTAGTTATTTCGGATATGGCAGCTAATACAACTGGAAATAAATCTTTAGATTGTATTCGAACCAATCAGTTATGTGCTGAAGTTATTGAATTTTCATCAAAAATTTTAAAGCCAAATGGGGTCTTAGTATCAAAATTATTTATGGGTGATGACTTTCTAGAAGTTAAAGAATTAGCAAAATCTAGGTTTAAAAAAGTAGAATTTTTTAAACCTGAGGCTAGTAGAAACGAATCAAAAGAAACTTATTTACACTGTGTGACATTAAAGACTTTATAATTTTTAAAAATTGTATATAAGTGTATATGGAAGCAATAAAAGAAGCATTAACTTTTGATGATGTATTACTGCTTCCGCGCTTTTCAAAAATTTTACCATCAGATACAGATATTTCATTAAACTTAACTAAAAATATAAAACTAAAAACTCCTTTCTTATCTTCTGCGATGGATACCGTTACTGAATCTTCAATGGCTATAGCACTAGCTAAATCTGGAGGAATAGGAATTATACATAGAAATTTAAATATAAAGATACAAAGCAATGAGGTAGGAAAAGTTAAAAAGAAAAACTTGTTTGTTGGTGCTGCTATTGGAACAAGCACAGATGATTTAAAAAGAGCGAAATCTCTTGTAGACAGCGGTGTAGATTTAATTGTAATTGATACTGCTCATGGTCATAGCAAAAAAGTTTTAAATATTTTATCTAAGGTAAGAAAAAATAATAAAATACCAGTTTGCGTAGGCAATATTGCTACCGCTGAGGCAGCAAAGAGATTATATAATTCTGGGGCTGATATTATTAAAGTTGGAATTGGACCGGGATCTATCTGCACTACAAGAATGGTAGCAGGCATAGGAGTTCCACAAATCTCTGCAATAATGGAAGTTTATAAAGCTTTAAAAGGAAAAAAGACAAAAATAATTTCTGATGGAGGTATAAAATTCTCAGGAGACATAGCCAAAGCTATAGCTGCAGGAGCTGATGCCATTATGATGGGATCTATATTTGCTGGAACAGAGGAAAGTCCAGGAAAAAAATTTAAAATTAAAAATAAATTTTATAAAAAGTACAGAGGAATGGGATCAATTGGAGCTATGTCAGCAGGATCATCTAATAGATATTTTCAAAAAAATTATAAAGATAAATCAAAATTTGTTCCGGAGGGAGTTGATGGTAGAGTAGAATACAAAGGAAATGTCTCTAAAATTATATATCAATTGAAGGGAGGATTAAGATCTTCTATGGGATATGTTGGAGCAAAAAAACTTAAAGATATTAAAAAAAATGCAAAATTCATTAAAATTACAAAGGCTGGATTTTACGAAAGCATGGTACATAGTGTAGAAATGATGGAGCCAACTTTAAATTTTAAATTATAACAATGAGATTACTAAAGATTATTTTTTTTGTATTTTTGTTTTTTAACAACCTTCAAGCAGGCTCCAATTATTTTAATGAAGGATTAACATTTTATGAAAAAAAAGAACTTGATAAGGCAAAATTTAAATTTGAGCAAGATATAGTTTTTAATCCAAAAAATGAAAAATCATATCTTTATCTTTCAAAAATATTCAATAAACAAGAAAAAACAGAATTAGAAGAAAAAAATTTAAATACAGTTATACTACTTAATCCAACTAATGAAGAAGCTACATATAATTTAGCACAACTTAAATTAAAAGAATCGGATTTTGATGGAAGTAAAAAATTAATAGAAAAACTACTCATTTTTTGTAAAGACTATTGTCAGAAAAGCAATACTCTTAAAATTGAAATAGAAAAATCTCTCAAGAAATAAATGGGACTCCAAGATCAGAAGGAAAAAATTATAATTATTGATTTTGGTTCACAAGTTACAAAACTTATTGCAAGAAGAATAAGGGATTTTGGGGTTTATTCAGAAATTTTAACAATTAACGATCTTTATAAAATTAAAGATTATAAACAAATAAAAGGAATAGTTTTATCGGGAGGTCCTTCAACTGTAACAAAGAAAAAATATTTAAAAATTCCAAAAGAAATATTTTTGAAAAAAATACCCATTCTTGGAATATGTTATGGTCTACAGTTAATAGCAAAATTGTTTGGAGGTTCAATTAAATCTTTAAGAAAAAAAAGAGAATTCGGAAGAGCCATTCTTCATAAAAAGAGAAAGTCTCTACTTATCAAAAATTTTTTTAATACCAAGAACAAATCTGTTTGGATGAGCCACCAAGATGCAGTAACTAAATTGCCTAATGGATTTAAAGCAATAGCCTCAACAAAAGAATCAAAGTTAACAATTATAGAAAATTCTAAAATTAAAATATATGGAGTACAATTTCACCCAGAAGTGACGCATACTGAAAATGGAAAAGAAATTTTTAAAAATTTTTTATTTTCTATCTGTAAAATTAAAAAAAAATGGCAAGTATCTTCTGAAGCAAATAGATTGATTGATGATATAAGAAAAACTGTTAAAAAAGATAAGGTAATTTGTGCATTATCAGGCGGTGTAGATAGCAGTGTGGTTGCTTTACTAATCAATAAAGCTATTAAAAAAAATCTTATTTGTATAATGGTAGATACAGGATTGATGAGAAAAAATGAATTTAAAGATTCTTATAATATATTTAAAAAAAAATATAAGCTAAATGTAAAATTGATCAACGCATCAAAATTATATTTGAAAAAACTTAAAAATATTTATAATCCAGAGAAGAAAAGAAAAATTATAGGAAATTTATTTATCAAAATTTTTGAAAAAGAGTCCAAAAAATTTAAATCCATCAAATATCTTGCACAAGGAACTCTTTATCCTGATATTATAGAAAGTAGATCAGCTACAGGAAGTCAATCGTCTAAAATCAAATCACATCACAATGTTGGGGGATTGCCTAAAAAGATGAATTTAAAGTTAATAGAGCCTTTAAAAGAATTTTTTAAAGATGAAGTCAGAGTTTTAGGGAAATCCATAGGATTAAAAGATAGCATAAGAAACAAGCATCCTTTTCCAGGTCCTGGATTAGCAATTAGAATAATAGGCAATATTACCTCTCAAAAAATAAAAATCCTACAAGAAGCAGACCACATTTATATTAATGAATTAATTAAGCAAAAACTTTACAATAAAATTTGGCAAGCTTATGCAGGTTTATTACCCATGAAAACCGTGGGTGTAATGGGAGACTCAAGAACTTATGAATACACTTGTTTATTAAGAGCAGTTGTTTCTGAAGATGGTATGACAGCAGATTATTTTAGCTTTCCAAAGGATTTTTTGGATAAAATTTCAAATAAAATTGTAAATGGAGTACCTGGCATTAATAGAGTAGTGTATGATATAACTTCAAAGCCACCTAGCACTATTGAGTTGGAATAATGTCTCAAAAAATAAAAAAAATTTTAGCAAAAAAAAATAAAATAAAAATTGTAAGCTTAACCGCATATTCAAAAAATATTGCTCAAATTATAGATAAATACTGTGATATGACTTTAGTAGGAGACTCAATGGCAAATGTTTTATATGGAATGAAAAATACTCATAAAATTTCACTTAATACTATTATTCAGCACAGCATTAGTGTCAGAAAAGGAATTAAAAAATCATTACTAGTTGTTGATATGCCAAAAGGTTCTTACAAAAATCCTATCCAAGCAAAAAAAAATGCAAAATTAATTTTTAAAAAAACAAAGTGTGATGCTGTGAAAATAGAAAGTAACAATAAAAATTTCAAAATTATAAAAGAAATAAGAAAAGCTAAAATACCTGTAATGGGTCATATAGGTTATACTCCCCAATTTAAAAGTAGATTTAAAGTTGAAGGTAAAAAGCAAAAGGAAGCTAGAAGATTAATTAGAGAGTCAATATCAATTGAAAAAGCTGGAGCTTTTTCTATAGTTTTAGAATGTGTAACCCCTAGTGTAGCAAAGGAAATTACAAATATATTAAAAATTCCAACTATAGGAATAGGGTCTTCTTCGTATTGTGATGGACAGATTTTAGTAACGGATGATATTCTTGGATTAAGTGGATTTTATCCAAAGTTTGTAAAAAGATACGCTAATCTAAATACAATAATTGAAAAAGCTGTAAAAAAATATAGTAAAGAAATAAAAACCAAAGTATTTCCAAACAAAAAAAACTTTTTATATGGAAAATGAAGAAAAAATAGATTTTTTTGAAAGAGTAGAAAATTTTGTTAAAAAAAATAAAAATATTCTTTTAACGATTTTAACTTTAACAATATTTATTGTGATTGGAGTCAATTATTTTAACTATTATCAAAAGTCAAAAAATGAAAAAATTTCAGAAAAATTTGTTCAAGCAGGAATATACCTTTCACTTGACAAAAAAGAAGAATCAAAAAATATTTATGAAGAAATTATAATTAGTAAAAACAAATTTTATTCATTATTGGCTTTAAACAATATTATAGATAACGATCTTGAAAAAAATAACGAAGAAGTTTTAAAATTTTTTGATATTGTTGAAAATACAAAAATAGATAAAGAGCAAAAGAACTTGGTTAAATTAAAAAAAGCTTTATATTTAATAAAGATATCTAAAGATATTGAAGGAAAAAAATTACTTAATGAAATTATTTCCGATAACTCAATTTGGAAGGAAACTGCATCTGAAATTTCAAAGTTTTAAAATAAAAGATATAAATATTATCAAAACAAAAAATGCATGAAAAAAATAATAATATTTATATCTATAATTTTATTTTCACATTGTTCTTTTGATAACAAATCTGGAATTTGGAACAATAACAATACAGTAAATTTAAAAAAAACAGATAGATTTAAAGATTTTGAGACACTTTATACAAAAGAAAAAACTTTTAATAAAATTATTGCCCCTAATAAAAACTTAAATCTAAAACTAGATTCAATAAAAAAAAGTAACAAATGGACTGACGAATTTTATCAAGAATCAAATAATTCAAATAATTTTGGATATGAAAATTTAAATGAAATAATCTTTAAAAGTAAAAAAATAAGCAGATATAATATAAAAGATAAGATTTTATTTGATGGTGAGAATGTTATCGCCTCAGATGATAGAGGTAATATAATTGTTTACTCAGTAGAAAAAAAAGAAATAACTTATAAGTATAATTTTTATCAAAAAAATTTTAAAAAGATACGTAAAAATCTTAATTTAATAGTAGAAGCAAATGTTGTTTATGCTTCAGACAATCTAGGTTATTTATATGCATTTAATTATAAAAATAAAAAATTATTATGGGCTAAAAATTTAAAGATACCATTTAGATCTAACATTAAAATCTTTGAAGAAAAAATTATATTAGCAGATCAAAACAATATACTTTATATATTTAATAAATTTGATGGTTCTCAATTAAAATTCATTCCTACAGAAGAAACAACCATTAAAAGTGGTTTTGTTAATTCCTTAGCTTTAGGTAGAGATGTTTTACTTTACCTAAATACATTTGGATCTCTTTATTCAATTAATATTCAAAACTCTCAAATTAATTGGTTTTCAAATTTTAAGCTCTCTCTTGATTTAAATCCAACGAATTTGTTTTTCTCGAATCCTATCATAATTTCTAAAGACAAGATTATAGTTTCTACTGATCCATATATATATTTATTAAATATTAATAATGGTTCAATCATTCTTAAATCACCTATTACATCAATTGTTAAACCAGTGCTTTCCGGAAATAATTTATTTATTATTACTAAAGATAATCTGTTAGTATGCATAAACACAGATACTGGAAAAATAAACTTTTCTCTAAATATAGCTGAAGAAATCGCTAATTTTTTGGATACTAAAACTAGATCAGTAAGTATTAAATCATTATCAATAGCAAATAATAACTTACTTATATTTTTAAATAACTCATATTTGGTAGCTTTTAATAAGAATGCAAAGATTGAAAAGATTGAAAAACTTAAAAGTAAATTAGGAACTTTTCCAATATTTATTGATAAATCAATTTTATTTTTTAATAAAAATAATAAATTGATAGTTTTAAACTAATTATTAGATTTTCCGCTTAATAATGATAATTGTGTTATTTTTAGTTCACCTAGATTATCAGCAGGCTTAATTGGGTACTCGCCTGTAAAATAATGATCGCTAAATTGTGGGTAAGAATTATTTCTTTTACCTTTTTCTAAAGCTTCATAAAGGCCATCTAAACTTAAAAATTTTAGTGATTTAGCTTTTATATATTCACACATTTCTATATTAGTTTTCTGATAAGCCAACAGTTCTTCTTTAGTTGGCATATCTACCCCATAGAAATCAGGAAATTTTATTTCTGGACATGCAATTCTAACATGAACTTCTTTAGCTCCAGACTCATAAAGCATCTTTACAATTTTATAGCATGTTGTTCCTCTCACTAAAGAGTCATCTATTAATATTACAGATTTATTTTTTACAATACTTTTGGTTGGACTTAACTTCAGCTTAACACCTAAACTTCTAATATTTTGAGAAGGTTCAATAAATGTTCTACCGACATAATGATTTCGTATTAATCCTAGTTCAAATTTTTTTTTCGAATATTCTGCATAACCTACAGCCGCTGGGACACCTGAGTCTGGTACAGGAACAACAATATCAGCTTCTATATCTGTTTCTTTTGCTAACTGTATACCAAAATTTTTCCGATATTCATAAGCACACTTTCCTTGAATAATACTGTCAGGTCTAGCAAAATAAATATATTCAAATATACATGGTCTTGCCTTTTGTTTAGGAAAGGGTTTAATGTTACTTATTTCATTATTTTCAATTACAATAATCTCACCATTTTCTACTTCTCTAACAAATTTTGCACCTACAATGTCTAAAGCACAAGTTTCTGAAGCTAAAATATAGGAGTCTTTTAATTTGCCAACTATTAAAGGTCTTATACCAAAAGGGTCTCTTACTCCTATCAATTTTTTATTTGTCATTATCACCAATGAATAACCTCCTTGTATTTGAAACAGTGCATCTATTAACTTATCTACTATTTTATCTCTTTTTGATTTTGCAATTAGTTGAACAATTGTTTCAGTATCACTTGTAGTTCTAAAAATTGCTCCTTCTTTAACTAAGGACTCCCTCAAAGTTAATGCATTAGTTAGGTTACCATTATGTGCAATACTTAATCCGCCCATATGCAGATCGGCAAAAAATGGTTGTATGTTTCTTAAAGAAGTTTCGCCGGTTGTAGAATATCGATTATGACCTATGGCAAATTTACCAGGTAGTTTATTTATAACATTGCTCTTCGTAAAATTATCTCCAACCAAACCCTGTCTTTTTTCTGAATGGTAGTTTTTTCCATCGTAAGACACTATTCCACATCCTTCTTGGCCTCTATGTTGTAAGGCATGAAGACCCAAAGCCACCAAAGCAGAAGCATCTTCATGATTGGATATACCAAATATACCGCATTCTTCTCTTAGTTTATCTGATTTAAATTTTTTCAATTTTATCTTTTGTATCTATGAAATCTTTATTAGAAGGAAATTCTTCTACAAGTATTTCACTTCCTTTTTTAACTATATTAAACGAAATTGCATCTTCAGCTGATATACCCCAATTTTGATACGGATAAAACCAATTTAATATAGAAAACAAACAGATCGAAACAATATAACCTTTAAAAAATCCAAATAATAAGCCAAAAGTTTTATCTATAGATCCCACTCCAGTCCAAGTAACAGCTCTACTTAAAGATTTTCCAGCAACAATGGTAAGGAATATAGTGCAAATAAATACAGCAATTCCGATACCAAAATTATTTATAAACTCAGACTCTATATAATTATTAACCCAAGGTTGTAATTTAGGAACTAAGACTATAGTTACCACCAGAGCAAAAACCCATTTCATAAAAGAAATAAAGCTTAGAGAAAAACCTTTTAAAAAACATTCAACTATAAAATAAATCATTAAAATTAAAAAAATAATATCAAAAATATTGATACCTGATAGAATTTTAGAAAAATCTCCCATTTTTTTAATTTGCCTTTTCAGCTCCAAAAGGTTTATAAACTAATAATAATTTGGGAAGTAAAGTTAAGACTGAAATCATAGCTAACAACATTGCAATACCTGTAAAAACACCAAAATATATTGTTGGTATAAAATTTGACAAAATTAAAATTGAAAACCCAAAAACAATAGTTATCGAAGTATTTAAAATCGCGATACCAACAGTACTATGACACCTATCAAGAGTTTTATTGTAGTTATTAATTTTTTTAAATTCTTCTTTGAATCTGTAAATATAATGAATACTATTATCTACTGCTATACCTATTGTAATAGCCGCTATAGTTATTGTCATCATGTCTAAAGGAATACCGAGCAAACCAATAATACCAAGAATAAAAAAAGCTGCTATAAAATTTGGAACAACACCTATAGAAGCAAGAACAATATTTCGGAACAAAACTAAAAACATTAAAAAAATTCCGAGCATGACTATTCCTAATGTAAGTATTTGAGATTTAAATAAACTCTGCAATAAATTATTAAACAAGATGAGAACACCTGCTAATTTATACTCTTCTTTATCTAAACCTAATTTTATGTTTAAATCAGAATTAATTTTTTTGATTAAATCATTTCTTCTTAAATTTTCTAAGGAGTCTTTAATTCTTAGGCTAATTCTAGCTTCATCTTTATCAACTGAGATATAAGGTGTAACAATTTCTTGTTTTATAGCCTCAGGAATTTTGCTGTATAAAACTGCTATTTCTAAACTTTGTAATTCTTTATTATTTAAATCTTCAGCTACTCTTAAAATTGAAGCAAATGATAAAACCTTTCCGATTTCAGGTAAAGAATCTAAATAATCATGAACTTTAATAATTTTATTCATTTTATCTCTCGTAAACCAATATTTAGCTTTATCTTCATTGATATCATTTTCTTCTTCCCAATCATCAAATTCATCACTTTCTTTCTTAATTTCTTTTTTCTTAACTGGAAATTTTAGAATTATATTTAAAGGAGTGGTACCACCCAGATCATCATCAATTTTTTTCATTCCTTTATAAATCTCTGTTTCTTTATCAAAATAATTTATAAAACCATTCTCAACTTCTAGCTTAAATATTCCAACTATACTAAATAAGATCACTAGCAAGGTAGACCCAAAAATTATAATTTTATTATTTTTAGCAAAAGATCCTAAAGCGGAAGTAATGAAGGATTTTTCTGTATCTTTAACATCTATTTCATCATTAGATGAAAATAAACTTAGTAAAGAAGGTAATAATAAAAATGTCACTAATAATGAAACTATCAAACCTAAAGTCATCATCCACCCAAAATCTATTATTGGTTTTATTCCGCTAAACACTAAAGATAAAAAAGCACATATTGTAGTTAAAACTGTATAAAGAATTGGAAGCATCATTTTTTTACTAGCCTCAAAAACAGCTTCATCTTTTGTGAATTGAGGAAACTCTTTTTTTAATTGTAAAAATCTGACAGTTACATGGATATTCATTGCCATATTTAAAATCAGCATTAAAGCAATAAAGTTTGATGAGATTACAGTTACTTTCCATCCAATTAATCCTAAGAGACCAATCATTATAATTACTGAAGTTGAACATCCTAACAAAGGCATTACTACCCACTTTAAATTTCTAAAAATAAACCAAAGTGTTAAAATAATAAAAATGAAAACTCCAATTCCAAAAATAACTATGTCACTTTTAATAAAGCTCATCATATCATCAGCAATCATTGGAATGCCTCCTAGATGAATTTTAGCATTTTCTCCATATTTGCTAATCACGTCTCTTATTTCTGCTATATTTTGATGATTCCTTATATTAAATAAATTTTTATATTCTTCGTATTCATTAAGAAATTTTTTATAATTTATTTTTTCTTTTTTGGACAAACCTGTTTCAATAGATTGATTAAAATATTTTTCTTTAACTTTTATATATTCCGCAAGTCTTTCGTCTTTTTTTAGATAAACAACAATCCCTGATGTTTTACCATCTTCGCTAATAACGTAATTTTTATAAATAGGACTATTTATAATTTCATCAAATCCTCTTTTTCTGTCTATTTCAGGATAGGCTAAAGTTTTATAATTTTTTAACCTTTCCATTAATCCTTCATCAGTGCTTTTTAAAAGAGGAACATCAATAACCGTAATAACGCTATCAACCCAAGTTAACTTTTCTATTTTAGACTTTAATAACTGAAGATTAAGAATAGTTTCTTTTTCAGTAAAACTTGAAACTGGAGTATAAGTTAAAACCAGGAAGTCTTTTGAACCATACGTTTCATTAATTTCTCTTAAATATTTAAGATCCGGATCTCCCTCAAGCAAGAGAGCGTCAGATGATGCATCTAAATTGAAATTTTTAGCATGATAAAAAGAAAAGCTGATTAATATTACCAAAAATAGAAGAGTTAATTTAGAAAAATCTATTACCAATTTTTTATATATACTAGCGAACATAGAGATATTTCAGATATATCCTAAATTTACGATAACTAAAGATAAAATTTAGGGCTAATTTTTGTTTAAATCTTTGAATTTTGTATAAATTCCTTCAAACTCAACTTTAACTGTGCCTGTTGGCCCGTGTCTTTGTTTACCTAGTATAATGTCAGCAAGGCCATTGACATCGTTCATTTTAGACTGCCACTCAGCATGTTCTATTGAACCAAGTTTAGGTTGTTTTCTTTCCAAATAATAAGCTTCTCTATAAACAAACATTACTACATCAGCATCTTGTTCAATTGAACCAGACTCTCTTAAATCAGCCAGTTGAGGTAGCTTATCATCTCTTTGTTCAACAGCTCTAGATAGTTGAGACAAAGCTAGAATAGGTACTCCAAGTTCTTTCGCCAAAGCTTTTAAACCTTGAGTTATTTCAGAAATTTCTTGAACTCTTCCTTCATTCTTATTTGAGTTGGATCTCATTAATTGTATGTAATCCACAACTATTAAACTAACACCAAACAATCTTTTAATTCTTCTGGCTCTATTACTTAATGTTGCAATTGTTATTGCAGGTGTTTCGTCAATAAAAAGAGGGAGATTATAAATGTTTCTTGAAGTTTCGATATAACGATTAATCTCTTCTTCCGTAACCTTTCCTCTCCTAATATCGTCAGATCTGATTCTAGCTTGTTCTGATAAAATTCTAGTTGATAATTGTTCTGAAGACATTTCTAGAGAAAAGAAAGCCACAGAAGATTTTTCTCCTACATTTAAAATATTTTGGGCTGCGTTATAAGCAATATTTGTAGCTAAAGCTGTTTTACCCATTGACGGTCTGCCAGCCAAAATTATTAAATCTGATTTGTGTAGTCCACCTAATTTTTCATCCAGATCTGTTAAACCGGTAGGCACACCTACAATTCCTTTATCATTTTTCATGGCTAGAGTGGCCATCTCTATAGTTTGGTCTAAAGCTTGATTAAATTTTAAAAAAGATTGAGAAAAACTTCCTCTTTCAGCCAAATCAAATAGAGATTTTTCTGTATTTTCAATTATTTTTTCTGCACTTTGTTCTTTTGCATTCAATGTTTCTGAAGATAAATTATCAGAAATTAAAACCAATTCTCTTCTTAAGTACATTTCATGGATTACTTTTGCATAATCCGTAGCTTGTTTTGTAGATCCTGAAAATCTTGTTAATTTAACTAAATACTCTGTTCCTCCGACTTCATCTAACATGTTATCTTTTTCAAAGAAGTTTTTTAAAGTGATAGGGTTCGCTATCATTCCTTTATTATTTAAAGTTTCAATTACTTCATAAATTTTTGTATGCGCGGGGTCGTAAAAACTTGTAGGATTAACAATATTTGCTACTTCATCAATAATATCATTATTGACTAAAATAGATCCTAGTAAAGCTTGTTCTGCTTCTAAATTTGAAGGCTGTTTCTTATCTAAATTATTGCCTTTTAATTTGATTTTTTCCACATGAGGATAATAGTTTTAGAGAACTACAATTAAAGTTAAAAGTTACACACTTTTTTGCTTGCCTGTGGAAAAGTTAAGACGATTTAACTTTATCTATTTTGATAGAAATTTGAGCGGAAACCTCTGTATGGAAGTTTATATCAACTTTGTAGCTACCAATTTTATTTAGCTCATTTTTTAAAACTATTTGGGAAGGCTTGATTTCTACCTTCATTTTCTCCAAAATTGCATTCGAAATTTCTTTTGGCTTGATTGAACCGTACAATTCACCATTTTCTTTACTTTCTTTGTTAAAAACAAAAGATTTATTATTAACAATTTGAGCTGTATCTTTTAATTTCTTTTTTAATTCAATATTTTTTCTATTTAGTTCATCCTTTTTTTTAGAAACGTATTCTAAATTTTCTTTATTAAATCTCAATGCTTTTCCATTTTTCAAAAGAAAATTCCTTCCGTACCCTGGTTTAACCTCTACTTTATCTCCAATATTTCCTAGATTCATTATGTTTTCTAAAAGTATAAGTTCCATGATTATATAAGTCCTAAAATTTTTGCTTTTTTAATTTCTTTAGTTAATTTTTTTTGCTTACCACTTGATACAGAAGTAATTTTTGAAGATAATATTTTATTATTTTCTGAAATATATTTTTTTAATAGACTAATATTTTTATAGTCTATTTTTGGTGCATTTTTAACGGACAAAGGGCATGATCTATTAAATCTTCCCTCAGATTTTTGAAATAAACTAAGTTTATTTAAGGAGCTTGAGTTTTTTTGAAATTTTTTTCCTTTTCTTTTCATTTACTTATCTTTTTTAAAATATTCATTTTTAGTATCCAATTTTTTATATTTTACTAAAAGATGTCTAATTATTGAGTTATCAACTTTAACTTTTTTATCTAATTCGTTTAAAGTTTTTTTACTTCCTTCAAATTTATAGTGGATATAAAAACCCTTGTTATATTTTCTTATTTTTGTGGCAAGACTCAATAATCCCCATTCTTCAATTTTTACCACTTTGCCTGAATTACTGTTAATAAGATCATTATATTTTTCTTTAATTTTTTTTAGTTCGGATGCAGGCAAATCTTGCTTAGCAACTAAAGTATTTTCGTAAAATGACATAATAAAGATTATTGTTAATTAGTTAGCTTTTAAGTTCATAATTGTAAAAAAAGCTTTATACTATAATAGATATTTATATCAATACTAATTATCTATAATTAAATGCTAAAAATATGAACGCTATACTCTTTCCAGGCCAAGGCTCACAAATTGTAGGGATGGGATCAGAGTTTTACAATAATTTCGAGATTGTAAAGAATATCTTTAAAGAAGCAGACGATAAACTTAATTATAAAATTTCAAAGATAATTTTAGAAGGTCCAGAGGATCAATTAAAATTAACACAAAATACCCAGCCAGCAATTTTAACGGTTAGTTATTCGATTTTTTCAGTTCTTAAAAAAGAATATAACTTTGATTTTAAATCTACAAAATTTTTTGCTGGTCATTCACTGGGTGAATATAGCGCTTTAGTTTGTGCTGATTCCTTAAAATTTAACGATGCCTTATTTTTGCTTTTTGAAAGAGGTAAATCAATGCAAGAAGCAGTCCCGGTAGGTAAAGGCAGTATGATTGCAGTACTAGGTTCAAAAATAGAAGTAATTGAAAATTTGATTAAAGAAGTAAAAACAAAAGGAGTCTGTGAAATTGCTAATGACAATGCAGAAGGTCAGACAATTATAAGTGGCGATATTGACAGTATAAATGATTTACAAATTATTTTAAAAGAAAATAAAAAAAAATTTATTCCTTTAAATGTAAGCGCACCTTTTCATTGTTCTCTTATGAGTCCTGCAGCAACTATAATGAAAGAGAAAATTGAGTTAACTAATTTTAAAAAACCTAATATTAATGTTGTGTGTAATGTGACTTCAAAACCACAAAATAATCCAGAGGATATTAAGAAATTATTAGTCGAACAAATCTGCTCAACAGTAAGGTGGAGAGAAAGTATAATTAATATGTCAAATGAAAATGTTACCAATTTTATTGAAATAGGCCCTGGAAAAGTTTTATCTGGGATGGTTAAAAGGACATTAAAGAATATTAATTGCTTTAGTATAAATTCAATAGATGATATGAAAAAAACAGTTGATGAATCTAAAAAATAAAAAAGTTATTATTACAGGTGCTACAGGAGGAATCGGTAATAGCCTAGTTAAAAAATTTGTTGAAGGTGGATCTATTGTTTTGGCAACAGGCACGAAAGAGGAAAAATTAAATAATTTAAAAAGCAAGTTTAGCGATTTACAAATTGAAAAATTTAATTTAGGTGAACATTCTAAAATTGAATCTTTTATAGAATCAGCAAATAATAAACTTGGTGGCTTAGATGTATTAATAAATAACGCTGGTATTAACCTAGATAGTTTGACAATACGACTTACTGAAGAAAATTGGAAAAAAGTCTTAGACATTAATTTAACTTCAACTTTTTTAATGTGTAAATCTGCAATTAAAAAGATGATTAAAAATAAATCTGGAAAAATTATAAATATTACTTCAATAGTTGGACATACAGGAAATTTTGGGCAAACAAATTACTCAGCGTCAAAAGCTGGAATAGTTGCCTTTTCCAAAAGTTTAGCTTTAGAATATGCAAAAAAAAATATTAATATTAATTGTGTTTCACCTGGTTTTATAAAAACAGAAATGACCGATAAAATTCCTGAAGAGTACAAAGCAAAGTTAATAAGCAGAATTCCTGCAGGTGATTTAGGTACTGGCGAGGACGTATCAAATTGTGTAGCCTTTTTAGCATCAGATTTGGCTGATTATATTAATGGTGAAACCATTCATGTTAATGGTGGAATGTATATGGCTTGACAATTCTATCTAATAATCTATTAAGAAAATATCATTAACACAACAAAGGTAATAAATGTCAAACGATATAAAACCAAAAATTAAAAAAATAGTCGCAGATCATTTAGGTATAGAAGAAGAAAAAGTTACGGAAGAAGCAAGTTTTATTGATGATTTGGGTGCAGATAGTTTAGATACCGTTGAATTGGTAATGGCTTTTGAAGAAGAATTTGGTTCTGAAATATCAGATAGTGAAGCCGAAAAAATTTTAACTGTCGGAGATGCTATTAAATTTATTGAAAGCAAAACCAATCAATAAATCTTTATAATTTTTCGGACTATTATGAGTTATGATTCAAATAATATCATGGTAATCTTATCATCTCCTTCTGGGGCTGGCAAAACAACGATAACAAAGAAAATTCAACAAAAATATCAATCATTTAAAATATCAGTTTCTCACACAACTCGTAAACCTAGACCTAACGAAGTAGACGGTGTTGATTATCATTTTATTTCTCATGAAAAATTTAAAAAATATATAAGCGATGGGAAATTTTATGAGTATGCAAAAATATTTGATAACTACTACGGAACCTCTAAAGAAAGTGTGGACGAAACAATAAAAAAAAATGATATAATTTTTGATATTGATTGGCAAGGAACTCAGCAATTATCTAAATTTAAAAATTTAAAACTAATCAAAATTTATTTGATACCTCCAAATAAAGAAGAATTAAAAGAAAGATTAACAAAAAGAAATCAAGACTCTCCTGAAGAAGTAGAACGAAGATTTAAAGCCTATGATAAAGATATTCAACATTGGGAAGACTATGATTATATTATAATAAATGAAAATCTTGAAAATTGTTACAAGCAAATTGAGAATATTATTTCAATTAATAAGAATAAATTGTCTATATTTTCTCAAACAACTCAGTAATTTCGTAATATTTTTCTGGTTTGAGATTTGAAGGTCTTGATTTTAAATTTAAATCTTTAATTAAATCTAACTTTTTTTTATTAAAAATTTTCTTTATTTTCTTATTAATCATCTTTCTTTTACTTGAAAAAAAAATATTGGTAATTTTTTCTAGATTCTCTATGTTTTTAATTTCAATAGAGATATTTTTTTTTGGCTTAAAAAATAAAACACTTGAGTCTACTTTTGGTTTTGGAAAAAAACAATTAGGGGATATATTAAATTTTTTTAAAATATTTAATCTATAATTAGCTAAAATAGACAATCTCCCGTATTTAGATGTATTATAACTCCCAATTATTCTTTCAGCCATTTCTTTTTGAAACATAAAAATTACACTGCTATATTTAGGAGGCCAAGTTTTAAATTTAATTACTTTAACAAGTATTTGAGAGGAAATATTGTACGGTAAATTTCCAAAAATAATAGTATTTTTTTTTAATTTTTTTTCTAAATCCAATTTAAGACAATCTTTGTTATAAATTTTTACATTTTTATAATTATTATATTTTAATTTTAATTCTTCATAGATTGTTGTATCTTTTTCAATAAGTACGAGTGATTTAGGTTTATTTTTTAATATTTCATCTGTAAGAGCTCCTCTGCCTGGACCAATTTCTAGAATATTTTTATTAAAAATATCTGTTAAGTTAATTATCTTTTTTATGATATTAGAGTCTATTAAAAAATTTTGTCCTAAAGACTTTTTAGCATATCTCATCGATTTATATTGTTAATAAATTTTATACATTGAAGTAAGCTATTGTAATTTGCTTTATTTTTTCCAATTAAATCAATCGCTGGACCGTGATCAGGAGATACACGTAAATAATTTAAACCTAAAGTAATATTTATTGCATCAAAATGAAATAAAGTTTTAAAAGGAGTTAGTACTTGATCATGATACATTCCTACAATTACATTATATTTTTTATAATTGTTAATAAATATTGTGTCAGCAATTAATGGACCTTTAATATTTAAACCTGCCTTTTTTAGTCTAAATATAGCTGGTATTATCTCTTTAATTTCTTCAGACTTCTTACTCAATTCTGCATTGTGAGGATTTAATCCTAAAATTCCTATTTTTGGTTTAATTTTAAATATTTTTCTAAATTCTTTATTTAATGTTGTTAATTTTTTTATTATTAAATCGGAAGAAATATTACTAGATACATTTTTAATATTTAAATGAGTAGTAAGCGGTACAACAGAAAATTTTTTATTGTGTATTAACATGACTTCAGAAGAATTTTTTATTTTACATTTAGATGCAAAAAATTCTGTAACACCAATTTTTTTTGAAATTTTTATTAAATTCTTATTTATTGGACAATTTATAATTGCTTTGACTTTTTTATTATTTGCAAGTAAATGAGCTAAATTTAAACTTTGCACCACATATCTAGAAGCTTCATTCATATTGACTTTAAAAGGGTTTTTAAAATTAATAGGAATATCTAAAACTTTTATATTAGTAGAAATAATACTATCTTCAATATTATCTATTTTAATAAGCTTAATTTTATATCTTAATTTTTTATATTGTTTATAAATTAAATTGTAATTAGCGATTAAATATATTCTTTTTTTAATTTTATTATCTATTTTTTTCCAAGCTTTAAAAATTATTTCAGAATTAACACTATTAGGATCTCCAGCAACAATAATGATTTTATTACTCATTGTATCTTATAAGAGTTGCATTTTTAATTTTTGATAGATAGCTATTTGAGAATAAATTCAGTAGCTCATTTCTTTTTTGTGAAATTATTTGATCTTTCATTTTTTTTAAGTTTATATCACTAAAACTTATTTTTCTCTTATCTAATAATTTTATAAATGTTGCTGTTTCTGACTGAAATATTGGTTTAGATATATCTCCTGGTTTCATATTTTTTACAGTATTTAAAATTACACTTGATAAAGCTTGCGAGGCAATCCAACCTAGATTTCCACCATCCATTGCCGTTAAGGATGAACTGTATTTTATGGCAGTATCTTTAAATCCTATTTCATTAATTTGTCTCTTAACCTCTTCAATTTTTTTTCTATCATTAACGTTATTTTCTAATAACACTTCTATTTCTGCTAACTTGTACTCTTCAGCTTGTTTTTGTTTAGTAATTATTTGGTTTAATTCTTCATCAATTTCCCTTTCATTAAATTTTAATTTATCTTGGTGAAAATTATAAATTAATTGTTGCCACGCATACTCTGTTTTCACTCCATCCTCAAAAAGTTGAAAACTTATATTATTACTAACAAATATCTTTTTAAGTCCTTCTATGTCAGTATTATAAGTAGATGCAATTACATTTAAATAGTTTTCTACAGATCCTGGATTTGGCACAGTATTAAATTTTAATACTTCATTTTTTTTTAGTTTTGAGTTTATTAAAAAACTCAAAGCTTCTTTTTTTGTGCTATTTACATTACTTTGATTTAATTCTTTATTACTTAAGACTAAAATTGTCATAATTCTATTTTTTAACTCATAGGAAGTAATGATTTGATTTCCGACATTCACCAAAATTTTGTTTTGAGTTGAAGCATAAGAAATGTTTGTATTTAAAACAATAATGATAAAAAAAAATAATAAACGCTTCATTAATTAAAAGAAGGAGAATTGATATTTCCAAATGGTGTTAATGTAATTTTAAACATCAGTGAGTCTTCTGGCTCCAATTCAGAGTCGTTATAAAACTCTCTTCTATATACCAAACCAGCTCTTAAACAATCATTAGTATATTCATAGCTCAAATTGTAATATTCAGCAGAATTTGTTATTAAGTTTCTTTTTGTTTCTGCAGAAAAAAGACCGTATTTATTTGGAGTAAAGTCTATTTTTCCTCTGAAATATTCTTGATCGCCTATGTGTTCTTTTTCCTCTAAATAACTAATATCAAATTTAATGGGCTTAAAATCTAGACTGGCACCAAGTTCATTATAATTAAGTTGTCCGTAATTTTGATCTAAAGCAAAATCATAGCTTAATTTTATATTCTCATTAATTTCTAATTTTGAATGTCCGATTACATCTGAAAATCTTTGATCTAAGCTGGATGATGATGGCATATCTTTATTTTCTTTTTCATTTATTATTTGAGCTATTGAAAAATCAAGTTTTTTATTCTTTTCTTCTAATTCATAATCAAATCCTAAAGTTGTACTTAATCCACTTTCAAAGTTCTTATTTGTATTTAATCGATCTAAAGTGAAAATATTTGAGTAATTTAATCTTGTTTTACCTGTTTCTTTCCTCATATGACCTGGAGCATATCTCAACAACATTTTAGGTGTCAAAAAACTCTTTGAATTTTCATTAATTTTCTTGAAAAGATTTATTTCACTTAAATAACCTATTGCCCCAAAAACTTCACTGGTAGTATCGGTTTTATAAACCGAAGTATTTTTTGCTTCATAATTCACATTTTTTAATTTTCCAAGCAAACGTCCTTTTAAACCAGATCGATAATTAGTTTGTTTATATTTCCAATCAATATCGTTAATAAAGAATTTGGTGAATTTGTTAGTTTCATAATTATGAAAAACTAAATTAGACTGTAAATCGGCATATCCATATTTATTGCTGCTGAACAAATTTTTATCAATTATTATATCTGGTAAAATGTATTCATATTCATCACTAGTATCATTTACTGTTAAATCCTCATACGCACTTGCCTTAAGACCAAAAAAAAGATCATCATTTTCATGTGAAAAATTCAAAGAATTTTCCAATCTATCATTCTGGTAATCAACTAAGTCATTTTTAATTTTATATAGTTTGAGATATTTTTTGTTAGACACTTTTTGTACCGACAATTTAAATTCATTATCTGATCCTTTTTTACCCTTAAATTTCTTAACAAATTGTGAGAAAAAATGAGATTTATTTCCACTTTTTTTAGTTTCACTTGTATTTTTATATCCTTCGGTAAATCCAACATTTAAAATTAAATCAGATTCTTTAAATGCTTGACGGTATTCTCCAGAGAATAGGGGGTGCTCTGATGCAAACAATCTACTTTTTAAAGTAAAATCTTTATCTCTATCTAAATTCCAAAAATATGGAATTTGTAATCCAGCTCCTAAGTTTTTTGTATCTGAAAAAGATGGAGGTAAAAATCCTGATCTACGATCTACTGAAGGGTCAGGATGAGATAGTCTTGGTATATAAAAAATAGGTAAGTCATATACTTTGATTATTGCATTATCGTAGTAGATAGTTTTGTTTTTTTTGTTATGTCTCATTTTACTTGCATTTAAAGACCAAGGAGGACATTTATCTTTTTCTCTATAATTACATAAAGTAAAAATACTTTTAGTAAACTCACTGTTTTCACTATCAATTTTTACCGTGTTAGCAAAAACACGAGGCTTGTTATTAATATCAATCTTAAAATCTTTTTCATTTAGAAAAGCTTTTATATCTGCTCCAATGATTTCTCTTTTTTTTTCATCTATATATAATTGAGAAAAGTTATAAGAGTTTTCTTTAGAGTCGATAATTTTGATTTTACCAGTTGACTTAAAAAAATTTCTTGCAGTAGAATATTCAAAATTTTCTAAATAAATATTATTATTTTCTAAATCTTGGATAGTAGCTTGTTCATTAGATTTGATGTATTTATTTTCATTATCGAATATTATGTTTGTTCCAGTAAGAAAGTAACCCTCGGAAGTTAGTATTGTAGTTTTGCCTTTACTTTTTAAAAATTTAAGATCTTTTTGATATTCAGCATAATCTGTTTTAAATACATTATTTTTATAATCTGTAGCTATAACATCACCTTTAAAAATAGTTAAACGACTCTTTTTATCTATAGAAATTTTAGATGACTCAATATTAAGATTTTCACCCATTAAAGGATGAAAAAAAAATATTGAAAGAATTAGAACTAAAAATTTATTTTTCATTTATTTGTAAAATTCCTATTGAACTAAATAGACCAATAACAGCTACTGGAATCCAGGCTGCTAAGGATAAGGAAACTCTGTCAGTTTTACCTAAAGCTAAAGATAAATCTTTAAAATAATAAACTGCCACACAAGCTATAAGACCAACAACTATAAATGTGAAATTATTTGATTGTTTTAGTGTATTCATAGTTAATATAGATGCTAAAGCAGTCATCATAAACAAGAAGAACGGCAAAGATAACATTGAATTTAGATTTTGATCTAAATAGGTTTTATTGTAACCTTTATTTTGTAAATCTTTGTAGTTTAAAATTAAATCTAAAAAAGACATAGTATCAAAATTACGGAATAAATTATTAATTTTCTTATGGTCATATTTTGAGATTATAGAGTAATTACCTTTATAGCTCTCTTCAGCCATACCTTGATCGAATTTAATGATTGTAACTTCTTTAAGATTCCACTCATTTTTGGAGATATCTGCAGTTTTAGAATAAATTTTTTGAATAGGATTGTAATTTTTGTCGAGATCAAAAATTGTAATTTCTTTAAGTAAATTATTTTTTATCTCATTTGCTGAAATAATACGGTGTCCAGTATCTAAATCTTCTTTAGTCCAAAGCCCATTTTTGTTGATTGAAACTAAATGATCTATATCTTTTGAGTATTCAGATTTAGTTTGCTCATAATATTTAACCATAGTTGATGTAAAAGGATTTATTGTAAACAAAATTATCCAACCAAAAATAAATGATGTTAAAGCTAATATAATAAAAATCTTAAAATTTGAGTATCCAAATACTTTTAAAGTTAAGAGATCTCTACTATTTCTTAAATTTAACAGAAACCATAAGCTCGAAATAAAAATAATAAAAGGTAACATTTTATTATTAAACTAGGTATAAATAATGCTGTAAGTGAAATTGGAATTAATATTGATACGTTCAAATTTTTAAAAAACTCAATTTCTTCAAATAAATTTAAAATTATACCAAAACTATAAAAAATCAATATGACTTTAAAAATCGTTTTAAAATAGCCAGATAACAAATATTGAGATAATACTTTAATCATTTTGATAAAATATACTCCCTTGAAAATTTATAAATTAAAAATAAATAAATTGTAGGAACCAAAATTAATGGAGAAATAATAAATAAAATATTTATCATTTTTGAAATACCAGTGTACCGAACAATTAATTCAGCATAGAGTAGAACTAAAAAGCTTAAACCAAAAATAGAATATTTATTAAAAAAATAACTTTTTTTTTCTTCAATTCTTATCATCAATAAAGAACACAAAAGAGAAATTATTGGAATATAGAAAGGGAGAATAAATCTTCTATTTAGTACTGTTTTAATTTCTTTTTCAGCACTTTTTTTACAGTTAAGAATCTTTTCTTCGTATGATTGAGAAATACATTTTAAAAGATCGATCGTGGGAGTTTCTTGTAATTTTGGAGTCTTAATAGTATCCGTTGAAAGATTTGTTAGGTTGATATTAAGTTGTTCAAATTTTATTACATTATTTTTTAAATTTTCTTTTTGAGTTGATATAATTTGTCCATTAAATAATATTAATTTTTTTTCTGCTTTAATAATTCCATTTTCTGCAACAATGGTTGTAGAACTCTTATCAGATTGATCAGATGTTATATTTTTTAATACATTTGACTCATCATGAATGAACACATTTTCAATTTTATTATTTTTTTTCTTTTCAACAAAAAAAGTGAAACCTTGAAATGAATCACTAAATTGTTGAATTCTTATTGTAGGCAAGAAGGAATTAAAACTCTCTTTATTTAGCAGGCCTCTAGATTTTTGTAATGCTATTGGTGTTATAAAAGTAGAAAAAATCAAATATAAAAATAAAATAAATATAGAAATTATGAAGAAAAGATTCACCAGTGTTAATTTTTTTATTCCAGAGGTCCATAATATTGTAAATTCTTTTTCTTGAATTTTTTTTAAAATAAAAATTATTAAAGCCAACAAAAAAGATAAGGGTATAAACTTTGTTAATATACCCAACAAATTTAATATGGAGTATTGAAAGTATGTGGAAATAGAGTATCCACTTTCTACAATTAAATCCAAAAAATTTACTGCTCTTACAGTCCAAGCAATTATTGTTAAACCAAATAATATAACAAAAAAAGTTTTGAGTATTTCTTTGATAAAATTTAGATAAATTTTGTTTTGTAGCATTGCAATTTAATGTATATAAATAAAGCAACCTTAGAGAAAATTCAATCTATGGTTTAACTATGATCGATTTCCCATTGAAATCTGATATATTTGAACATATATAGCACTCAACTCGATAGGAGCTTATTAAAAAATTATGTCTATTAAAATTAACTATTTAAACAAAACTTACAGCAAGATTTCAGCTAATTTAGTTTTATTTTCTAATGAGAAATTCAATATCAATGGTCTTAAAAAATATCTTTCTAATTCAGAATTTTCTTACATAAATGATTTACTAAAAACTAGTGATTTGAAAAAAAAATTATTTGTTTTTGAATTAACATCAAAAAAGAAGATAGTTTTAATATCTATTAAAGAAAAGTTAAAAACTTCAGATGTAGAAAATTTAGGAGCAGAATTATATGGTCGTATCAATTATGGAAAGAACAGTGAGTATTTTATAGTATCTGACAGTATAGTTGGTAATAATGATAATTTTTTAGGACATTTTCTTCACGGATTGAAACTAAAATCTTATGAATTTAAAAAATATAAAACAAAAAATGAGACCAGACTTATTACTTTAAACATATTAGGAAATAAAAATAAACCTTCAAATCAAAATCAATTAAAATTTAAAGCTTTGGAAGAAGGAACTTTTTATGCAAGAGATCTTGTTTCAGAACCAGGAAATGTTCTTCATCCAGATGAATATGCAAAAAGAATAACCACTCTTAGAAAAGATGGTTTAAAAATAAATGTATATGATGAAAAAAAATTAAAAAAACTTGGTATGCACGCATTACTTGGCGTAGGACAAGGAAGTATCAGAGGATCTTATCTTGTAACAATGGAATGGAATGGAGCTAAAAACAATTCTAAACCTTTAGCTTTTGTTGGAAAAGGAGTTTGCTTTGATACTGGCGGGTATTCTCTTAAGCCTGCAAAATTTATGGAGGATATGACATACGATATGGCTGGTTCTGCTACAGTAGTTGGTTTAATGAAAAGCTTGGCTTTAAGAAAAGCAAAAATTAATGCCGTAGGAGTAGTCGGGCTCGTAGAAAATATGGTAAGTGGAAACGCTCAAAGACCTGGAGATATTGTTAAATCTTTTAGCGGTAAAACTATAGAAATTTTAAATACTGATGCAGAAGGTCGATTAGTTTTGGCAGATGCTTTAACATTTACTGAAAAAAAATTTAAACCAAAGTTTATTGTTGATTTGGCAACTTTGACAGGAGCTATAATAGTTTGTCTGGGATCTGAATATGCTGGGCTCTTTTCAAACGATGATAAATTATCCAAACAAATTTTTAATGCCGGAGAAAAGGTTGAGGAAAAAGTATGGAGAATGCCACTTCATAAAAATTATGATAAACTTATGAATTCTAAAAATGCTGACGTACAAAATATAAATTATGTTGGCGGCGCAGGATCAACAACTGCAGCACAGTTTTTACAAAGATTTATTTTAAATAAAACTCCTTGGGCTCATTTAGATATCGCTGGTATGGCTTTTTCAAAATATGGTGGTGCTTTAAATTCAGGGGGAGCTACTGGATTTGGAGTAAGATTATTAAACCAGCTAATAGAAGAACATTATGAGTAAGCTAGAGCAAACTCTTTCAATTATAAAACCTGATGCAGTGGAAAGAAACTTGATTGAAGAAATTAAATCAATTTTTACTAAGAATAATTTGATAATTAAAGAAGATAAAAAAATTCATATTACAAAAGAAGAGGCAGCAGAATTTTATAAAGTTCATCAAACGAAACCTTTCTATGACGATTTATGTTCCTATTTATCATCAGGACCAATAGTAGTAATGATTTTAGAAGGTGAAAATGCTGTATTATTTAATAGAGAACTGATGGGAGCAACAGATCCGAAAAAAGCAAAAGAAAATACTATTAGAAAATTATACGGAATATCAATTGATAAAAATTCTGTACATGGATCCGATTCAATTGATAATGCAAAAAAAGAAATAAAATTTTTTTTTAAAAATTAATTATATCTAAAAATCTTTATAACAGCTTCAGAAAACGCTCTATACTCTAGTTTTTGAGTTTTATTTTTTAGTATTTCTTCATTATCATTTTTATCAATAAAAAAACTTTTCTGTATAATTTTTGCACCACTATCTAATTTTTCATTTACATAATGAACAGTACATCCAGTTTTTTTTTCCTTTTTTTTTAAAATTCTTTTAAAAGTATTTAAACCTTTAAATTTTGGAAGCAAAGACGGATGAATGTTAATTATTTTTTTTCCATAAGCATTAAGAAATTTTTTTGAAATAATTTTCATATATCCTGCCAAACAAATTAGAGATATCCTATATTTTTTAAGCTCATTTAGAATTACGTTTTCAAAATTCCTTTTATTAGTATTAATAACTAAATATGGAATTGAATTTTTTTTAGCAATTAAAATTCCTTTTGCTCTTTTATTGTTAGAAATAACTAGGCTTATTTTAATTGGAAAATTTTGACTCCTTGAATTGAGTATCAAATATTTTAAATTTGATCCATATCCTGATATGAAAATACAAGTTCTCTTTTTCACCATGAAATAGAATTAAAGAAATTTATTTTTTTCCCTGCATTTTTAGATATATATCCAATTTCATAGGGCTTGAATTCTTTACTAAAATATCTTCTAACCTTATTAATATTTTTTTTATTTAAAATTATACAGAAACCTACGCCGCAATTAAAAGTTTTAAGCATTTCAAGATCAGATATATTTTTTGACTTTAACCATTTAAAAATTTTTTTTGTTTTTATTTTAGATAGATCAATATTAACAGATAAATTATTTGGAATAGATCTAATTATATTTTCTACTAAACCGCCTCCCGTAATATGTGCTGCTGTTTTTATCAAATCTTTGTTTACCAATTGCAATATTTCTTTAGTGTAAATCTTAGTCGGTTTTAATAATTCTTTTTTTAAATTTTTTGTAATCTTATTTTTTTTTAAAATTGATCTAACTAATGAATAACCGTTTGAATGAATACCACTGGATGGAATGGCAAAAACTAAATCATTTTTTTTAACATTTTTTTTATTTAAAATTCTTTTTTTTGAAACAATTCCAACACTAAAACCTGCTAAATCAAATTTATCTTTTGAATATATACCCGGCATTTCTGCAGTTTCTCCACCAATAAGTTTACAATTTGAAATTTGACAACCTCTTAAAATTCCTTTTAAGATATTCTTAGTTTTCTTGAGTTCTAATTTCCCTAGAGCAATATAATCTAAAAAAAATAATGGTTTTGCTCCTTGAACAATAAGATCGTTCACACACATTGCTACTAAATCTATTCCGATAGTGTCATATTTCTTATATTTGTTAGCTAAGTCTAATTTAGTTCCAACACCATCAGTGCAAGATACAATAACAGGGTCTTTAATTTTGATATTACTAATGTCAAATACAGATCCAAAAGCGCCAATATTACTTGAGTTGAATGAATTATTCCTTTTTTGGTCATTTTTTTTGGATATTTTTGCGATGTGACTTACAAATTTATTAGCAATGGAAATATTTACCCCACTTTTTTTATAACTATTTTGTATTTTTTTCATTAATAAAAATGGTAATTAGCTAGTTATGAAAAACTTAATATTTATATGTTGCATATTAATTATTTTATTTAAAACTGGAAATGTTTTATCAGATAACAACATATTTAATGTTAATAATATTGAGATAAGTAAAGAAATTTCTACAAATAAAGAAAAATTAGCAAATCAAGCTTTCAAAAAGGGATTTAAAGAGTTGATAAATAGACTTTTACTAGAAGAAGACTACAAAAAAATTTCAACTACTAATTTAAATCAAATAAAGAAATTAGTTTCTTATTATCAAATTAAAGATAATGAAAAAAATAATATTATTAAATTTAATATATTTTTTGATAAAGATAAAATTCATAACTTTTTTTATAAAAGAAATCTTCTTTATTCAGACATCATTAATATGGATATGGTGATATTTCCTCTTTTAATAACTGATAAACAATATTTTATTTATTCAAAAAATTATTTTTATGAAAATTGGAATAAAGAAAGCTTAAAAGATTTAATCCAATATACTTTGCCAACCGAGAATATTGAAAGCATTCAAAAAATAAAACTAAATAGAGAAAATATTTATAAAATAGATATAGAAGATTTTTTTAAAGAATATAATTTGGAAAATATGGCGTTTGCCAACATTCAAGTTAATCAAAATAATGCAAAAGTTTATTTAAATACTAAAATTGCAGATAAAAAATTAAATAAGAATATATTAATAACTAATTCAGGTTTAAACGAAATAGAATTTAATAATAAAATTATTCTAGAAATTAAAAATGAGTTAAGAGATTTAATTAAATCACAAAACTTGATAGATGTAAGAACACCTTCATTTTTGAATGCAGAAATAAAGCTTAATGATAAAAGCAATTTAGTTGAATTCAACAATAGATTAAAAAATGTAGATTTAATTGACAATTTTTTTGTACAAGAATTAAACAAAGACTATGTTTTAGTAAAAATTAAGTATTTAGGTAAAATAAATAAAATTATAAAAAAACTTAAAGACCAAAATATTAATCTAAATATGAGAGAAGGTCAGTGGCAAATTAATATAATCTAATGAGTCAACTTGTATTTAAATTTCCATTTAAAACGAAATATTATGAGCAAGATTATTATGTTTCTAGCAATAATTTTTCAGCATATAGATTAATAGAGAGTTGGCCAAATTGGCCTGACAAATGGGTTAATATATACGGTCCAAAGGGTTGTGGAAAAACACATCTATCAAATATTTTAAAGAAAAAAATTAGAATTGTTGAGATTATTGATGCTAAAAATATAGATGAAGAACAGATATTTAAGTTTGAAAAACTAGATTGTTTGATAATTGATAATTATGAGAGCAATATTGAAGAAAATTTTCTTTATTCAATATTAAACCATTTTAAACAACTAGACACATATGTTGTTGTAAATTCTTTTCTACCTATAAAAAATATGAAACTTAAGTTAAAAGATTTAAAATCAAGAGCTGAAAGTTTTGTAAGTTTAGGTATAGATTTGCCAACAGATGATTTGTTAAGAGTAATAATATCAAAATCTTTTTCAGACAAACAAATAGATATAAGCCCCAAGATTTCAGAATACATTATTAAGAATATAGAACGATCATATGAAAAAGTGTTCAAATTTATAAAAGAAATTGACGATTTGTCTTTATCTTCTGGAAAATCGATAAATATTAATTTAATAAAAAAAGTATTAACAAATAATGAATAAATATAGATCTCATAATTGTTCAGAACTAACTGAAAAAGATGTTGGAAAAACAGTTTCATTATCTGGATGGCTACATAGAAAAAGAGATCATGGGAACTTATTATTTATTGATTTAAGAGATCACTTTGGTTTAACTCAATGTGTTATAGAAAATAACAATAAATCATTTTCTATTTTGGAAAAAATTAGACCAGAGTCAGTTTTAACTATTTCTGGAAAAGTTATTAAAAGAGAAAAAGGAACTGAAAATTTAGAATTAAGTACTGGTAAAATAGAAGTAGATATTCAATCAGTAAAGATTTTATCTGAGTCAAAAGAATTACCTATGCCAGTTTTTGGTGAACAGAATTATCCAGAAGATATAAGACTAAAATATAGATTTTTAGATTTAAGAAGAGATGAGATGCACAAAAATATAATTCTTAGATCTAAAGTAATATCATTTATAAGGTCAGAAATGTTGAAATTAGGTTTCCTAGAATATCAGACTCCAATTTTAACTTCATCAAGTCCTGAAGGTGCCAGAGATTTCTTAGTACCCAGCAGATTAAACCCTGGTAAATTTTATGCTTTACCTCAAGCTCCACAACAATTTAAGCAATTAATAATGATTTCTGGGTTTGATAAGTATTTTCAAATTGCCCCATGTTTCAGAGATGAAGATGCCAGAGCTGATAGAAGCCCAGGTGAATTTTATCAACTTGATATTGAAATGTCTTTTGTTGAACAAGAAGATGTTTTTTTAGTTGTAGAAAAATTAATGATCAATTTATTTAAAAAATTTTCATCAAAAAAAATAATGCATGATAAATTCCCAAAAATTCCTTATCAGGATTCAATGCTCAAATATGGTACTGACAAACCAGATTTAAGAAATCCCTTATTGATCTATGACATTACAAATATTTTTACTAGGGATGATGTAAAATTTGATATCTTTAAAAAATTGGTAAAATCTGGTTCTAAATCAAGATGTATCATTACAAAAAATACAAAGGATAAACCCAGAAGCTTTTTCGATAATATAGATAAATGGGCAAAAGATCAGGGTGCTTCTGGCTTAGCTTATTTTACTATTGAAAAAGATAAAAAAATTACTGGAAAAGGTCCAATAGGTAAATTTTTTAGCGAAGAGTCTTTAAAAGAAATAATGAATATCTGCAATGCTGAAGTGGGAGATAGTTTATTTTTAGCCTGTGGAAAAGTTAACGAAATTGAAAAAATTTTATCAATTGCTAGAGATAAAATTGCTCGAGATTTAAATTTAATTAATGAAGATTTATTTTCTTTTTGTTGGATTGTAGATTATCCGATGTATGAATTAGATGAACAGACTAAAAAAATTAAGTTTAGTCACAATCCTTTTTCAATGCCGCAAGGAGAAGTAGATAAATTGAATTTTAAGAACCCTTTAGAAATGAAAGCATTTCAATATGACATCGTTTGTAACGGAGTTGAATTATCCTCAGGAGCAATTAGAAATCATATACCTGAACTAATGTATAAACTTTTTTCAATCGCAGGTTATGACAAAAAACTAGTAGAGGAAAAATTTAGCGGAATGTTAAATGCTTTAAGTTATGGAGCTCCACCACATGGAGGAATTGCTCCCGGAATCGACAGGATAGTAATGTTGCTTGCTGATGAAAAAAATATTAGAGAAGTAACATTATTTCCTATGAACCAAAATGCTGAAGATCTTATGATGAATGCTCCTTCAAAGGTTGAAGCAAAGCAATTAAAAGAACTTGGAGTAAAGATAGATATTAAAAAAAATTAAGTTTTTGACTTTAGATTGATCCTTACATCTGAGAGGTCGACTAATTTTTCCTCATAATTACTTCTTATGAAACCTTTTGATGTAATGTTTTTAACAATTTTAAGAAATTTATCATCAGTAGCTTGATCAGTTATATCTTTAGCACTAGCAATACTAGGAGTATGTGCTAATTCTTCTTTTCCTAAATAAGATATAGCAAGTTCTCTAAACACATAATCTAAGATTGAAGATGCGCTTAAAATTCTATCATTACCAATTACATTTCCTGATGGTTCAAATTTAGTATCAATAAAAGCATCAACGTACTCATCTAGTGGAACTCCGTATTGTAAGCCAAGTGATATTGCAATAGCAAAATTATTCATCATAGCTTTAACTAGTTCCCCTTCTTTATTTGTATCAATAAAAATTTCTCCGATTTTACCGTCGTCATATTCACCAGTGTGTAAATAAACTTTATGGTCTCCTATTTGTGCTTTTTGAATATAACCTTTTCTTCTATCAGGCATTTTAAATCTAGCATTATTTTGGTTTTTCGTTTTTATTGATTTATTATTGTCAATATTATCTTTATTTTTAGAACTTATTATCTTGTTTGAAATTGATGCGGACAGGAAGGTATCATTTTTACTTGTTTTTTCAGAAGATTCTTTTTTGTTTCCAACTTTCTTAGTTTTTCTACTATTAAGCTTTACATCAATTACTTCAACTTCCCCATCATTTCTAGAGTCAATTTTTGATAATTCTTTATCATTAAGATCGTTTAAAGAATGTACTGTTTTAAAGGTACACGTATAATAAGTTTCAACTATAAATTTTTTCATTTCAAAAGGATTCTGTTTATTTAAGATGTATAGCAAATATACTGAGTGTCTGATATAAATAATTATACACTTATTAATTGTGTGGATTTATAAAAAAAATAATAGATGAATTTAAAAATATTTTTTACTTGGTGGAATAAACAGACATTTGGAACTTTTCTTAAAACACTTTTTTTTGGAAAGTATGTGGGCAAAGACGAGTTTGGAAATAAATATTATAAAAACAAACAAGATGAGCGTTGGGTTATATATTCTGACAATATTGAAGCAACAAAAATCACCTCAGATTGGTTTATGTGGATGCATCATACTATAGACAAAATTCCTGGTAAAAATGATAAAAAATATATTTGGCAGAAAAAACACTTAGAAAATAAAACAGGTTTTAAAGATGCATACAAACCAACAAAAATTAAAAAAAGCAATAAACTCAAGAAATATGAAACTTGGAAATTATAAATTTATTCTTTTATTTTTTATTTTACCTTTTTACAATCTTACATCTCTGGCTGAAGACAAGGTATCTACTTCACCTCTTATTAATTTAAATGAATTAAAACCAAGTTTTGAGGAAATTGAAGATAGTGGTAATGATACAAATAAAGATATAGTTATTAAAAATAAAAAAAGAATTTTACCAAACAAGAACTCACCTAGTGCAAAATTTATTGGCTTAGACAAGATTACTGCTAAAACTTCAGAAATTGTTATCAATTTGGGTGAGATAAAAAAATTCGGTCCATTAGAAATTAAAGTTTTAAAATGTGGCAAGGTAGACTCAGATAACAAAAATAATAGCGTAGCTTATTTACAGGTAAAAGATTTATCAGAAAATCAAAATGAGAAAGTTTTTATTTTTAATGGATGGACATTTTCTTCTGACCCAACAATAGCTCCTTTTGATCATGCAATTTACGATTTACAATTAGTTAATTGTAATAATATTTAATAAAATTTTTCTTTACCTAGCCAATTAGTATCAAAATCTGAATTTATAAATTTTTTATGATTTAATATTTTTTTATGAAGGTCTATAGTTGTAGTAATTCCCTCTAAAACAAATTCATCTAAAGACCTGAGGGTTCTTTGAATGGCTTCAGATCTATTTCGTCCTTTGCAAATGACTTTAGCAATCAGACTGTCATAGTATGGAGTAATTTTACATCCTTGAAAAATTGAACCATCTACACGAGTTCTAAAACCAGAGGGCTGATGGCACACGCTAATTATTCCTGGGCTTGGTTGAAAGTCTAAAGCAGGATTTTCTGCATTTATTCTACATTCAATAGAATGACCCCTTGGATCTATATCACTTTGTTTCAAGGCAGTTTCACCAGTAAAAGCTATCCATAATTGTTCTTTTACAATATCAATACCAGTTTGTACTTCTGTGACTGGGTGTTCAACTTGGACTCTTGTATTCATTTCTAAGAAAAAGAATTTTCCATTTTCATAAATAAACTCTACTGTTCCAGCACCTTCATAACCAATCTGCTCTACCATTTTTACGGTTTTTTCCAATAAATCTTTTCTTTGTTTACCGGTTAATACTGGACTTGGAGTTTCTTCAATTAATTTTTGATGTCTTCTTTGGACAGAACAATCTCTTTCACCTAAATGAACAGTTTTATTTTTTCCAGACATAATTTGTACTTCGATATGTCTTGGATTTTTAAAGTATTTTTCTATATACAATTCATCATTTCCAAAATATTTTTTTGCTTCATTTTTTGCTGTTAAAAATAAATTTTCCAATTGACTTTCTTCCTCAACAATTTTCATTCCTTTTCCACCGCCACCACCTGCCGCTTTTATCAACACGGGGTATCCAATTTCTTTACATATAGATTTTGCTTCAGAGAAAGATTTAACTCCCCCTTCAGAACCTTCAATTATCGGCAAACCATATTTTTTAGCAATCCTTTTTGCTTCAATTTTATCTCCCATTTTTGAAATTAAATCGGAACTTGGCCCTATAAATTTAATTCCATGCTTATTTACCATTTCAGCAAATTTAGAATTTTCTGATAAAAAACCATAACCAGGATGTATAGCTTCAGCGTTTGTTAAATCTACCGCAGACATAATTGAAGAAATATTTAAATAACTATTTTGAGGTTGGTGTGATCCTATACAAACACTTTCATCCGCTAATCTTACATGCATAGCATCCGAGTCTACATCTGAATGAACAGCGACTGTCGCTATACCCCATTCTTTGCATGCTCTTATTATTCTAACAGCAATTTCACCTCTGTTAGCTATCAAAACTTTTTTGAACATTATTTTTTATTTTAGAATAATTAATGGTTGACCAAATTCTACTGGCTGGCCATCATTAACTAGAATTTTTTTAACAACACCATCACTTGTTGAAGGTACATGATTCATTGTTTTCATGGCTTCAACTATCATTACAGTCTGGCCTTTTTTTATTTTATCTCCAACTTCAACAAATTTTTTTCCACCTGGTTCAGGAGCTAAATAAGCTGTTCCAATAATTGGAGATTTTACTCTTATGCCATCAGATTCATCTGACTCATTTAGAACTGCTTTATTTGGAGATACTACTGCACTTGATTTAATTTGATCTATTACTTTAGATGCTTTGGAAACTTTAATTTTTGTTTGACCTTCTTGATACTCTAGTTCAGTTAAATTGAATTCTTTTAAATGATCAACTAGTTCTTTAATTAGTTTTTTATCTATTTTCATTTTTTCAAATAATTTTTCATTGCTTCCAAAGCCATTATATAACCATCTGTTCCAAATCCACAGAGAATACCAGTTGCTAATTTGCTAATCAGTGATTTATGCCTGAATTCTTCTCTATTGTAAATATTAGTTATATGTAATTCAATTATGGGTATTTTAAGTACTTTCAATGCATCATGAATTGCTACTGAAGTATGGGTGTAGGCCCCGGCGTTTATAATCAAGCCATGTTGTTCTTTTCTAGCTTTTTGAATTTCTTCGACCAATTCTCCTTCAATATTTGATTGACTCAAAGAAAGATCAATATTATTTTTTTTAGCAAATTCTTTACAGCTATTATCAATATCTTCTAATGTAATATTACCGTATTTTTCTTTTTCTCGTTCACCTAAAAGGTTGAG
Organism: uncultured Pelagibacteraceae bacterium; assembly: GCA_902580485.1. Classification (GTDB taxonomy): domain Bacteria; phylum Pseudomonadota; class Alphaproteobacteria; order Pelagibacterales; family Pelagibacteraceae; genus Pelagilacustribacter. Next base: position 42,172 of record CACHKS010000006.1, read on the forward strand.
GTTTGGCCCGTTAAGAATTATAATTTTATTCATCATTGATTTTATAAGGTACCTAGTTAACTCAATTATGGCAAAAATACAATTAAATGGAAAAAAAATCTCAATAAAACCTAAAGCAACCATTTATGATTTGTTAAAAAAATTTAAACTTAACAATAAAAAAGTAGCTATAGAACACAACGGAATTATTATACCAAAATCTAATTATAAAAAAAAATATTTAAAAAGTAATGATAAATTAGAAGTCGTACATTTTATTGGAGGAGGATAGTTTGAAGAAAGATATTTTCAAAGTTGCAAACAAAAAAATAAAATCTAGATTAATCGTTGGTACTGGTAAGTATAAAAATTTTAAACAAACTGCCCGGGCAGTCAAAGAATCAGGAGCTGATATGGTAACTGTCGCTGTGAGAAGAGTAAATATTCTTGATAAAAAAAAACCAATTTTAACTGACTATCTTAATCCAAAAAAAATTATCTATTTACCAAACACAGCTGGATGTTTCACCTCAGAAGATGCTTTGAGAACTTTAAGGTTGGCGAGAGAAATGGGTGGATGGAAATTAGTTAAACTAGAAGTTTTGGGGGATAAAAAAACTCTGTACCCAAATATGATTGAAACACTTAAATCGACAAAAATTCTTGTTAAAGAAGGCTTCAAAGTAATGGTTTATTGCACAGATGATCCTTTATTAGCAAAAAAATTGGAGGATAGCGGTGCCTCTGCAATTATGCCATTAGCATCTCCTATAGGTTCTGGTTTAGGCTTACAAAACAAAGTTAACATTTCTTTAATTATTAAGCAGTCAAAAGTTCCAGTGATCGTAGATGCTGGTATAGGAACTGCTTCAGACGCTACCATAGCGATGGAAATGGGTTGTGATGGTGTTTTAATTAACAGTGCGATTGCGAATTCAAAAAATCCCATTAAAATGGCTAGAGCATTTAAGAATGCAGTAATTGCTGGAAGGGACTCTTATTTAGCGGGGAGGATGAAAAAAAACTATTTTGCATTACCAAGCTCACCAACCGATGGTTTGATTTAGGCTATTTTTTTTCTTCTAAACCATAATGTTCGTGGTTTCTTAATTTTCTTTTTAACCGTCTTAATTTTTTTTGATTTTTTCAAATTTATTTTAGTTTCACTTTTAGAACTAAATGGTTTTTTATTCTCTTTTAAACTTTCCTTAAATTCATTGAATTTATCTATATTTGCAATTGTATTAATTACTTTTTTAGATTTGTTCAAAAGTTCAATTTTATATTCAGGAATTATAAGTTTAGCATCTGCAAAAAAATTAATTTTGAAACTATATTTTTTTTCAAAATATTCTATTTCTTTGAAAAGTCTTCTTTCAATATATAATTTTACTTTTTCAGGGATGTAAGCTTTAATAATTTTTACTTTATTATTAAAAGAGTAAAATTCGATTTTTTTGATAATTTTTTGAGCAAAAGAGTCTAACGATAATATAGTTTCCCAATTTATTGAGGCTTCTCGAAGACGTTGTCTTGTCATTTCTAATAAACCAAAGTTACTAATTCTACCAACCTGAATTCGGGCTCTATCTTTTCTTATGCTTTCTCTCATTTTTTTTTCTACTGTTCTTCTATTATAAAAGTTCATCATGTCTATAAAATCAATTACAATTAAACCTGATAAGTCCCTGAGTTTTATTTGGCGAGATATTTCTTCAGCTGCTTCAAGATTTGTATTTAATGCAGTTTTTTCAATATTGGTTTGTTTAGTAGATTGCCCAGAATTAATATCAATTGCGACAAGTGCTTCGGTTGGATTTATGACTAGATAACCGCCAGATTTCAATTTTACAGTAGGCTCAAATATATTGTTTAATTCTTTCTCAATATTTGCGTCGTGAAAGAGAGGAATTTTTCCTCTATATTTTTTTATATTTTTTACATTTTTAGGCATTAATTCTTTCATAAACCTCTTGGCCTTTTGATATGCTTCATTCCCATCAATATAAACATTTTTTGTTTCATTGTCGTAAGTGTCTCGTATAGTCCGTTTTATAATATCTCCCTCCTCATATACCAAAGATGGTGCATTTGAATTTAAAGCTTTATCTCTTATTTCTTCCCAAGTTTTTAATGTATTTTGAAAATCTTTTTCTATCTCATTTTTTGTTTTATTAGCGCCGGCAGTTCTCACTATGATGCCCATACTTTTTGGAATTTCAATTTGATTTAAAATACCTCTCATTTTCTGTCTATCTGAAGAGTTGAAAATTTTTCTGGATATGCCTCCTCCTTTTGGAGTATTCGGCATTAAAACTATATATTTGCCAGCCAAAGATATAAATGTAGTAAGAGCAGCTCCTTTCTGACCTCTTTCTTCTTTTATGACTTGTATCAATATTACTTGGCCTGGTTTTATAACTTCTTGTATTCTATATCTCTTCAAACCATACGAAGTTTTTAATTCTTCTCTATATTCTTTTTTTACTTCTTCATCATTTTTAACTAAATTTTTATCTTCTTCATTTATTTCTGGTGATTTGATGTCATCTTTATCTTTAGCGATCTCTTCTAAAGTTTTATTTTTAAGATTTTCCCTTATTTTTTCTTCTGCATCTCTAATTTTTTCTTTATCTTCAGAAGGAATTTGATAATAATCAGACTGAATATCGTTAAAGGCTAAAAAACCGTGTCTTATTCTCCCAAAATTGATAAATGCAGCCTGTAGGGAAGGTTCTATTCTGCTAACTGTTCCAAGATAAATATTGTTTTTAAAATTTAACTTGTTTTTATCTTCAAACTCATATTCTTCAATAGAGGAGTTAGATTTAAGAACGATACGAGTTTCATTTGGATGCGAAGCATCGATGTATAAATTTTTTTCCATTTTAAGTGAATTCTGTTGAAAGTATTTAATTTTATAAATTTAAATTTTAACATGAATAAATAGTATACAATTTTATCATTAATTGCACCTATAATAATTTTATCATGCCCTAAGATAGCCAGATTTAACGCATTACATTATTAAAGATGTTAAAATTTCTAAATTTCTCTATTAAATTTTTTATTATATTTGTTGCTATTTGTTTATTTTTTTCCCTTTCAACACTTTGGTATTTTTCTATAGGGCTTCCAGATTATAAAAAATTATCTACTTATCAGCCTCCAATTTCAAGCAGAGTGTATTCTAATGATGGAAGGTTGATTGCTGAGTATGCTTTAGAAAAAAGACTATTTATACCTTTCGAGTCAGTCCCAAAAAAAGTTATAAATTCATTCCTGTCTGCAGAAGATAAAAATTTTTTTAATCATCCTGGTATTGATGCTAAAGGAATACTTAGAGCATTATTTAAAAATTTAAAAAATATAAGCGAAAACAAAAGATTAGAAGGAGCCTCTACAATTACTCAACAAGTTGCTAAAAATTTCTTATTAACAAATGAGGTTTCATTAAATAGAAAAATTAAAGAAGCTATATTAGCTTTTAGAATTGAACGTGCTTATTCTAAAGAAAGAATTTTAGAATTATATTTAAATCAGATCTATCTTGGCCAAGGAGCTTATGGGATAGCAGCTGCGAGCTTAGAATATTTTGACAAATCAGTAAAAGATTTAAATTATACCGAAGCTGCTTTGTTAGCAGCTTTACCGAAAGCTCCAAGTAAATATGATCCTTTCAAATATTATGATGTTGCTAAATTTAGAAGAAATTTAGTAATTCAAAATCTCGAAGATAATAATTATATCACTAAAGAGCAATTAGAAAATTTTAAAAATTCTCCAATCAAATTGAAAAAAAGAAAAATAGAAATTATCAATGAAGCAAACTCATATACAGAGGAAGTAAGAAGATCCATAAAGGATAAGTACGGATTTAAAACTCTTTATTCTGAAGGATTATCTATTAGAACACCTTTGGATGTGGGATATCAAATTCAAGCAATTAATTCTCTAAGAAAGGGAATAGAATCTTACGATAGAAGACATGGCTGGAGAGGATCAATAACAAATAAACTGAAAGATTCAAACTGGGAGAAAAAAGTTAATAATTTCAAAATAGATCCAACATTAGATTGGTATAATGCAGAGATAATAGAAGTAAATGAAACAGGCATAAATTTTAAAACTCTTAAAGGTTTAAAAGGAAAAATTTTTTTAAAAAGATTAAAATGGGCTATTCCAAATACAAAAACTATTTTTGACAGATTTAATGTAGGAGATATTATTTTTGTAAAAAAAGAAAATGAGTTTTGGAACTTAAAACAGTATCCTAAAGTAAACGGAGGAATTGTAGCAATAGATCCTTTTACGGGAGACGTAAAAGCTTTAGTTGGTGGATTTAATTTTAAATCAAGTGAGTTTAATAGAGTTACTCAAGCTAAAAGACAACCTGGATCTGCTTTTAAACCAATTGTTTATGCTGCAGCTTTAGAAAATGGTTATTCTCCAAATTCAATAGTATTAGACGCTCCTTTTGTAGAGAGTCAAGGAGTGGGATTAAAAGATTGGAAACCAGAGAATTATGGAAAAAAATTTTATGGACCTTCGACATTAAGAAAGGGAATTGAATATTCTAGAAATTTAATGACTGTCAGAATAGCCAAGGCTTTAGGTTTAAACAAAATTTTAAATTTATCAAATAAATTAGAAATTTATGATGATATACCTGAGCTATTATCCGTTTCTCTAGGCTCAGCAGAAACATCTTTAATCAATCTTACTTCAGCTTATGCTTCTTTTGTTAATGGAGGAAAAAAAGTAAACCCTAATTTGATTAGTAGAATTCAAGATAGAAGGGGTGAAACTATCTTTAAATTAACTAATAAAAATTGTTTAGGATGTGATAAGTTTCTAAATAATTCTCCAAATTTTCCTACAATTGAATACAAAAATGAAATAATATTTAGTGAAGAAACTGCCTATCAAATGACTTCAATATTAGAGGGAACTGTTAAAAGAGGGACTGCTAAGAAATTAAGAGATTTAAAAGTACCCTTAGCCGGAAAAACTGGAACAACTAATAATAACTATGATGCTTGGTTTATAGGTTTTACTTCAAATTTAGTCATAGGAGTGTACGTAGGATTTGACAGCCCAAAAACACTAGGTAAATATGAAACGGGATCAAAAGCAGCTCTTCCTATTTTTAAAGATTTTGTTAAAAGCGCCCTTTATAAAGAGGACTTTAAAGAATTTAAAATTCCAGAGGGTATTTTTTTAACATCTTTAAATTATGACACAGGGCTAAAACCCTCTTTAGGTGACAAGAATACAATTGTGGAAGCTTTGAAGGCCAAAGATATTAACAATATTGATAATAATCAATTAATCTCAATTAATAGTTATGATAAATTAGTAAAGTATAGACAATTTTATTAATGGAAAATTTTGAAAACAGATTAATTCAAGCAGAAAAAACTCTGAATAACATCAGGGGGTATCTTTGAAAAAAATAATATTGATTTAAAACTAAAAGAACTAGAGAAAACTCTTTTAAGTAAAAATTTCTGGAGAGACAAATCAAAAGTAAAAAAAACTGTAAAAGAAAAAAAAATTTTTGAAGATATTCTAAATTCATTTAAAAACTCTAATATTGAAATTAAGAATTTAAGAGATTTATATAATTTAGCTCAAGATGAAAAAAATGATGAAATATTAAAAGATTGTGAAGATAAGATTGAACAATTATTAAAAGAAATCAAAAAAAATGAAATAAATTGTTTTCTTTCAGGAGAAAATGATAATTTTAATATTTATCTTGAAATACATGCTGGCGCCGGAGGTACAGAAAGTCAAGACTGGGCGGATATGCTAAGAAGAATGTATTTAAAATGGTTTGATAAAAAAAAATTTAAATATGAAATTATAAGTGAACACAAAGGAGAAGAAGCAGGAATAAAATCTTCAACTTTAAGAGTAAACGGCGATTATCTTTATGGTTTAATGAGAGGTGAGTCAGGAGTTCATAGATTAGTGAGAATATCGCCTTTTGATAGTGGTGCAAGAAGGCACACTAGTTTTGCAAGTGTTTGGGTCTATCCAGCTGTAGAAGATGACATAAACATAAAAATAGACGAGAAAGATTTAAGGATTGACACTTATAGATCTAGCGGAGCAGGAGGTCAGCATGTTAATACAACTGATAGCGCGGTTAGAATAACACACATCCCAACAAAGGTTGTTGTTCAATGTCAAAATGAAAGATCTCAACATAAAAATAAAGAGACCTGTTATAAAATGCTCAAAGCGAGACTTTATGAGCATGAAATTCAAAAAAGAGAAACTGAAAACCAAAAACAATTAACTTCTAAGACTGATATTGGATGGGGTCATCAGATAAGATCTTATATATTACAACCCTATCAACTTGTTAAAGATTTAAGAAACAAAGTTGAAAATACTAACCCCTCAGATGTTTTAAATGGAGATATTGATCAATTTATTGAAGCAGGAATAATAAATAAATAATGAAAAAGTTATTTTTTACTACAATTATGTTTTTACTATTTGTTATGGTTATTGCTATAATTATTTTGTCTACAATGGGATTTGAAACAGACAAATTTAATAAAAATATTTCCAGCAAAGTCATAGAAAGCAACAAAGATATTTCATTAAAATTAGAGAAAATAAAATTTAAGTTAGATGTTAAAGGTTTTAATTTGTTTTTAGAAACAAAAAATCCAAAGTTAATTTATAAAGATCTACTGATTCCAATTCAAAATATAAAAGCATATTTAGATTTTTTTTCATTAATAAAATCAAACACAAAAATTGAAAAAATAAATATATCATCTAAAGAAATTAATATTGATGAATTTAAAGAAATTATTCTTAAAACAAAACCTTCTAATTTAAATAGTTTAATTACCAATAAAATAAAAAATGGAAAATTGATTATTAATTTAGAGTTATATTTTAATGATAATTTCGACATAGATAATTTTATTGCTAGAGGAGATGTCCAAGACATGAAGGGTATAATAAATAGCGACCTAAGTTTAATGAACACAAGTTTTAATTTTTTTGCTGATTCTTCAGATATTTTGATTAAGAATATAAAGGGCGATATGGGTGGCCTATTAATAAGAAAAGGAAATTTACAAATTAAAAGAAATGAAGAAATAACTCTAAATTCAGATTTCGATTCAGAAATTAAAATAAATAATGAAAATATTTTTAATTATTTACCACATATAAAAAATATTAAATTTATAAATAAAGAAACGAATTTAAATGCTAATTTGCAAAATTTTTTAAGCATTACTTTTGATAAGACTTTGAAAGTAACTGATTATATCTATACAAATAAAGGTAGAATTAATAAATCTTTTATTAAATTTGATAAACCTTTTAAAAATTCATTATTAGAAAAAAATTTAAATCATTTATATTTTAAAGATACTAATTTTAGTGCTCGTTTTGCTTTAGATAAAAAAAATTATATTCACACTTCAGGATCTTATAGTTTTGATGATAAAAATTATCATAATTATAATTTTAAAAATGATTTTTTCAAGGAAAACTCAAATATTAATGTAGATTTTGAGTTTGCTGAACGGTTAAACATCAATTTTATAAACCATATCAAGGAACATGATAAAGTGGCTAAGATTCTTTTAAATATTGAAAAAAAAAAAAATTTAATCAATTTGAAGGAGCTGAGTTATAATGAAAATAAAAATCTAATTTTAGTAGAAAAATTAATAATAGATAAACAAGATTTAATTTCTCTTAAAAAAATTAAAGTAAAAACTTTTGAAAAAAATAAATTAACGAATGATTTTACCTTAAACTTTGCAGAAAAAATAAAAATATCTGGTGATAAATATGATGCTAAGAATTTGAATAAATTTTTAAATCATAAATCAAAAAATAATAATCTAAAAAGGATAAACAAAAATATCGAAATAGATATAAAAAATATTGATACTCCATTATCTAAAAAGTTAATGAATTTCAGATTGATAGGAGTTATTGAAAAAGGAAAATTTGTAAAAATTTCATCCAAAGGAGACTTCGGTAATAATAGATTCTTAGATATTTCTATGAAAAATGACAAAAAAAATAAAAAAAAATATTTAGAAGTTTATTCAGACTTGCCTCAACCTCTACTCTCGGAATATAATTTTTTTAAAGGTTTATCCGGAGGTGTTTTGACATTTTCATCAATAATTGACGAAAACACAACTTCTTCAAGATTAGTTATTGATAACTTTAAAGTAGTGAATGCCCCAGGTGTTGTTAAACTTTTATCTTTAGCTGACTTTGGCGGTCTTGCTGACTTAGCTGAAGGAGATGGTTTATCTTTTGAAAAAATGGAAATTAAAACGAATACTAATAAAGGTTTTCTGAAATTAGATGAACTTTATGCAGTTGGGCCAAGTGTATCTGTTCTTATGGAAGGTTATAAAGAAGAAAATGGTTTAACTAGTTTAAGAGGAACTTTGGTACCTGCTAAAAATTTAAATAAATTTTTGTCAAAAATACCAGTCATCGGAAAAATTATAATCCCTAAAGATATAGGTGAAGGCTTGTTTGGAGTTAGCTTTAAGATGAAGGGCATGCCAGGCAAAATGAAAACTTCAATCAATCCAATAAAGACGTTAACTCCTCGTTTTATTACTAAAGCTCTCGAAAAACAAAATAAATCTAAATAATTTTAAGAATATAATGTTTCTTTTTTCCAAAAGAAATTTTTAAAATTTTTTCATTATTAAAATCTTTTAGTTGAATTGCTTTGTTCTCATCAATTAAAACTTTATTATTTATTTTTATTGCATTGCTTTTAATAGCTCTTCTAACTTCACTTTTTGAGGACATAATTTTATTATTAGACAATAGATCTAATATTTTTATCCCTTGATCTAATTCACTCTTCTTAATTTTGATTTCTGGAAGGTCTTTTCCTGAACCTCCTGTCTCGAAAGTTTCTTTCGCTGTTTTTTCTGCTTTTACTGAAGCCGGTCTACCATGAAGCATTGAAGTAGCTTCATTAGCTAAGATAATTTTTAATTTATTAATATTATCGTTTTTTAATTTTTCAATTTTACTTAATTCTATATCTGTGAACATTTTTAGAAATTTTATTACATCTCTATCATCTGTATTTCTCCAAAACTGCCAATAATCATAAGAAGATAAAAGTTTATCATCTAACCAAACTGCTCCTTTTTCAGTTTTTCCCATTTTAGCTCCTGAAGCTAGAGTGATTAAAGGTGTTGTTAGACCAAAAACTTGTTTAGAGGAATGTCTTTTAATTAACTCGACACCATTAACGATATTTCCCCACTGATCTGACCCACCTATTTGCATTAAACAATCTTTAGTTTTATTAAGTTCAAGAAAATCATAAGCTTGTAAAATCATGTAATTAAATTCCATGTAGCTTAACGATTGTTCTCTATCTAATCTTAATTTTACACTGTCAAAACTAAGCATTTTATTGATTGTAAAATGTTTTCCAATTTCCCTTAAGAATTTTATATAATTTAATTTGCCTAGCCATTTGTTATTATTCACAAATATTGGTTTTAATTTTGGATTATTAGTTTTCAAATAAACTTTAAAAACTTTTTCAATATTTTTTATATTTTTTTCTATTTGTTTTTCTGAAAGTATTTTTCTAGTTTCCTCTTTCCCTGAAGGATCTCCAATTCTTGTGGTTCCACCACCTAGTAGTACAATTGGTTGATGACCGTGTTTTTGCAAAAGCCTTAAACACATTATTTGCAATAAACTTCCCACGTGTAAACTAGACGCTGTACAATCAAAACCAATATAAGCTTTAATTTTTTTCTTGCTCATCAACTGTTCTAATTCTTCAGAATTAGTACATTGATTGAAATATTCTCTATCTTTGAATTCTTTTAGAAATGAATTTTCCATATTTTTAAAAAACAGTGTAGAATCAATATACTAGATTTAAATTAATTAAAAAATACATATGAGTAAAAGCTATTATAGCCTTGGTTTAATGAGTGGAACATCAGGGGACGGGGTTGATGCTTCAGTTATTTATTCTGATGGAGATACTAAATATAAAGCAATTAATAACAAGTATTTTGAATATGATAAGCAAATTTATGAAAATATTCATAATTTGAAAGAGAAAATTCATAATTTAGTCGATCTAAAAAAATTTGCTAAAGAATTAATTGATTTAGAGAGACAAATAACCTTATTCCATGTCGAAGTAATCAAAGAAGTTGATAAACACCAAAAATCAGATGTTATAGGATTTCATGGACAAACCATTTACCATAATTCACAGCAAAAAATTTCAAGACAATTAGGAAATGGAAAACTATTATCGCAACTAACAAAAAAAAAGGTTGTTTATAATTTTAGACAAAATGATATTAAAAATGGAGGAGAAGGTGCCCCTCTAACCCCAATATTCCATCAATTGCTTGTAACCCAATATAAATTGGACTTACCGATATGTATTTTAAATATTGGCGGGATATCAAATATTACCATCGTAGGAGAACCAAAAGGAACTTATAACTTTACAAGTAGAGACATAGGTCCTGGAAATTGTTTAATTGATTCTTGGGTAAGGAAAAATTCTAAGTTGAATTTTGACAAAGATGGGCTTTTAGCAGCGAAAGGTAATAGAAATGAAATCATCTTTGAACAGGCACAAGAATTATTTGCTAACAGATCAAATCAGAAAAGTTTGTCTTTAGATGTAAATGATTTTGACGTATCTTTTGCTAGAGGTCTTTCTCTTGAAGATGGAGCCTCGACTCTTACAGATTTCACTGCGAGAGTTATCGGGTCAGCTTTGTTATCTCTGTTACCAAATGTAAACAATAAACTTTGGAAAGTTTTAGTTTGTGGGGGAGGAAGAAAAAATTATGTTTTAATTGAAAAGATTAAAAAGAACACTCTTAAAAATATTGTCATCCAACCTATTGATGATTATGGAATTGATGGAGATTTTGTAGAGTCACAAGCGTTCGCTTTTATTGCTTTAAGATCAATTTTTAAACTTCCAATATCTTTTCCAGAAACAACAGGATGTAAAAAACCATTAACTGGTGGAGAAATTATTCAATTTAAATAAGAGCTGTTTTTTCTTTAATATATCTTTCAATTTCTGAAGTTAATTCTTTTTCTTTATTTTTAAAAAAATGATTAGAATTTTTTATTTTAGAAAATGGTACCTCTACTCCTTTTTGACTTTTAATTCTATTATCCAAATCAACAATACTTTCTCTAGTTACTAGCTCATCATTTTCACTATATATAACCTGACCCGAAGTTGGACATGGAGCTAGAAAAGAAAAGTCATAAACATTTGGTTGAGGAGACACAGATATAAAATGATTAACTTCTGGTCTTCTCATAATAAGCTGCATACATATTAAAGATCCAAATGAAAATCCAGAAACCCAACATTGACTGTAATCTAAATTCTGTCTTTCAATCCAATCTAAAGCCGCAGCTGCATCTGATAGTTCTCCTTGACCATTATCAAAAACACCATCACTTTTTCCAACACCTCTAAAATTTACTTTAATTACAGAAAAACCATTTTTTTGAAAAATATTATACATTAGTTGAACTATCTTGTTGTTCATTGTTCCTCCATATTGTGGATGAGGATGTAAAACTATTGCAACTGGAGAACCAAATTTTGGATTCTTATAATATTTTGCTTCCAATCTTCCAGCAGGGCCCGGTATAAAAATTTCCAAACTTTTAGGTTTCATTATTTAATAATGATTATTATTTTCAAAAAAAAGATAAACTTTATAACACGTTTTTCTGCGTCAAATAAATTTTTTTAATTCCGACTATTATGATAGGAATTGTGTTAAAATTATTGTATTACAACATTAATTTATGAAACTTACTACTAAAGGAAGATATGCTGTTATGGCAATGGCCGATTTAGCAACTAATGCTAATGGTAGTGCGATAAGCTTGACAGAGATTTCCTCTAGACAAAATATTTCTTTAGCATATTTAGAGCAAATTTTTATTAAATTAAAAAGTAAGAAACTTGTGAAAAGCACTAGAGGAGCAAATGGAGGTTACAGATTAGAAAGACCAGCTTCCGAAATAAAATTGTCATATATAATTTCTGCAGTGAATGAAGAAGTAAAAATGCTTAATTGCAAAAAAAATTCAAAAAAAGGATGTAATAATAAATCTACAAAATGTATTACTCATAATTTGTGGGATGAACTGGATCAACATATCCATGGTTTTTTTGAAAAAGTAAAACTACAAGATTTGGTAAAACAAAACCCTAATATATAAATGAAAAATAAAAATATAAATTATAATCAAGATTATAAGTATGGCTTTACTACCGATATAGAAAATATTAAAGCTCCTAAAGGTCTCTCAGAAAAAACGATTAGATTTATTTCACAAATTAAAAAAGAACCTAAGTGGATGTTAGATTGGAGACTTAAAGCATTTAACAGATTAAAAGTTTCAAAAGAACCAGACTGGCAAAAACCTAAATACCCAAAAATAGACTATCAAGATTTGTATTATTACTCTGCTCCAAAAAGTATGAAAGATAAACCCAAAAGTTTAGATGAAGTAGATCCTAAACTTATTGAAACATACAACAAACTGGGTATTCCTCTAAACGAACAAAAAAAATTGAGTGGAGTTGCAGTTGATGCTGTTTTTGACTCAGTCTCAGTTGCTACAACTTATAAAGAAGAGCTGACAAAAAAAGGTATTATTTTTTGTCCCATTTCTGAAGCTATTCAAAACCATCCTGACTTAGTAAAAAAATATTTAGGCTCGGTAATTCCAATCAGTGATCATTATTTTGCTACTCTTAACTCTGCAGTTTTTACTGATGGATCTTTTGTTTACATTCCACCTAACACGAGGTGTCCTATGGAATTATCTACATATTTTAGAATTAACGCCTCAGAGACAGGACAATTTGAAAGAACTTTAATTATTGCTGATAAAGGTAGTTACGTAAGTTATTTAGAAGGCTGTACAGCTCCCATGAGAGACGAAAACCAGTTACATGCTGCTAATGTAGAACTCATTGCATTAGATGATGCTGAAATTAAATACTCAACAGTTCAAAACTGGTACCCAGGAGACAAAGAAGGATTAGGTGGAATTTATAACTTTGTAACAAAAAGAGGAGCTTGTAGAGGAAAAAATTCAAAAATTTCTTGGACTCAGGTTGAAACTGGTTCAGCAATAACGTGGAAATATCCTAGTTGTATTTTACAAGGAGATAATTCTGTTGGAGAGTTTTATTCTGTAGCAATTACCAATAATCATCAAAAGGCTGATACTGGAACCAAAATGATACATTTAGGAAAAAATACAAAAAGTAAAATTATTTCAAAAGGAATATCAGCTGGAAAAGCAGATAACACCTACAGAGGATTAGTCGACATAGGAAGAAAAGCTCTTAACTCAAGAAATTACACTCAGTGCGATTCTTTGTTAATGGGTAATAAATGTGGAGCTCATACTGTTCCGTATATTAAAAATAAAAACTCTTCCTCTACAGTCGAACATGAGGCTACCACTTCAAAAATAAACGATGATCAATTATTTTATTGTAATCAAAGAGGATTAAATCAAGAGGAAGCAGTAAGTCTTATAGTAAATGGTTTTTGTAAAGAAGTTTTACAACAATTGCCTATGGAATTTGCTGTAGAAGCTCAAAAACTTGTAGGTATAAGTTTAGAAGGAAGTGTAGGCTAATGTTAGAAATAAAAAATTTAAATGCCTCTATAAATAATAAAGAAATTCTTAAAGGTTTCAATATCTCTATTAAACCTGGAGAATTGCATGCAATTATGGGCCCTAATGGTTCGGGCAAAAGTACATTAGCAAATGTCCTTTCTGGGAAAGAAGGATACAAAATTTCAGGAGAGTTAAAATATCAAGGAAAAAACCTAAATGAAATACCCATAGATGAAAGAGCCCAAAAAGGAATTTTTTTAGCTTTTCAATACCCTACAGAAATTCCAGGGGTTAATACAAGTAATTTTCTTAGAACTTCATTAAACAAAGTACGAAGAGCCCAAGGAAAAAAAGAACTAGATGCTTTATCATTTTTAAAAATTGTGAAGGAAAAATCTAATGAATTGGGTATGGATGAAAAAATGTTATCAAGACAACTTAATGTAGGCTTTTCAGGAGGAGAAAAGAAAAAAAATGAAATTTTACAAATGAAAATTCTAGATCCAAATTTGGTAATTCTTGATGAGACAGACTCGGGCCTTGATATAGATGCACTAAAAATTGTTGCAGATGGTGTAAATTCTTCTAGAAATAATGCAAAATCTTTTCTAGTTATTACTCATTACCAAAGATTGTTAAATTTTATAAAACCAGATTTTGTTCATGTTTTATCAGACGGAAAGATTATTAAATCAGGAACTAAAGAACTTGCAATGGAATTAGAAAAAACAGGTTATAAAGGAATTAATCAAAATGCTTAACTTTAAAATTAACTCTGATGAAATTGATAAAATTGGAAATTTTACAAAAGAAGAAAAGAATTTTAGATTAAAAAATTTAGATTATTTTAATAATACTGGATTTCCAAATAAAAAAAATGAAGATTGGAAATTTTCAGATCTTAACGCAATTGTTTCAAAAAATTTTAGTAAACTCGATATACAATTTGGAAAGACAAAAAAACAAAAAGTAGATTTTATTCAAGATTTTGAACACAATTATATTGTTATAATCAACGGAGAATTAACTTTAAGTGATTTTAAG